>JACRBU010000191.1 GCA_016213085.1 Coriobacteriales bacterium
GTTCGGTCGCTATCCTGTCGACGCGTTCGTCGTAGTTCCCGAACTTCGGGAAGTCGCCCTCGACCTCGTAGTCCGTGATCAGACCGCGTTCGTCGCGGACGACGCGCACCTTCGCATGGCGAATCGCCGATAGCGAGTCGGTCGCCACCGAAAGCCCAGCGATCCCGCAGGCGAGGAAGCGAGAGACGTCGCGGTCGTGAAGCGCCATCTCCAGCCGCTCGTACGAGTACTTGTCGTGCATGTAGTGGATGACGTTCAGCGCACCGACGTAGGTCCTCGCGAGCCAGTCGAGCATGCGGTCGTACTTCGCCTTCACGTCGTCGTAGTCCAGGAACTCCCCGGTCACCGGCTCGCTCGCGGGACCGACCTGGGTCCCCGACAGCTCGTCACGCCCGCCGTTGATCGCGTAGAGCAGCGCCTTGGCCAGGTTCGCCCTCGCCCCGAAGTACTGCATCTGCTTGCCGATGATCATCGCCGAGACGCAGCATGCGATCCCGTAGTCGTCGCCGTAGATGTTGCGCATGAGGTCGTCGTTCTCGTACTGGATCGCGCTCGTCTCGACCGAGACCCGCGCTGCGAAGGCCTTGAAGGGCTCTGGTAGCGCACGCGCCCACAGGACGGTGAGGTTGGGTTCGGGCGCGGGACCCAGGTTGAAGAGCGTCTGCAAGAAGCGGTACGACGACTTCGTGACAAGCGGACGCCCGTCGTCCGCGCATCCGCCGATCGACTCGGTCACCCACGTCGGGTCGCCTGAGAAGAGCTCGTTGTACTCGGGGGTGCGCAGATAGCGCACCATCCGCAGCTTCATGACGAGCTGGTCGACGATCTCCTGCGCATCCGTTTCGCTCAGCGCGCCGCGCGCGAGGTCACGCTCGAAGTAGACGTCGAGGAATGTCGAGATGCGGCCGATGCTCATCGCCGCGCCGTTCTGTTCCTTCACCGCGCCCAGATAGCCGAAGTAGAGCCACTGCACCGCCTCAAGGGCATTCGACGCCGGTTTGGAGATGTCGAAGCCGTAGCTCGTCGCCATCGTCTTGAGGTCCTCGAGCGCCCGGAACTGCTCGGCGAGTTCCTCGGACAGACGGATGGTCTCGTCGAGCATCTCGAGGCCGCTCAGTTCGTCCTTCAGGCGGATCCTGTCCTCGAGCAGGCGGTCGACGCCATAGAGCGCGACGCGACGATAGTCGCCGATGATGCGTCCACGGCCATATGCATCGGGAAGGCCCGTGATGATTCCCGAGCGCCTGGCTCCACGCATCTCGGCGGTGTAGACATCGAAGACGGCGTCGTTGTGCGTCTTCCGGAATCCGCGAACGCCGAAGATCCGACTGATCTCGGGAGACAGCCCTCGGCCGTACGCCTCGAGCGCTGCTTCGGCCATGCGGACGCCGCCTTGCGGCATGAGGGCGCGCTTCAGCGGCTTGTCCGTCTGGAGTCCCACGACGGTCTCGTCGTCCTTGTCGATGTAGCCGGGACCGTGCGAGGTGATCCCGGACACGATGTCGGTGTCTGCATCCAGGATGCCGCTGGTCTGCTCTTCCCGCATAAGAGCGGCAACCTTCTCCCACAAGCGGAGCGTCCTCGTCGTCGGGGGTGACAGGAACGCGTCGTCGCCCTCGTACTGCGTGTAGTTGCACTGGATGAAGTCGCGCACGTCGATCGCTTCGCACCAGGATCCAGCGTGGAAGTCGCTCCACGCCGGCTCCTGCGCGCACGCGTGCTCCTGCGTAGTGGTCACTCAGGTCACCCTCTTGCTGCGACCGGTCCGCATGGCGCGAATCGGCCATCGTCGACCGGCAGCCCGTGAGCCTCGAACACGTCCTTGACCCGCTGGATCTCGTCGTCGGTCGGGGGCTGGGTGTCGGTCAGCTCGTACGCGATCCCAAGCTGCTCCCATTTGGCCCGCCCCATCTGGTGGAATGGCACGACCTCGACCCGCTCGACGCTGCGAAGCGTCGCGACGAACCGCGCGAGTCCCTCGACGTTCTCGTGCGCATCGGTGATCCCTGGGACGAGGACGAACCTGACCCACATCGGCTTGCACTCGTCGGACAGCCGACGGGCGAGCCGAAGTGTGGGTTCTACCTCGACTCCCGTGAGTTCGCGATACACGTCGGGCAGCCATGACTTGATGTCGAGGAGCACGAGGTCGATGTTGACGAGCATCTCGTCGGTGAGCGCATCGCCCAGGTAGCCCGAGGTGTCGAGCGCGGTGTGGAGCCCGAGACGCTTACTGCCCTGCAGCAGAGCCGCGGTGAACGCGGGCTGCGCGAGCGGCTCGCCGCCGCTTACGGTCACGCCTCCGTCGCCCGCCTCGAGGAACTCAGCCGTCATCCCGATGTTCTTGAGGACCGAATCCGCATCCGACATCTTGCCTCGGCACTGCCAGGTATCGGGGTTGTGGCAGTACTTGCAGCGCAGTGGGCATCCCGCGAGGAACACAACGTAGCGCAGCCCCGGACCGTCGACGAAGCTGCCGACTTCGATCGAGTGCACGTAGCCTTCGACACCGATCGTCGACACCTCCTTTGGCGCGTGCTCCTGAACGCCGTTCGCTTGCTTCCAGCGATATACCCAGGGGTCAGAAGCGGGCGCGGGAGCAGCGAATGAACGTCCCGCGGTGCGATTTGGGCGTCGGACTCTGGCAAGGCGTTTGCGCCTGCTGGGGCGGAGGAGAACCGGTATGCGAATGGAGCGCCTGTGGCTTTGCCCCACTACCGCAACAGTGATGTCGATCGAGTCCGTCGGGACTTGGAACGTGCCGAGAGGACCCGCGCCCGCCTCGTGAGAGTCGGGACGATCGTCGGAGGCGTGGCGGGAATCGTGCTCGTCGCGTCGGTAGCGTTCGGCATCACACGAGGTCAGGCGTCAGCTTCCGCTGGCGAACCGGCGTCCGCAAAGGCGCAGAGAAGCACCGCCGTTCCGGTGCCGCCGGTCGAGCCGCCGGTCGCGGTCTCCGAATCCGAAGAGCCGACGCCAACCCCGAATGAGGCGACGCAGAAGTCGGATCAGGCCGAGCCCAAATCATCCAAGCCCGAACCTGCCCCAAGAGCGAGTTCTCCCGAGCCGGAATCGGCGCCCGTCAAGCCGGCAGCGCCGAAGTCCCAGCGCTTCAAGATCGCGATCGGGAGCGTGGGCTACGAACCGTCGGTGGTCAACGCCACGGCCGGATCGCCGATCGTGCTCACGGTCGCGCAGGGTGAAGGTTGCGCCGCGGGCTTCCTGATGCCCGATCTCGGCGTGAATGCCGACAACTCGGCGGGGGACGCGAAGGTCGATCTCGGAAGGGTCGACCGGGGGACGTATCGTTTCACGTGTGGTATGGGCATGGTCGAAGGGAAGCTCGTCGTCCGGTAGCCCACAGACTCGGGAGTCGCGCATGCGTGAGCGTGTGATCAAGTCAGATGATGAGTGGCGGGGGCTACTGACGCCCGAGCAGTTCCGTGTCCTGCGGCGCGCGGGGACCGAGCCCGCCTTCTCGGGAGCCCTCACCGACGTCTTCGATGAGGGGACCTACCGGTGCGCTGGTTGTCAGACGACCCTGTTTACCTCGGAGACTAAGTTCCACTCGGGATGCGGCTGGCCGAGCTTCTGGAAGCCGATCTCCGACGACGTTATCACTGAGCACGCGGACACGTCCTTCGGCATGGCGCGTACTGAGGTTAGATGTGCCGTCTGTGAGGGACATCTGGGTCACGTCTTCAACGACGGACCGCCCCCGACAGGCCTCCGGTACTGCATAAACTCGGTTTCGCTTGAGTTCGTCCCGGTTGGCGCCGATACTTCAGATACGCCGACATAGGCATGCATCTTGCATTTGTTCGGTAGGTAATCGTCCGCTTGGGCATGTGGGGTCTTGTGAAGCTGCATCCAGATACCAACTTCGCACTCACCGCTTTCACGGTGTTCGCACTGGTAGCGGTGCTTCTCCCCATGTCCATGCTGGCTGCCGGGTGCCACATGATGGCAGCGGACCTTTCTATGCCGTCGCAGGGACTTCACTTCAGCGGTCTGTGTGACATGGTGCAGGATCCCGCCCTGCCTGACGCCGCGACCGGTTCGCTGATCGCGGCCATCACGGCTCTGTTCGTGGCCCTGGCCATCGGTATCGCTGCGCTCGTGCTCCCCAACACTGAGCCGACGCGCGCGGTCATCCCAGTGGCGGCGGCACCTCCATGGCCGCCCGAGCCACCTCTCGGAGAACGACTCCGGCTCTAGGCCTCTCCTCGCTACCGCAGCGGGCTGCTGACGCACGCCCGTGAGCGGGCTTTCGTCGCGCTCGCGCGACGGGCATCTCGTCGACCCCGCTTGGCCGGTTGCATTTCCGGCGCGTGGGATCCCCGAAGAAAGCAACAACGAGGAGACTCTAGTGATTGCTCTTATCGTTTCGATGTTCACGTTGGGGCTGGTAACCAGCCTCCACTGCGCCTCGATGTGCGGCCCGATGGTTCTGAGTTGCTCGATCAAAGACGAGCACTCCGGCGCGTGGTACCGTGCGGTCCTTCCGCAATTCGCATATCAGAGTGCGAAGATACTCAGCTACGTGACGTTCGGTCTTCTGCTTGGCGCACTTGGCTCGGTCTTCAACCTCGACGGCGTTCGCCCGTGGGCGACGCTCGTCGCGGGCGCGTACATGGTCGTGCTCGGACTCGGTCTTACCGGCAAGGTGAAGTGGGCGCAGAAGTTCACTCCGCGCACGCCGAAGTTCCTCATGGGCTGGATCCGATCGATCCGCAACCGCGGCAAGAAGGCCGGCAGTGCCGAGGAAACCTCGTACGACCGCTACGTCGCCCCGACCCTTCTGGGTCTGATCACCGGCATGATGCCGTGTGGCGCGCTGATCAGCGCCTACGTGCTCGCTGGTGCTTCCGGCTCACCGCTGGGCGGTGCCGTCGGAATGCTGGCGTTCGGTCTTGGCACCGCTCCGCTGATGATGCTGATCGGTACGGCGACCGGCCTGATGAGCCACAAGATCCGCGAGCGGGTCATGGCGCTACTGGCCGTCGTCGTCATCGTCTTCGGCATGGTGTACTTGAATCGGGCGGCAATGCTGCTCGGCTCGCCGTTCACGTTCAACACCGTGAAGACGGCCGTGCTCGGCGGCCCCGCACCGTCCTCGAACCAGACCGCCGATGCCGGCAAGACCGCCGCTGATGGCGTGGTCGAGGTCCCGCTGACCATCCAGAACGTCCAGTTCGTGCCGCAGACGGTGTCGATCCCGGCTGACAAGCCGGTTCGCCTGATAGTGGACAGGCAGGAAGACAACGCCTGTTCCGACCAGCTCGCGATCCCGCAGCTGGGCATCCTGGTGAATCTGACCCCCAATGGCACGACCCAGGTCGATATCCCCGCCAGCAAGGCGGGCAGCTACTCCCTGACATGCGGCATGGGCATGATGTCCGGCACGCTGTCGGTCGGAGGCGCGGCTGGTTCCACGGGTGGTAGCGGTGTTCCCGCATGGGCGTGGCTCCTTCTGACCGCCGCTGCTTCCGGCGGGGCAATCTGGCTCGCACGCGATGCCGGAGCGCCGAAGGGCTCATCCAGATCCAACGGCGATCAGCCTCGTCGCTCGTCGGGGAGCGCGTCAGATAGCTCCCGTGGCGGTTCCCAGTCGAAGGACCAGGGCCATTCGACGAGCCACTCCAAGAGCGGCTCCAAGTCGAAGAGCGGCTCGAGTGCGAAGAGCGGTTCAAAGTCAAAGAGCGGTTCCCAGTCGAAGAGCGGTTCGAAGTCGAAGAGCGGTTCGAAGTCGAAGAGCGGTTCGAAGTCGACGAGCGGTTCACCCAGCGGGCGTAAGCGTCCGCACGGTGGGCCCGCTCCCCAGTCCGCTTCTTAGGCACGACAAACTTGATGAGGAGATAGAACAGTGACTACTCAGAATACGAATCAGGCAAGCAATCGCACGCGAATGCTTGTCATCGGCGTGCTGATCGTCGCCGCCTTCTTCGGTGCGTACAAGTTCGCCGCGGCCCTCTCGGCCCCGAGCAGCCAAGGTGCAGCACCGGTGGCCGGTGTTTCCGGAGCGCCGGTTGCTGGCGGAGGCGGCGCCCAGGGTGGCGGCGGATGCTGCGGCAATGGGCAGGCTCCCGCGAGCGGCGTGACCGGAGACACGATCGAAGGAGCCGCCGCCGTGGAGGGAGACGTCCAGAGAATCTCCGTCGACGTGTCGAGCGGCACGTACAATCCGAACGCCATCAAGCTGAAGGCCGGAGTCCCGGCGGAGATCACCTTCGCTAACGGCAGTGGCTGCACCGGACAGGTGTATAGCGACGAGCTCGGGTTCTTCGAGGATATGTCCGGCGGTCCCGTCACGGTCAAGCTGAAGGGCCTTGAGAAGGGCGAGTACCCCTTCTACTGCGGCATGAAGATGGTCTTCGGCAAGATCGTCGTGGAATAGGGTGAGCCGAATGGAAAGCATCCTGAAGAGCGTGTATCGGATCGACGTGGCCGAGACGAAGTGCTGGTCCACGAACGCGCTGGCTGAGCTGAACCTGCGAGAGGTCGATGGCGTGGCGTCGGTCAAGGCGCTCGAAGACAAGACAATCGTCGTGGTGACCGACACTCCGCGAGACCTCTACGAGGACATCGTTCGGGCGGTCGTTCACAGCGGCCTCGATCCGGAGAACGTCGCCGTGTGTGACTTCGAGCGTCGCGTCGATCCTCGGACCCTGCCCTACGAAGAGGCCGTCCGTCTCGGCTTGGCTGAACCGCCAAGGGAGCCGGTGCGCGCGGAAGTCGAGCAGGTGCAACGCATCTCCATCCACGTCACCGACGGGTACGACCCCGATCAAATCATCATCTCGGCCGGTGTTCCGGCGGAGCTGACCTTCTCGGAAGGTCACGGGTGTCTCGGACGAGTCGTCTTCGACGATCTCGGGATCGACGTCAGCCTCGAAAGTGGCGGCGCGGTCGTCCGGATTCCCGGTTTGGAGCCCGGAGTCTACGGATTCCGGTGCGGCATGAACATGGTCCACGGAACACTCATCGTCGAGTAGGAGGAAAGACAAGTGGACACTACTTCTACCAAGCAGATCTACAGGGTCGCCGTGCAGGGCATGCACTGCCGCTCCTGCGAGCAGCTGCTGGTCAAACATATCGAGAGGGTCGAGGGCGTTGACACCGCTTCGGCTGATGCCAAGGCGGGTACGCTCACGATCCTTGCCCAGGGAGACACCTCCGCCGAGGAGATTGCGCGCGCTATCGTGACTGCGGGCTTCACGCCCGTGGGGCAAGCCGATGGCAGCGAGGTTCTGCCCGTCGTGGACCTCACGCCGCTGGGTGGCGCGGTCGATGTTGAAGTCAGCCCTGAGGCCGTCCAGGCGGTTGCCGAAGCGTGCGCCGCGACGGCTTGCCCCGCCGAGCCGGCGGCTGCGGCAGAGGCTGCCGTCGCAGTGCCGGAAGCGCCGGTAGTTCCAGAAACGCCAGCGCCGGCTGTTCCAGCGGCGATCCCAGCCGACCCCTACGCCGCTCCGTCGCCGACGGCACCGGCCACTCGCGAGGAGACGTTCGCCGTCTCCGGCATGACGTGTGCGAGCTGCGTCGCCGTCATCGAGAAGACGCTGTCGAAGGTCGTTGGCGTGAGTTCGGCGGTCGTGAACCTGGCGACCGAGAAGCTCGTCGCCACGTTCGACCCGGCCGTCATCGATGTCGACGGCATCGTCGAGGCGGTCAAGAAGGCCGGCTACACCGCCACGCCGCTCGCGGCGCCGGCGATCGCCGAGTCGGTCCCCGGAAGGGTCACCTTCGGCATCATCGGCATGACGTGTTCGTCATGTGCGGCGGTTATCGAGAAGACGGTCGGCAAGCTCCCCGGCGTCTCGTCAGCCAGAGTGAACCTCGCTGCCGAAAGTGCCGCGATCGACTTCGATCCGGCGGTCATCGGTATCGATGAACTCATCACCGCGGTTCGCGGGGCCGGTTACGACGCGGTCGTGAAGGTCGAGACACTTCCCGGCGCGGCAAAGGGCGAGGACGTCCAGGCCGAGGCGCAGGCCAAGGCCATGCGGCGCGAGCGCAACCTGTTCATATTCTCGCTGTCCCTCAGTATCCCGGCGCTGTTCGTCGCCATGATCCCTCCGTTCATGGAGATCATCCCGATGGCAGTAGCCGAGTGGTGGAACGGACTGACCGGCGCATCGGTCGAGCCGATGATGATGGCCAAGTACCTCGGCTTCATCCTGGCCACCCCGGTTCAGTTCATCGCCGGCGCTCAGTTCTACCGTGGCTTCTGGCACGCATTGAAGCGGCGCACAGGCAACATGGATACTCTTATCGCGATCGGCACGTCGGCGGCGTACTTCTATTCGGTCGCTGCGACGTTCGTGATGGCGCTCGCCGCCCAGCCTGTCTTCTATGAGACCGCTGCTCTGCTCATCAGCTTCGTCATCCTCGGCAAGCTGCTCGAGGCGCGAGCGAAGGGTCGCACGAGCGATGCGATCAAGAAGCTCATGGGTCTCGCTGCTAAGACCGCACGCGTCGTGCGAGGCGGCCAAGAGATCGACATCCCTGTCGAGGAAGTCGTCGTCGGCGACGTCGTCGTGGTCCGTCCTGGTGACAAGGTCCCGGTCGACGGCAAGGTCGTCGAAGGCCGTTCGTCCGTCGACGAGTCGATGCTCACCGGCGAGTCCATCCCGGTCGAGAAGAACGTCGGCGACAACGTCATCGGCGCCACGATCAACAAGCTCGGCTCGTTCAAGTTCCGTGCGACCAAGGTCGGAGCGGATACCGCCCTGGCGCAAATCGTCCGCCTCGTCGAAGAGGCGCAGGGCTCGAAGGCTCCGGTTCAGCGCTTCGCTGACTCGATCAGCGGCGTGTTCGTTCCGGCAGTACTCGTAATCGCGTTGCTGACCTTCCTCACGTGGCTGTTCGTTGTTCCGAACTTCGTCAGCCCCGAGTTCTACGAGATGGTGACCCCGTTCGTGAAGGCCCTGCTCGCCGGTACGGCGGTCGTCGTTATCGCTTGCCCGTGCGCGCTCGGTCTTGCCACGCCTACCGCCATCATGGTCGGCACGGGCAAGGGCGCCGAGAACGGCATCCTGATCAAGAGCGGCGACGCTCTCGAGACCGCATACAAGATCAAGGCGATCGTGTTCGACAAGACCGGCACGCTCACTCATGGCAAGCCCATCGTGACGGAGTACGAGCCCTTCACGGGCTTCGACCGCGAGGAGTTCTACCGTCTTGCGGCGTCGATAGAGCGCTCGAGCGAGCATCCGCTCGCCGAGGCGATCGTGGCGTATGCGCAAGAGAACAACATGGAACTCGGCGACGTTGCCGACTTCACGGCCGTGCCGGGTCACGGTGTCGAGGGCAACATCGCCGGTCGCCGAGTGGCTCTCGGTAACCGCAAGCTTATGACGCGCGAGGGCGTCGACGTATCGGCGTACTCTGCGCGCATCGAGCAGCTCGAGGGCGAAGGCAAGACGGTCATGCTGACGGCTATCGACGGTGCGGCCGCAGGCCTCATCGCCGTCGCGGACACGCTGAAGGAGAACTCGAAGGAGGCCGTCACTCGCCTGCAAGATATGGGAGTGCAGGTCTTCATGATCACCGGCGACAACCGCCGGACCGCCGAGGCTATCGCGCGCCAGGCCGGAATCGAACCCGATCACGTCCTCGCGGAGGTGCTCCCGGAGCACAAGGCCGAAGAGGTCTCGAAGCTCCAGGCCAAGGGCCTTACGGTCGCGATGGTTGGTGACGGCATCAACGACACTCCCGCGCTTGCGCAGGCGGACGTGGGACTCGCGATGGGTGCCGGCACCGACGTGGCCATGGAAACGGGTGGCATCGTTCTGATGAAGAACGACCTCCGCGACGTCGTCACAGGCATCGAGCTCTCGCGAGCGACGATGCGCAAGATCTACCAGAACTTCTTCTGGGCACTGGGGTACAACACGCTCGGTATCCCGATTGCGGCCCTGGGCCTGCTGCGGCCTGAGCTTGCCGGTGCGGCGATGGCGCTCTCCAGCGTAAGCGTCGTTTCCAGCTCGCTGCTTCTGCGCCGTTTCCGCCCGAGCATGTCCAAGGCGAAGGCCGCTTAGGAAGACGGAGGAACTCAGATGGAAACCGTTCGCATCAAGACGACGGGCATGCACTGCCAGTCATGCACGATGATCATTGAGATGAACGTCGGCGATCTCCCGGGCGTGGAGGAAGTTGACGTCTCGCTCGCGGACGGGGTGGCTGAGGTCACCTTCGACCCGAGCCAGGTCGGCCCCGACGCCATCGTCAAGGAGATCAAGGACGCCGGCTACCAGGCCGAGGTTCTTGCGTAACGACAAACCGGCCCCCGGCCGTCGCGGGCACGCTCGCGATGGTCGGGGGCTTTTGGAGGCTTGCAAGGCTATGAAAGGGAAGACGCTCTTCATCGTCGACACAGGCGCGACGGTGGGAGGAATCGCACAGGGAATCACGGATCTCGGTGCCTTGGGACTGGGAGATGTCGACATCCGACGCGTCGATTTCGCGAAGCCCGAATCGGTCGATGATTGCATTGCCGAGCTGAAGGCGGGCGGTCCGTCCAGCGTAGCTGTCGGAGTCGGCGACAAGACCGCCGGACTCCCGACGGCGCTTGCGTCGCTACTGGCCACTCCTGGTCGCACGCTCATCTACCTGAATGCCGGTTCGCGTCCTGAGGGCCAGCCCGTGCTTTCCGCTCGTCGGCGGGTGCTTGGTCATGTAGTTGTACCGGCAGATCTGTCGGTTCGTTCGGGCTGTCTCGCCGCTTGCCTTGGGCACGTGTGCAGGCAGGGCGTCGGCACCGTGACGCTCACGCATGTCGCTCACGTCGGCAGCAATGCAGGCTGTCACGATTCCGCGCTCAGTCAGTTGGGCAGTCTCGACACCGAGTGGTGCGAATGGCTAAAGAGCCGCCTGTTCAAGTCCGGGGTCTCCGAGGTGCGGATCGTCGTGCCCAACCAGTCGACGCTCGATGCTGATGGGGGCTTCGGGCCCGACGCCTCACTTGTTCTCGTTGGCTCCACTTGCGACGAGCACGTCGTCCATGCCTACCTCGAAGCGTGGCGGGCGGGCTCAGGGCATCTCGGCGTGGCCCCCGTCCTCATGTTCACCGCCGAAGGATGTTCGGCTGCGGTAGGTGCGGGCGCAGCCTGATAACGCCGCTGTCTCCTGAATCCCCAACGAGCGAACGGAGCGTTCCGTTGAACTCCGCAAGAGCTTCCATGCTGGCCGCGCTCACGGTGGCGCTCATGATCCTGGCGTTCGCCGTGACCGGATGTGGCGGGAAGTCCACATCGGCCGACCCCTCGCGCTCGGCTGTGCCCTCTCAGCGAGAAGCGCTCGAGCCGAGTGAGGTGGCGACGCTGATGCCCCCGCCGACCACGAGGACGGAAACAGGGACGAGCGTTGGGGCCTCGATGGACCCGGCGTTGACGGCTCCCGCACCCGAGCCCCCTACGGCGAAGCCGGAGAAGCAGTCGGAGGGAATGAGTGGCCTACGGATCGCAAGGGCGAAGAAGGTGATCAGGGCGAAGTGCTCGAAGTGCCACGCACCCGATCCCGCGTTCTCGTTCAAGGGGCCGAGGGAGCAGGTGCAGGGTCTCGTCGACGACATGAACGTGCGCGGTGCCGGGCTCACCGAGAGCGAAGCGAAACTACTGGTCGACTACTTGTCCCGGTAGCGTTCGCCAGGGGAGCGGCGAGTGCCTAGCCCCCCAGCGCCCTCTTGATCTCCTCGAACTGCTCGGCAGTGATCTCGCCTGACGCCAACCGCTTGCGAGCGATCGCGATCGCATCGTCCTCGCGCGGGCCCGGTGGCGTCCACTGGGTGCCACCCGGGCCGCCACCGTGGCCGCTGACCGCTCTCACCGCCCAGACGACGAGGAGCACGGCACCGATGAGGATCGCCAGCATGAAGATGAACATCAGGATGCCCCCGAACCAGCCGTAGCCACCCACCGTCGAATCGTAAGGCTGACCGCCGTATCCCCACATCATCTCGAATCCAGCTCCTTCAAATAGCCGATCACAGCTGCCATCTCCCGATCGGACAGATTCCAGCGCGCCATCGGCCACCGCAGTAGTTAGCCGTTGGGCTCGGTGCCGTCGCGGATGGCTTGCGCGATTTCGTCGTCGGTCCACGCAGGCTCGGTCTCGTCGTCCTCCCTGCGTGGTGACGTCAGGGTCGAATAGCGAATGTCGGGGACCTCGAACGAGCCCATCATCATGGCGATACGTCCGCCTTGGCCGTCATCCCCATGGCAATCCACACACGCGATCGCGCCCATCATCGGCATGCCGCCGGCGCGCGGGATGGGCAAGCCGTCTTCGCCTATGCCGTTCACGTAGATGGCTTCGCCGAGTGGGGTGGCGCGAGTGTTCGGCTGGCGCCGCGACGTCGTCGCCGGTCGTCTGGTGATGAGCGACGCGAGGCTGACCAGACCGACCAGACCGATGACGACAAGCGCGATCGCGGTTATGAGGAGTCCACGGTTCCGCATGACTAGTTCGTGCCCAAATGAGGGACGAAGCCCGCCCGCTCGCGGTACCGCACGTCTCGCGGAGCGAGTACGGGCGCCGCGTGGGAGCGGCCGAATCCCTCATTCCTCAACGTCGAACGGCGTGTTCTCGTCTTCGTCGGGCTCCGGTTCCGCGTGCTTGCTGGCCTTTCCGCGCTTGGCCGTTGGCGGCTCTTCCTCCATCTCCGCGTCCTCGTCCCCGGCGGCCTCGAGCGCGCGCCTGCGCTGCTTGAAGACGAAGAAGATGAGAGCGGCCGCCAGGAGGCCCCCCGCGATCACGGGAATCGGCGAGGGGCTGCTGCCTTGGATGGGCGCTCCCGGTGCGGGCGCTCCCGGCGCTTGTGGGGCGGTCCCCCCGCCGGGGCTGCCGCCGGTGTAAGTGACGTTGACCTCGAGGGCCTGTCCGGCCTTCACCGCTGTGAATGCCTTCGAGTAGAACGTCTGACCGCCCAGAGACTCCTGTTTCGTGTCGCCCGGCGACGTTACGGTTGCGCCCTGGGGCAGCTGGATGTAGAGCTTCGCGCTCGGAATCGCTTCAGGGCTCGTCCAACGCAGAGTCGCCTTGGATTCCTGGCCGGACTTTGCGACGGCTGCGGGGTCCGCGTATTCGACCTGGCCCTTCGTGACCTTGGTGAGCGTGAGCGTCACTGCGTCAAACCCTTGCTTTGGCGTCACGGAGTACTTCGCCGTCGGGTCCTTCGACGGATCGCCACCGAGTATCTCGCCGACCCAGGTGGGCTTTATGCCGCTCGGAACCGAGAGGACTCCCGTCGCGGGGAGCTTGGTTCCGTCTGGGAAATCGCCGCCCACGAGGACGACAGGCGTTCCGTCCTGTGCCTGAATCAGACGCACGTCGACCGAAGCCCACGAAGCCGGTGTGGCGAGCGCGGGTGCCGGGGCAATCACGGCCCACAGCGCAACGACACAGAGCGCGGCAGCTGGAACACTTCTGATGCGGGACATCTGGGGCCTCACATTCCGGGCTCGGGCTCTGCCTAAGGTGGCGAGAGCGCCGCCCCCGCAAATCCGGTTCTGAGCATGCGTTTCCAACGAACCTATCCAAACGACGTCGGCAGGAATCGAAGCAGGATGCCGGAGACCGCCGCGAGACGGCCCGTGAGCATCAGTGCACCCATGACGATCAGAAGCACGCCAGCCACACGATTGACGGCGAGCGAGTGTCGCGAGAGGAAGCGCATCGTCCCCCTAAGCCTCGCGAACGCCAGGCCGACCAAGACGAAGGGCACCCCGAGGCCGGCCGAGTACACAAGCAGGAGGATCGTCCCTTTGCCGACATCGGCAGACGTGCCGGCGATTGCGAGGATGCTGGCGAGGATCGGCCCCACGCAAGGCGTCCATCCGAACGCGAACGCCATTCCCATCAGCGGCGGTGCCGCCTTCCCTGCGCTGCGCATCGCCAAGAGGTCCAGGCGTTTCTCGGCGTAGAGTCCGGGGACCTTGATCAGGCCGAGCATGAAGATGCCCATCAGAATGATGAGAATGGCAGCTGTGCTGGTCAGGAAGCTCTTGTACGGTGCGAGGAACACTCCGAGCAGCGATGCTGACGCACCGAGGGCGACGAACACCAGCGTGAACCCGGCGACGAACATGAGGCTCGGGACCAACTGGCGCGACAACGGGAGCCTGCGCCCGGCCAACTCCGTCGGAGAGGAGCCGGTGATCACGGACACGTAGCCCGGAATCAACGGCAAGACGCACGGGGAGAGGAACGACACAAGGCCGGCTCCGAATGCCGCCGCGGCTGTCAGCAGAAACCCGTTCATCGTTCACCTCGCCCTCTCGGTATGTCCCTATTCGAGCGCATCGAGCCGCTGCCTCAGTGTGGCTTCATCGACTTCGCCGACGATGGGCTCTCCTGAGACGCTGCCGTCTGCGTTCACGAACACGAACGTCGGTACGTACTGGACATTGAACTGCTGCGAGAGCTGGTCGCCAACGGGATCACCGCTGTCGACGTAACGCCTGAATTCGACCTCGCCCGCATACTCCTTCTTCAGCCTCTCGACCAGAGGCTTCATCCGAATGCAGACGGGTCAAGTGCTCCCCGCGAAGTCGATGAACACGGGCTCGCCTCCGGTCTCGACCACGCCTGGGCCCTTAGGGACGGAGGTCGCGGGTTGGCCTCCCGCCACCGGTCCCGTCCACCCTGCCATCCCGCCGCTGAGGTCGTAGACCTTCTTGAACCCCTGAGACGTGAGATAAGACGCGGCCTCGGCAGATCTCGCTCCGGTCGCACAGTAGACGACGATCGGCTGCGTCTTGCTCCACGTCGCGGCGGTCTGTTTCAGCTGTTCGAGCGGCAGATTCAGCGAATCGGGGATGTGCCCCCGGACGTACTCGCTGTTCGTCCGCACATCGATCACCCACGCTCCGCCGTTCTGAAGCTGAGTCAGCTCCGAGCTTTCGATGTTCTGTTTGGTCGCTGTCGCGGGCGTCATCAGCACGAACGCGAGGCCTGCGACAACAGCGCCCACGATCGTCCATATGACGATCCTTTGGTTCATCGGTGCTCTCCTCATCTGCGACGACTCGTCCGAGCTGGCGTGCCTAGCTGATCAGCCGTCGGATCTCCTCGAACTCGGCAACGGTTATCTCGCCTCTGGCCAGGCGCTGGCGCGCGATCTCCACGGCGTCAGCGCCGCCGGGTGACTGCGGGTTCACTGCGTGGGGTGCGCTGCAGCAACCCATTGCGCCGCCGGACCGCGCGAGCCAAAGGATCGCGAATGGGATCAGGAACAGGAAAGGGAGCCACAGGAACATCATCATCGGAGATCACTCCTCAAGTAGCTGAAGGGTCGGGGCGCTGCGGGCTGCCGAAGAGGCAGCGGGCTTCGTGTCGTGGGGTCGTGTGCGGAGTTAGTGGCCATGGCTTCCAGCCACCACATGAGCCTCGAAGCCGGCGTTCGCGACTCGGTCTCGGATCGTGTTCGCGTCGACGAGGTCGGCATCGTAGAGGACCGAAGTCAGGTGCATCGAGCGATACGTGCGCGCAGCCTTGACCCCTCGAAGGTGCTCGATCTCAGTCTCAATGCGCAGAGGGCACTCGTCACAGTGCATCCCGTCGGTCTTGATGTGGACGATCTTCATTGCCGGTCCTTTCACCGCGCCTTTGTTCAGAGGCGCAATCGTCATGTTGTTCGAGCTGCTCGACGCGACTCAGTGATTCGCGGAGCGCATGACCAGCGCGGATCCTTCAATGCACGTTGGATCCGCGCTTCGGGTGAAAGGCTGATTCAGACTCTGAGTCGTCCGTGTCTGGGGTCGGCGGGTGGAGGCGGTTCGACCGCGGCCGCCGCGCTGGAGCGTACTCGACCCTGCGAGACCCCGAGAAGGAGGCCCGCCGCTGCTATCGCAGCTATGACCGAGGGAGTGGCAGGCGATTCCGGGCGTACCCCGGCCGTCGCTAGCAGGCCGTGGGAGCCCGCGTCGCACGCTGCATGAGCGAGCAACTTGGCGCCACCGAGGGACGAAGTCCCGTAGACGGCGCAGCACGCCACGAGGACCGTGACAGCCACAAGGGCCGTTATCACGGCCACTGAGGTGACCTTGCTGAATGCGGGCGATCGAGCCATGGGAATCCTCGTTCTCGTTGCCCGATCTACCGCAAGACGTGTGCCAGATGGGCCGTCGCGCAGGCAAAACATGACCTGTATTGTCAGGTTTATCAGGGGGCGGGATGACCCAGCAGCGGTATATCCATGGCACCTGGGAATCTCGGTGCATTCATCAGGCGTGGGCCATGAAGGGACGGCGATGGAGACGCACGGCTCGGGGCATGGGGTTCCGACGCGGAACCTCCGGGCGCTCAGGATCAGCTCGATCCTGATCCTGATCTACTTCGTGTTCGAGATCGCTGTTGCTCTGTCGACGGGCAGTCTGTCGCTGCTCGCCGACGCCGGTCACGAGCTTTCCACGTTCGTGGCGATCACGATCTCGCTCGTCGCCGTGCGGCTTGCGGCGACGGAGCCGACCCCGGCACGCACCTTCGGCTACCTTCGCGTCGAGGTCCTTGCGGCGTTCCTCAACGGCCTGTTGCTGGTCGGAATGGCGGTGCTCATCCTCGTGCGGGGCTATGCGCGATTGCTCGATCCGATCGAGGTGCCCACGCTGCCGATGTATGCGATGGCCATCGGTGGCATCGGGCTGGAGATCGCCTCGCTCATGATCATGTACAGGGGGCAGAAGGAAAGCCTGAACATCCGTGGGTCGTTCTGGCACGTGATGAACGCGTTCCTGGGAAGTCTCGCGGTCATCATCGCGGCGCTGTTCATAACCTTCGGCGGAATCTACGTCGCCGATGCGTGGGCGGGGATCATCTTCGCGCTGATCCTTCTCTACGCCGCCTACGGGATTCTTCGCGATTCCGTGAACATCCTCATCGACCGAACGCCTCCGGGAATCGACTTGGCTCAGGTCGACCGCGACGTGTCGGCGGTGCCGGGCGTTCTGGCGAGTCATCACCTTCATGCACGCACCGTCAGCGGCCACATCACGACGTTCAGCGGGCATATCGTCGTTGCGGACATGCGGGACTCCGAGCGCATCCTGCGCGAGGTTCGCGAGATCCTCGAGGGCAGGTACCGGTTCGCTCTTTCGACGGTGCAGCTCGAAAGCGAGGACTTCGCCGAGGGCGACGCCTCCGCTCTGGAGTTCAAGTCGCCGCGAGGGACTCGCTAGCGTCCGCCTGTGGGCCGAGGGGAGGTGGGGATGGTCCAGATCGCGCGCAAGTCGTTGCTTCGGGACAAGGCGAGGTTCGCCGTGAGCAGCGGAGGAGTGGCGCTGTCAGTGCTCCTGATCCTTCTGCTTGGCGGCATGCAGCGCGGGGTGAACGAGCAGATCACCGCCTACATCGACCACGCTCCGGCCGACGTGATCGTGGCGCAGGAAGGCAATCATGACTTCCTCGGTGCGCGTTCGCGAATCGCGCTCGAAGACGAGGCCCGGGTCGCCAGGATGTCGGGCGTGTCACGCGTCGTTCCCGTGATCTCTCAGTACGCCGTTGTCGAAGTGCACGGGCGCAAGGAGTTCACGCTGCTCGTGGGGTTCGACCGGACCAAAGGTGGTGGCCCGTGGCGCATCGCGGAGGGAAAGGGCACCCCGGCTGAGAACGAGGTAGTAGCTGACGCCGCCGTCGGGAAGGCCCGGAGGCTTTCCATCGGCGACACCGTGGAGATCCTCGGCAAGCGCTTCAAAGTGGTCGGATTCTCGAGCGGGACGTCGTCGTGGATGACCGGGACGTTCTTCATGGACTTCGAGGAAGCCAGTGAGCTTGTCGCCTCTCGTGGCGCACCGTCGTTCTTGCTCGTGCAGGGCGACCGGGGACAGAGCTCCGAAGCGCTCGCACGGCGCATCGAGCTGCGGCTGCGGGATACCGCCGCGACACCCCGCGAGGTCGTCAACGCGAACGACCGGAAGCTCTACGCGCGGATCCTCAACGGGCCGATCGGCTTCATGACTCTCATCGCGTTCCTGATAGGAACCTCTGTAGTCGGGCTGACCATCTACACGGCCACCGTAGAGCGCTCCAAGGAGTACGGCTCCCTGAAGGCGATAGGGATCAGGAACACGGCGCTGTACGCGATCGTATTCGAGCAGTCGGTCTTTGCGACCACGGCGGGCTTGTCGATCGGGATCGCCCTTGCTTACGCCGCGGCGCGGCTGATCCCGGTCCTTGCTCCACGCTTCATGGTGGTCATCGAGCCGAGCGCCGTGCTCCGCCTCGGGATCGCTGCGTTCGCGATGGCGGTGCTCGCCGCGATCGTCCCGGTCCGGGCAGTCGCCTCCATCGATCCGGCGATCGCGTTTCGGAGGGGGGCCTGATGGGCGTTGCGCTCGCGTCTCGAAACCTCTTCGAGAACCGAACGCGACTCGTAGTGAGCGTCGCGGGAGTCGTTCTGGCCGCACTGCTCATTCTCGTGCTCGACGGCGTCTTGGCAGGGGCGACGCGCCAGGTGACCACATTCATGGATAACGTGCCATTCGATCTTGTCGTTTCGCAGCGCGGGGTGCGCAATCTGCACATGACGACGTCGTTCTTCGCGGAGTCCAAGCTCAGGGAGATTGCCCGCATCGACGGCGTGCGACACGCGGACCCGGTTCTCTACACGACGACGTTCCTTACGTTGCGGGGACAGCGTTCGCTCGCCTATCTGATCGGCTACGAGCCGGGCAGACCCGGAGGGCCCTGGGCGTGGGCCGGCCGCCAGGTGCTTCCGACTCGAGACGGAATCATCGTCGACGCGCGGATCGCGGAGGACTTCGGCGGGCGTATCGGTGACCCCGTCACCGCTGGGGGCGCGGACCTGCGGCTGGAGGGTCTGGCAAAGGGAACCACGAGCATCCTGAACTCGATCGCGTTCATGGACCGGGACGCGTTCGAGTCTGCGCAGGGGCTGCAGGGTGTCGTGAGCTTTGGCCTGATCACTCTCGATCCGGGTGCTGACGCCGATCGGGTGGCACGTCAGATCAGACGGGAGATCCCCGGCGTCACCGTACTCACACGCGAGGAGTTCGCCGACAGCGAGAGGCGCGTCGTGAGCGACATGAGCACCGAGCTCATGCAGATGATGAACTTCATCGGCTTCCTTGTGGGTCTCGCGGTGGTTGCGTTGACCGTCTACACGACCACCCTCCAGAAGCTGAGCGAGTACGGGATCCTCAAGGCGATCGGAGCGAGTAACGCGCGGCTGGTTCGTGTCGTCTGCGCCCAATCGGCTATCTCGATCACGCTCGGGCTGCTTGGCGCTCTCGGCATCGCGCTTCTCCTTCAGGGCGCGCTTGGCTACTTCGGAGGGCGGGTGCCGATGGTGGTCACGTGGGCATCCGTGCTCAAGGTGACGATCGGGGCGGCGGCGGTCGGCTCGCTCGCCTCCCTGCTTCCGATCGCCCGTATCGCACGGCTGAAGCCGGCAGAGGTCTTCCGACGATGAGTGGAGCGGGATGATGTCTGACGTGGAGAGACCGGTGCTGACCGTTCGCGGAGTGACGAAGGTCTTCGGCGAGGGGGCTTCGCGTGTGGAAGCGCTCCGTGGCGTAGACCTCGATGTCGACCCGGGTGAGGTCGTGCTCATCATGGGGCCTTCGGGCAGCGGGAAGACGACCTTGCTGTCGATCATCGGCGCACTTCTGAAACCGACCGCTGGCACGGTCCGCATCGGCGAGGACGAGGTCACCGTGATGTCGGAACACAGACTCCCGGCTGTTCGGATTCGCCAAGTGGGCTTCGTATTCCAAGATTTCAATCTGCTGTCCGCGCTGACCGCTCGTGAGAACGTGCAAGTCGTGCTGGATTTTGCAGGCGTCAGCGGAAGCAAGGCGAGACAGCGGGCAACCGAGCTTCTCGAGGGAATGGAGCTCGGGCAACGGCTCGACTTCCTGCCGGAGAAGCTATCCGGTGGCGAGAAGCAACGCGTTGCGATCGCGCGGGCGATGGCGAACGATCCGGCGCTGCTCCTGTGCGATGAGCCGACGGCCAATCTCGACAGCCGAATCGGCCATGATGTGGTTGTGCGGCTACGGGAGATCGCGGATCAGCGCGGGAAGAGCGTGGTGATCGTCAGCCATGACGAGCGGATCAAGCCTCACGCCGATCGAGTCCTTTGGCTCGACGACGGCGTATTCCGCGAGATGGCGACGATGGCCGTCGACCCGGTCTGTGGCATGGCGATAGAGCGCGAAACCGCACCGGCGCATCTCGAGGTGGACGGCGAAACCTACTACTTCTGCTCGCGAGGGTGCATGCGGGAATTCCAGGAGGAACACGTCCAGAAAGCGCAGCGCTCATAGCCCGATTGGACTCCGCTGAGTTCGAAGCGCCCCCCGCCGCCAGCGCATGAGGCTAGACAGGGAACCTCTCCGCATGCTATTCAAGTGATAGCTTGAATAGTTTAGTGGGGGCTCCCAGTTGGATCTCGCGGAGGCAGGACATGGCCCAGTACGACAACTACAAGACAGCTCTCTTCGAGCAATTCGCCCGCGTGGGCAAAGCGCTTTGCAGCGCGAGACGGCTGGAACTCCTCGACATGCTGTTGCAGGCGGAGCGCACCGTCGATGAACTCGCCAGCGAAACGAACATGTCGATCGCCAACACGTCTCAACACCTGCAGGTGCTCAAGCAGGCGCGCGTCCTCGAGTCGGAGCGCCGGGGAAACCACGTCGTCTATCGGGTGACGAGCGACCTCGTCGGCGACCTGCTGGCGAGCATTCAGCGTTTCGCCGAACACGGGCTGGCCGAGGTAGAGGCGATCACGAGGCGCTTCCACGAGGGGTGCGAGGACATGCAGCCCGTAGACCGCGGACAGCTCATGGCGCTTGCCAAGTCCGGCGACGCGATCGTGCTCGATGTCAGGCCGCGAGCGGAGTACGAGGCATGTCATCTCCCCTTCGCCGAGTCGCTGCCACTAGACGAGCTCGACGAGCGGCTCGCGTCCCTTCCAAGAGACAGGCAGATCGTCGCGTATTGCCGCGGGCCCTACTGCGTGCTCGCCGTCGAGGCGGTCGAGAGGCTTCGCGAGAAGGGCTTCGACGCAGTCCGGCTTGAGGATGGCGTGCGCGAGTGGCAAGAGCACGGACTGCCGCTCGAGTGCGCGGCCACCGAATCGACTGACGGGAGACGATGAGATGCGCTACCTGTTCGTGTTGAACGACCCGCCCTACGGGACCGAGCGCTCGTACAACGGCCTTCGGTTGGCCGACCGCCTGATGAAGACGGATGAAGCCGCCGAGGTGACGGTCTTCCTCATGGCCGATGCCGTCGGGTGTGCGAAGGCGGGGCAGAAGACCCCCGACGGTTTCTACAACCTCGAGCGCATGCTCAAGCCCATAGTGCGCAAGGGCGAGGTGCTCCTGTGCGGCACCTGCATGGACGCGCGCGGACTGACCGAAGACGAACTCATGGACGGTGCGCGGCGTAGCTCGATGGTAGAGCTGACCGAGCGGACGATCGCCGCCGACAAAGTGGTGGTGTTCTAACAGGACCGCCCCTCGGCCGGCATCCAGCGTCGGCAGAGCATGCGGTGCCGACCGCCCGGAATCGGAGCAGCAATGAGATTCACACCCTTCAACCTCCAGGCGCCCTTGGCTGCGGGCGGCGTCACGCTCATGGCCTTCAATTGGCTGCAGTTCGCAGTCCCGCACGGAAAGGGGCCGGTGAGGCTTGCGGACATCGAGTGGGCAACGCTGGCCTTCGGTCAGGTTGGCCTCTACGCGTTCCTGGTTGTGATCATGTTGCTGCTGACCACGGTGAACCTGCTTCTCACCGGGGTCTTCCTGAAAGATCTGGTTCAGTGGGTCCGGGCCGATGACGGCTACCGGGAGTTCATGACCGGCCCGCCCGCTAGGGTCACCGGCGTATTCGTCCCGGTCGCGTCGTTGGCCATGACCATGGCTGTGGTGTTCGCTTCGGTGCCGTTCTTCGTGCCGGCGGTGTCGGCCAACGTCCAGATGCTGGTGGCTCCCGCGTTCGTCGTTCTCGTCGTCCTGTGGCTGACCGCGTTCGGCCTTGAGTCTCACCTGCTCGCGCGCTTGCGCAGTGGACCCTTTGAGGCGGCCAAGCTCAACTTCGTCTGGTTGCTAGACGTCTTCGCGCTCGGGCTGCTGGCCCTGGCCGGGACAGGTTTGGCCGCAGCTGCCGATAGCCGACCGATGGCCGCGACGGCGGCGCTCGGCTCGCTCCTGACGTTGGCCGTCGGCTCTGTCCTGCTGGTGGGCAAGCTGGCGTTCCTGATCTACCAGCAGATCAAGTCCCGCGCGTTGCCAGAAACCCAGTTGCAGCCGGCCTTCTTCCTGCTGGTGCCGATCATCTGCCTCTATGGCGTGAGCTCGTACAGGATGATGCTTCTCATGGAGACGTGGTTTGGGGTGGACGTGAAGGCCCCGTCGTACTCCCTGCTCACGCTCTCGTACGTCGCAGCCGCGGGTTGGGCGGCCTTCACGGTGTACCTGCTTGCCGGCTACTTCAGACGCTACTTCCGTACGAGCGAGTACTTCCCAACCCAGTGGGCCATGGTTTGAGCCTTGGTGGGCTCCCAGGTCCTGGGCGCACTGGTGTACGGCCTCTACTACCCGAGTCCCGTGCTGTCCGCCGTCAACTACGCGAGCATCGTCGTTGCTGGGGCGGTATATGCCTTCGTGCTCGGCAAGTTCGTTCGGGCAACCACCCTGGCTAGGAATCCCGGATAGGGCGGACACATCGGCACCCAGGTTGCTGCTCTCAGGGTGTCGGAAGGTCCGGTCAGGAATCCTGACTGTACGGGTAAGAATTAGACAGATCTAGATGGCTGTGCAGGTGCTCGCGAGACGGAGGTGTCGGAGCGGCAAACCCTCCCCCCTTCTTCGCTCCTGCGTGACCGGCGTCTCCAGTCGCCGAGCATGCCAGCCGGATTGGTGCGGGACCGTCCCACGAGGGGCGGTCCCGTCGCATGTGACGCTAGTATGTGAGGTAGTGACGGGGGCTGCCCCGGTCCACGTCGCCCGCACGCGGAGGCCGCTCATGATCCGATGGACGATCGCGCTGACAGCCATTCTCGTAGCACTATCGCTTTCGGGCTGTGGCGCACTGTCGACGGGAGGCGGCGAAAGCATGGGCGGTGATCTCACGAAGGGGTACGTCGTTGCTTCCAAGAGCGTCGTGTTGGATGTGAAGCCCGACCAGAGGTTGTTCGAGAACGACCCGTCGAAGACGAGCCCGGACCGCCCCTTTGTCGCGAACGGCCAGCCGATCAGCGTGGGCGTGAATTTTATCTTTTTTGACTAA
>JACRBU010000186.1 GCA_016213085.1 Coriobacteriales bacterium
ACCTGTGGATCGTGCCGCAGTACAACGCGCTGTTCTTCTACTCGGGAGCCACGCGTCCGATCAACAGCAAGGTCAACTCGGCCGGGATCGCGAACCTCTCGGAGGACGCCGGCGTCAGCGCGCCATACTTCAGGTCCGCGCGACGCAGCTCGCCCCACAACCTCTATCTGAGGCCCGCTGCGGGGCGCCGGGAAGCGAAGCGCCGCGGATACCCCCTCAATGGCAAGCCGAAGACGCTCCGGTTCGGCCGCTCCATCGAGAGCAGCGATGTGGTGCGGGAGATCACCGTGCCGCTTTCGGACGTGCAGACCTCCAAGTGGGTCTACAAGGGCTCCACGAAGCGCTACTCGCGCTTCAACGGCTCGACGCCGCACCGCGACGCCGTGACCGGCGCTCCGGTGACCGCTCGCAACGTCGTCGTGCTCTGGGCGACCTACCGGCCCGTGAGCCGCGACAAGTTCGGCAGCACGACCTACGACATCACGCTGGGCGGGGAGGGGCGCGCCACGCTCTTCCGCGACGGCCGCAAGATCGACGGGACCTGGGAGGCCGATCGAGGTCAGCCGCCGACGATCCGGGCCGAGGACCGCAGGATCGTCCGGCTCGCTCCGGGCAACACGTGGTTCGAGGTCGTTCACACGAACGTGAACATCAGGATGAAATAGCGCACTAACCGCGCTATCTGCAGGGGAGTGATGCGGAATCCCCTTGCTCGCCGCGGTTGTGCGGCCTTCTCGGGCACAGGTACAATCGCCAGTACTCTTCAGTGTCCAGCAGCGGCGACGCGCGCCTGCGGGCAGCGCATGCCGAAAGGAGATCCGACGTGACAGAACGCGTGAACGAGACCGGTACCCTGAGGGTCAAAACGGGCCTGGCCGAGATGCTCAAGGGCGGCGTGATCATGGACGTCGTCAATGCCGAGCAGGCCAAGATCGCCGAAGACGCCGGCGCCGTCGCGGTCATGTCCCTCGAGCGTGTCCCGGCCGACATCCGCGCTGCCGGTGGAGTCGCGCGGATGGCCGACCCGACCAAGGTCGAGGAGATCGTCAAAGCCGTCACCATCCCCGTCATGGCGAAGTGCCGGATCGGGCACTTCGTCGAGGCGCAGGTGCTCCAGTCTCTAGGCGTCGACTACATCGACGAGTCCGAGGTTCTCACGCCCGCCGACGAGGAATACCATGTCAACAAGTGGGACTTCACGGTGCCGTTCGTGTGCGGCTGCCGCAATCTCGGCGAAGCCCTTCGGCGGATCGCCGAAGGCGCAGCGATGGTGCGGACGAAGGGCGAGCCCGGGACGGGCAACGTGGTGGAGGCCGTTCGGCACATGCGCTCGGTCAGCACTGAGATCGCTTGGGTGGCGGGTCTGCGCGAGGAGCAGGTCTTCGATGCGGCAAAGCAGCTCGAGGCGCCCTACGAGCTCGTGAAATGGGTCCATGACAACGGCAAGCTGCCGGTCGTGAACTTCTCCGCTGGCGGCATCGCGACCCCGGCGGACGCGGCGCTCATGATGCAGCTGGGCTGTGACGGTGTGTTCGTCGGCAGCGGCATCTTCAAGAGCGGTGATCCCGCCAAGCGGGCTCGCGCCATCGTCGAGGCTACGACGCACTACGAGGACGCCGACATCATCGCCCGCGTCTCCCGCGACCTCGGCGAAGCCATGGTCGGCATCAACATCTCCGAGATCCCCGATGGCGAGCGGATGCAGGAGCGCGGCTGGTAATGCGAGACGCTGTGCTGGACGGAGTGCTGACGTGCAGATAGGGGTGCTCGCCCTTCAGGGGGCGTTTCGCGAGCACATCGTCACGCTCGAGGCGCTCGACGTCCGTGCCGTGGCGGTTCGACTGCCCGAACAGTTGGAGGGGTGCGAGGGCCTCGTCATCCCCGGTGGCGAGTCGACCGCGATCGCCAAGCTCATGGATGCCTACGGGTTCTACGAGCCCATCGCGCGGCGTCACGCCGAGGGGATGGGCATCTGGGGCACGTGTGCCGGAGCCATCCTCGTGGCGAAGAACGTGATCGACGCGGTACCCGATCAGCGCTCCCTCGGACTGATGGATATCACCGTTCGGCGAAACGCGTATGGTCGTCAGGTCGACTCGTTCGAGGCGCCCCTGCAGTTCGACTCCTTCTTCGAGCCGTTCCAGGGCGTGTTCATACGCGCGCCATGGATCGAGGAGGTCGGCCAGGGTGTCGACGTTCTGGCGTCGCACGGTGAACACGTCGTGGCGGCTCGGCAAGGCGATCTGATGGCCACCGTGTTCCACCCGGAGCTCACGGGGGACCCCCGGATCCACCGGTACTTCGTAGAATCGGTCGTGGGCGGGTAGCGGAGGACGCCACGCGCCCTGGCCACACGATCGTTCGGACGATCGAAAGGATCGGCAAGATGTCAGGTCACTCGAAGTGGGCCACCACCAAGCACCGCAAGGCCGCGCAGGACAAGAAGCGCTCGGCCCTGTTCAGCAAGCTCGCCCGCATGATCACGGTCGCGGCGAAGAACGGCGGCGACCCGAACCCTGAGAACAACGCCTCTCTCGCTGCGGCGATCGCCAAAGCGAAGAGCTACTCGCTGCCCAAGGACAAGATCCAGACCGCCATCGACAAGGCCTTCGGGGCCGGCGCCGACGCGGCGGCCTTCGAGGACGTCGTCTACGAGGGATACGGCCCGGCGGGGGTCGCGCTCTACGTCGAGGCGCTCACCGACAACCGGAACCGCACCGCGGCGGACGTGCGTGCGGCCTTCACGCGAGCTGGCGGGAACCTGGGCGCTTCGGGCTCCGTTGCGTTCCAGTTCGAGCGCAAGGGCGAGATCTCCCTCGAGCGACCTTCCGATTTCGACGAGGACGAGATGATGCTGGCGGTCGCCGACGCGGGCGGTGAGGACATGGAGGTGGGCGACGAGGAGGTGCTCGTCTACACCGCTCCCGCTGACGTCATGGCTGTGAAGGGCGCGCTCGAGGACGGTGGACTTCCCGTGAAGGGGGCCGAACTCGTGATGGAGCCGGTGAACACGACCGTGGTCGACATCGGCGACGCCAAGAAGGTGCTGCGCCTCGTCGACAAGCTCGAGGAGAGCGACGACATCCAGAACGTCTACCACACGATGGAGCTGACCGACGAGATCGCCGCTGCCCTGGACGAGTAGGCACCACTGGTCGCGCAACGCGAGGCCCGGCCGGTGTCGGGCCTTTCTGCTAGACTGAACATATGTTCGATTGCACGTTCCTGACGTGCTCTTGGCAAGGGGGCGGATCGTGATCATCCTCGGCATCGATCCGGGGCTTGCGAACACGGGTTGGGGCGTTGTGGAGCAGTCCGGACCCCGTCTTCGGTGCCGTGCCTATGGGTGTATCACGACCGGCTCCCACGAACCCGGCCCGGCCCGGCTCGCAGCGGTTCATGACGGGATCCGCGTGGTCATCGCTCGATACGCGCCTGCAGAATGCGCGGTGGAGAGCGTCTTCTTCGGCTCGAACGCCAAGAGCGCGTTCGCCACGGGTCAGGCACGGGGCGCGGCGTTGCTCGCGCTCGCGGACTCCGAGACCGCGCTCGGGGAATACAGCCCGGCGCAGATCAAGCGGGCCGTGTGCGGGTCCGGTTCCGCGGACAAGGCCCAGGTGCAGTACATGGTTCGGGTGCTTCTCGGCCTCGACCATGCACCGCGGCCGGATCACGCCGCGGATGCCCTGGCTGCGGCGATCTGCCACGCTAATCTCCGCGTTCGAACGTCGATGGAACTCGAGGTCCGTGGATGATCGCGTTCCTAAGCGGCCGGATCGCCGGCAGGGGGCCCGGTGAGGTGCTTCTCGATGTCGGGGGCGTGGGGTATCGGCTCTTCGTCACGACGAACTCCCTCGCCGCGCTTCCCGCCGACGGTGACGAGATCACGATCTGGACGCACCTGCACGTCCGAGAAGACGAGCTCTCGCTCTACGGCTTCGAGTCGGCGGAGGAGAGAAGCGCGTTCCAGCGTCTGATCACGGTCAGCGGAGTCGGGCCGAAGGTCGCTCTCGGGGTGCTTTCGGCGCTGACTCCGGACACGCTTGCCTGCGCAGTCGCGTCTGAGGACGTCGCCCTGCTCTCATCGGTTCCGGGCATCGGCAAGAAGACGGCTCAGCGACTCTGCCTCGAATTGCGCGACAAGCTGGGCGCTCCCGAGGGGCTCGCCGCTCGGTCGGGGGCCGCCGCGACCGCGCCCGCGCGTGACGAAGCAGCTGTCGCCCTGCTCTCGATGGGCTTCTCTTCCCCCGAGGTAGACGCTGCGTTGCGCGGTTTCGAGGGTGACCCGGCGGACGCGGCGGCGCTCGTCAAGCATGCGCTCAAGAGGCTCGGGGCTCCGGCGTGAGCGCGATCTGGGAAGCGGGCGAACCGGTCGAGCCTGACGGTGAGCGACTCGTTGCGGCGGAGTTCACAGAGGACGACCTGGAGATCGATCGATCGCTTCGGCCCAAGCGGCTCGTCGACTACCTGGGCCAGAGCCGCGTCAAGGACAACCTCGCGGTTCTGATCGAAGCGGCGCGGGGGCGGGACGAATCGCTCGACCACATCCTTCTCTCCGGTCCTCCGGGACTCGGAAAGACGACGCTTGCGCAGGTCATCGGCAACGAGCTCGGCGTCAACGTCCGGACCACCAGCGGGCCGGCCATCGAGCGAGCGGGCGACCTCGCGGCCATCCTCACCAACCTGGAGGCTCGTGACGTCCTTTTCATCGACGAGATCCATCGCCTGAACCGCGTGGTCGACGAGGTCCTCTATCCGGCCATGGAGGACTTCGCGCTGGACATCGTGATCGGCAAAGGCCCCGGTGCACGATCGCTCAGGCTCGACCTGCCGAGATTCACCCTTGTGGGGGCGACAACTCGGACAGGCTTGCTCACCGGTCCGCTTCGTGACCGATTCGGGATGGCGTTTCGACTCGACTACTACTCGCCGGACGAGCTTGCCTCGATCGTCACCCGCTCAGCCGCTATCCTCGACGTCGAGATCGATGCCGAAGGGGCCGCGGAGATCGCCCGGCGCAGCCGGGGAACACCGAGGCTCGCGAACCGGCTGCTCAAGCGCGTTCGGGACTACGCGCAGGTCAGGGCGGACGGTCGCATCGACGAAGACGTTTCGGCGGAGGCGCTCTCGTTCTTCGAGGTCGACCACATCGGCCTCGATCCCATGGACCTCGCGATCCTCGACACGCTCGTGCACAAGTTCAGCGGACGCCCGGTGGGACTCAATACGCTGGCAGCGGCGGTGGGCGAGGACCCGGAGACCCTCGAAGACGTCTACGAGCCGTACTTGCTGCAGCTCGGCCTGCTGAATCGGACGCCCAAGGGGCGTCAGGCGACCGCTCGTGCGTACGAGCATCTCGGCGAACCGGTTCCGGCCGCGCTTGCGGGGCCCTCACAGGAGGGGCTCTTCTAGGTGGCGGGGAGACCGGCGCGCCCGCTGCGTCCGCAGCCGCTCTGGGTGCGGGTGGACCAGAACCGTCTGAAGCTCGCGGTGTTCGTCGTGCTCTTCGTCTGCGGCTCAGCGGTGCTTCTGTCGCTCTCACTCGTTGGTGTGCCCGGGGCGATGGTAGGCGCCGCGGGTGTGTGGCTCGGAGCCTGGTCGCCAGCGTGGTACGCGTGGCGTCTGCTGTCCGCGGTCGCCATCGCGTGCGTCGCGCTGGTCGGACTCGGCGCGGTGCTCGCCGCAGTTCAACTGGCCAACGCGGAGGACTGGGTCGCTGCCCGCTTTCGGGGACGCGAGCCGTCCGACGACGAGCGCGCCGTGCTCGAGGGCGCCGTCGAGGACATGTCGATCGCGGCTGGCTTGGCCGCGAAGCCCAGACTCCTCGTACTCGAGTCGGATGCCGTGAACGCTGTCGCGCTCGGAACTCGCAAGAGGCCGGTTCTCGGTGTCACCAGCGGCCTGATTCGGACCTTCGAGCCTGCCGAGGTTCGAGCGGCCGTCGCTCCGCTCGTCGCGAGGGTCGTCGCAGGTGACGTGCTGTTCGGCACCGCACTTGCGGCGCTCATGGGTCCGCTGAGAGCGGTGCGCGAGGTCCGTCGACGTGGTGATGACGCGGAGTTCGCTGGTGACGCCCTCTCCGGATGCACTGATGGCTGTGGCGGTGATGGTTGCGGATGCCTGTTCGACGGGCTCATCGGCTCCGACGATGCCAGCGGCTGCCTGATCGCACTCGCGGTCTCGGTCTTCGTGGCCGTGACGGTCGTGCTGACATGGGTGGCCGTGGTGACATCCGCATGGATCGTCACCTTGTGGGGCAGGGCGCTACACCGGACGAGCTACGAGAAGGCGGACGCAGAGGGGATGCTGCTCCTAAAGGACCCGACGCCGACACTGAGGGCGCTCGGCAAGGCGGCGCGCACATCAAATGACATCGCAGCGGGAGACCCGTCCTACGACGGGATCTTCTATGCCGCCACGAGCGGAACGAAGCGTGTCGAGAAGATCGAGCTGAGACGGATGGCGAGGATCGCCGAGTTGCTCGGACCCGACGGTGCCGCAGAGTACGCGCGGTTCAGTCTGGCCGAGGGGCGTGCTCGGACGAGAAATTCGTAGCGCGATGACGGGTACGCTCTAGGGGACTGCGGAACGCCCGCGAGTGCGCCGATACATGCGAGGGATGCAGGCAACGACGGCGGGGGCCGCTGCGTAGGAGCGAAGGGGACCCAGGCGAATGCGTTATCCGATGGAAGATAGGTACCACGTTCTCGACCAGCTCGGCGGACTCATCGACCGGGCGCGGGAGCGCTTTCGCAACCGTGGGGACGCGGTGGGGTCACTAGAACTCTCGGCGCAGGCGATCGAGATCGCCACGTCGATGGAGGCGGGGAGATTCCTTTCGCTCGATCCTCCGAGCATGGCCTCCTACCTGGAGATGTCGAACACCGATGACCGGGTCATCGAGATCGTCGCCGATGCGCTCGAGTCTCAAGCCGAGGTCGCCGACGGTTCCGGTCTGTTCATCGAGGCGTCTGCGCGTCGCGAACAAGCGGAGTCGGTACGCGACCTCCTCGGTCCTCTCCACGAGAACTAGCCTCTCGTATCAGGAGCCGCCCTAGGCCGGCGAGAAGCGGAGGTAGCGCGGTGCAGCTCACATCGTCGGCCTTCCCGAACGGCGGCACGATACCCTCCGAGCACTCGAATCTTCGCTTCCCGGGAGGTTCGAACGTCTCGCTTCCGTTCGCGTGGGCAGGTGCACCCCCCGAGACTCGATCGATCGCGCTGCTCGTCGTTGACACCGCTCCGGTCGCGCGCGGGTTCGTCCACTGGATGGTCGTCGACCTTCCTCCCGGCGACGGGAAGGTGGACAGCGGCGCGTCGACCCGGGCGATGCCGCCCGGGTCGCGGGAGCTGGGGAACTCATTCGGCACCGTCGGCTACGGCGGGCCCACACCGCCGCCGGGGACCGGACGTCACGCGTACGAAGCGACCGTGTTCGCACTCGACATCCCGGAACTCGGCCTCGATCAGAGCGCATCGCTCGACCGGTTCCGCAAGGCGATAGATGGTCACGTCCTCGACCGCGCCACGTACGTCGGATACCAAGGGCGGTAGACCGGAGGCACGGGGACTACACGACGATCTGGTTGACCCAGATTCCGTGCAGGTTGCAGCTTTCCAGCGCGGTGAGCGTGGTGCCCGGGTCGACGTTGACCACGCACGTGATCTCCGGATCGGCAGCTACGGGATTCATATCGTAGCGCGTGATGGTGAGACCGTTCGCCTGGATCTCGATCCACTGGATGAAGTGGTCGGGGGTGTTCGGATGGGCGACCCAGTAGCCCACCTTCACCGTGACGACGGACTTGCCGTC
>JACRBU010000190.1 GCA_016213085.1 Coriobacteriales bacterium
CGTCTGCGAGGCCAGAGATGCGGCACGTCGCGCTCTACCTCGGAACCGGTCTCGACTCCGCCGTCTCCGTCTCGACGCCCGCGGCGGCCAGCGGATGCCTGTCGTGCTCCGCGCACCCGTTGCCTTCGCCGAACAGCAGCCGCTCATCGGCGGGCAACGCGGCTCGCGCCTGATCGCGCAGGTTGTTCACGCCGATGAAGAACTGCCGCATCATCGCGACGAGCAGATAGCGGCCCTTCTCGTTCGGCACGAGTCGAGTGGCGTCGTCGAGCTGGAACGCCCCGGCCGCACGCATGTACGCCATCTCTATCGGCAGTCCTTGCTCAATCGGCAGACCGAAGTCCCGCTCGAATCCACGCTTGTCGAGTTCGAGGCCGAAGAGCTGCATGAGGAAGCGGTAGCGCATCCGGTCACCCTTGCCGAAGACGCGCTTGCCCGTCACCGAGCTGTGTCCCTCCGAGACCAGGTCGTTGTAGCGCTTGAGGGAGAACGTGTTGACGTAGAGCGAGCCCTCGAGGAACGAGAACGCGCCGGAACCGACTCCGACATAGTCTTCGTAGTCGACGATGTACTCGTCGATCATGCCGCCCTCGGTGCGGCTGAACGTCCACGCACTCGCCGGCTCGAAACCGTCGCTCATGATCTCCGAGATCATGTGGTAGTAGCGCGCTTCGCGGTTGTAGCTGACCGCGCCGACCGTCTTCTTGAGCGACTCGTTCACCGAGGGGGACGCCATGAGCGGATACCAGGTGACCTGGTTGGCGCCGGTCCCCTTCATCATCTCGGCCTCGAACCTGACCTTCTCGGGAGTCTGGCTCGGGAAGTTGAAGATCATGTCCACGTTGAGCGAGTGGAACTGGCCGGCCGTTTCTTGGATGCGCTCGAGGATCTCATAGGCCGAGCCGTACTTCTCGTAGCGGTCCATCTGCTTGAGCAGCTCGTCGTCGAAGGACTGCACGCCCACGCTGAAGCGGTCGACGCGGGTGCGAAGAGGCTCGACGTACTCGGGGATGAGGTGGTTCGGATTGGTCTCCGACGAGACCTCCACGATCGAGAAGAGCTCCTTCGCGAGGTCGATGATCTCGCAGAGCTGCTGCAGATCGATCGTAGGAGTGCCGCCTCCGACGTACATCGACTGGAAGTCGTAGCCCTTCTCGGCGACGTACTCGAGTTCGCGACGCAGGTTCACGAAGTACGCGTCCGCCAGAGTCTGGTCGTAGGCGTAGCGGTTGAACGAGCAGTAGGGGCACAGGCGCTCGCAGAACGGGATGTGCACGTAGAGCATGTAGTTTCGGCCGGGCACGGGGTTGGGCAGCTCGTGCCGCTCGACATCGGCTAGCGTCAGGTAGCGGTCGCTATTGCGACGCATCAAGGTCGTCAGTAGCCGTTCTGAAAGCATCGGTGGTGGTTCCTTGTCGTTTCAGTCGGGGGTCTGGGGTGCGACTCGCGGGCGGCTACTTGGTCTCGATCGCTCGAAGTCCGATGTCGCTTCGGAACATCTTCCCTTGAAAGTCGATGCGCGCGACTCCCTCGTAGGCCTTCGCGCGAGCGGTCTCGAAGTCGGGCGCGATCGCGGTGACGTTCAGGACGCGGCCGCCCGCGGTCAGAACGGCGCCGTCCTCCGCGAGCTTCGTGCCCGCCTGGAAGACGGTCACGCCTTCGATCTCCTCGGCGTGGTCGATGCCAGTGATCGGGAACCCGGTCGGGTAGTCGCCGGGATAGCCTGCCGACGCGAGCACGACTGAGACCGCGGGCCAGGAGGTCCATCCGAGCATTACGCCGTCGAGTTCACCGGTGGCGCATGCGAGCATGACTTCGGCGAGGTCGTCTTCGAATCGGGGCAGCACGACCTGCGTCTCGGGATCGCCGAATCGCACGTTGAACTCGAGGAGCTTGGGACCCTGGGCGGTCAGGATGAAGCCGCCGTAGAGCACGCCGCGATAGTCGATGCCTTCGTCGACGAGCGCCTGTGCCGTCTGCTCCATGATCTCGACCATGCGCGCGTACTCCGCCGCGTCGAGGATCGGTACGGGCGAGTAGACGCCCATGCCGCCGGTGTTGGGACCGCGGTCGCCGTCAAAGGCGCGCTTGTGGTCTTGCGCGGGCGCCATCGGAAGCACCACGGTGCCGGAGACGAACGCAAGCAGCGAGACCTCCTGGCCCTCCAGGAACTCCTCGATCACCACCGTGGAGCCGGCATCGCCGAATCGGCCGTCGAAGCACTCGTTAACAGCGCCGTTGGCGGTCTCGAGGTCCATCGCGACCGTCACGCCCTTGCCTGCCGCCAGGCCATCAGCCTTCACGACGATGGGCGCACCCTGCTCGGCGAGGTATGCGAGCGCCGAGTCGCGGTCGGTGAAGGTGCCGGTCTTGGCGTCGGGGATCGAATGACGCTGCATAAGGTCGTGCGCGAAGGACTTGCTGCCCTCCATACGCGCCCCGTCCGCGCCCGGACCGAAGGCTGGGATGCCCGCAGCGCGAACCGCGTCGGCGACACCGGCGACGAGCGGTGCCTCCGGGCCGATGACGACGAGGTCGATCGCGTTGGCCGTAGCCCACGCGGCCACCACCGCAGGGTCCTCGGCGTCGAGCGTCACGTTCTCGCAGCCCGGCGTCGTCGCGGTTCCGCCGTTCCCTGGTGCCGCAAAGATCCGGTCCACCTTCGCCGAGTGGACGAGCTTCCACACTATCGCGGCCTCCCGGCCACCGGAACCGAGCACGAGGATGCGCATTGCGAACCACCCTTGCGGTCGAGTGAATCAGGCGTGTCGTTGTCGCACCGACCCCGTGTGTCTCGCGAAGGACACTCGGTGCGACGGCGCCCACGATTGTAGCCCAACCGCGCGAGGTCGCCCGAGCCGACGGGCATGAACCAAGGTACGAACCGCACCGAACCTGGAGGCGAGATGTCCGACCTCGTCGTCATCGCATTCCCTGGCGACCCCGAAGGCGCCGACATCGCCGCGGAGCACCTGGAACGCCTCGGC
>JACRBU010000189.1 GCA_016213085.1 Coriobacteriales bacterium
CCACCGACGGTCACGCCGTTGACGGAGTCCTTCAGCAGGCGGTAGTTGGAGCTACCGTGCGGATCGTGGCAACCAGCACAGTTGAGGTTCATGGACTGGTTGGCAGCGGAGCCCGCGCCCCAAAGGACGTTCGTGGCCTCCATGGTGTGCGCCGAAGAGACGGCACGAAGAGCGCCAGCAGCATCGGGGTCAGGCATCTGAGAGAAGCCGCCGCCGTTGAGCGGGCCGTTGAAGGACGAGTTGGTCTCGTAGGCCACGGTAACGCCACCGTTGCTGGTGCCAACGGTCTGGGTGCTCGAACCGGAAGGACCGGAGTCGAAGATACCCTGGACGACGTTCGTGGACGCGCCAGGCGCATTCTGGCCGTGGCATGCGTTACAGAACTCAGTCATCGTCGCAGCGGAACCGACGAGCAGTGCCGACGGCTTCTCGTCTGGCGCGAGGAGCTCCGCACCGACCTTCGGGTCGAAGGTCACGGTCGAGAACGACGTGTGAGCACGGTGACAACCGGCACAAGAGTCGGTGTCCGTGATGTAACCGCCGTGCGGACCGAAGTTCGCGTAAGCAGCGCCCACGAAGACGAGAGACATGGCCAAGACGAGGCCGAGCAAAAGAACAAATCGCTTCAAAGTAGTCACCTCCGTCTTGTTTAGTGGACCGCGCACGCGATGCACGGGTCAAACGACTGGGCAATACGCAGAACCTCGACGCCACCCTGGCTGGTGATGGTGGTGCTGGTGCGAGCAGCATCGAAGTCATTCGGGTCGAACGAAGCGCCAGCGTCGGAGAACGGAGCGCCGATCATGGCAGCCTCGATGGCGCCATGGTTGTTGCTCGCGTCCTTCGGCGAACCGTTCCACGTGGTGGGAACGATGCACTGGTAGGCGACGATCTTGCCGTTGGTGATCTTGGCCTGGTGCATGAGAGCGCCACGCGGTGCCTCCGTGGCACCCCAGCCCTGGAACGTGCCGGTGGGGATGGACTTGTTGGTCCACGTGGTGCCTGCGCCGTCAGCGAGCCCGGCGAGCTGGCTGCACCAACCGTTGGCAGCGTCGAACGTGAGCGTGCGGTTTCCACCGACGATCGCGCCCTTGCCGATACCACCGGTCATCTTCTGGACCAGGTACACCGACTCAAGAGCGCGAGCACGGATGCGGTCCATGGTCGAGGCGCCACCCTTGAGACCGAGGATCCAGGTCTGAACGGTAGCGACAAGACCGGCGTTGCTCAGAGCGGTGACGATGTCGCCACCGACCATGCTGGTGTCCAGAGCGCCCGCGTCGACGTACGCGTCATAACCGGCGATCGCGTGACCCGCGTAAGCGGTCAGTGCGGCCGACGAAGCGGAGGTCGCATAGGCGACGTTGTTCTGGATGAAGCCAGCGACGCGGAGACGGGCCAGAGGACCGACCTCACACGCCTGACCGTTCCAGCGCGGGGCCTTCATGTACGTGTAGCCCGTTGCGCGGTTCGGCTTGGTGCGGGTGACAGCGCCAGGATACGCAGCGTTGTTGCCGTGAGCGGCGTACGCGGCGGCGTCAGCGGTGGCGATCCCGTAGCGGGAGTGCGAGATGTCCTCGAGCAGGTTCGTCGGGACGCTGTTCGCACCGGTGAGGAACTGTGACGCGACCTGAGCCTTGTTGGCGGCGAGGAAGTCGTTAGTGCCACCGGAAAGGCCGCCCGGAAGGGCGAGGGTGTCGTCCAGGTTCGGGAACGCACCCCAGGCCAGGTAGCGGCCGAGACCGGCACCGTAACCAGCACCACCGTTGTTGGTGTTGTCGTAGTCGGGGTACAGAGCGCCGAGCACGAGTGCGATCGGCACGTACTCCTTGATGATGAAGTCTGCAACAGCCTGCATGATCTCCTGGAACTTGTTGCAGCGCGACGTGAGGTCCGCGGTGCCCTCGGTGGTGACGCCACCACCGATGTAGCAGGAGGTCATCGGCATGCGACCCGCGAACAGGGCGCCGGCCTCAAACGTCATGCGGCGGACCTTGAGTGCCTTGACATAGCTCAGGATGACAGCATCCCAAACCGTCATGGTCGGGTCGCCGGGAGCCTTCGGCACAGCGGTACCACCGGAGCGCAGGGCTGCGTGGTAGTACGTGTCGTCGAAGTACGGGGTCCACGGCGGGATGGCCGGGCCCTGGACGTAGCTCGGGGCAGCCAGGTGATAGAAGTGCGTGATGCTCGACATCAGGAACTCAGCGGCGAGCACCAGGTTGCGGATCAAGACAGCCTTGGCGGGAACGCCCTTGGTGCCGCTCGTCTTGAACGTGATGTGACCGTCACTGTAGCCAAGAACCGTATCGACAGCGTAGGTCGAAGTCATGCCGTGCGGAACCGGGCAGACACCGCAGATGCGCTGCACGTACGTGATGGCATCGTTGATGTCACGGCCAAGCAGGAAGTTCTCGAAGCCGCGCCACAGGTTACCGTGCGCCTCAGCGTCGGTGATGTGGCCGGTAGCATCGGTCGTGACCTTCACGCCGAGGTGACCCTCGATACGTGAGATCGGATCGACCTCAGCAGTTACGTTTGCACGAAGTGCCATTTAGTTGCCCTCCTTTCCGATTTCTAGCGCTTCACGAAGGGCACGAAGCTGTCCGGGTAGCCCTTCTCGGTACAAGCCATGCAGGGGTGACCGGCGGTCGTGCAGTGACCTCCGCGGCCGGCGTTGCCGACGACGCTGGAGATCGAGCCGGCGTTCTCGGGCTGCTGGTTGTTCCAGCCATGAACACCGCACAGCGAGTTAGTGGCGATACCCTTGCAGCCAAGCTTCTGGAGGCAACCCGAGTCGCCCGGCTTGGTCGCGTAGATGCCCTTGTTGTAGGACGGATAGCGGGGGCAGTACGCGCTGTGAACCGGAATCGGGTACGCCTTCTTGGCGCGGCGGGTAGCGTCGAGGGTGGTGCCGACCACCGGCGGAAGCACGAGGCCCGCGCCGCTGACGAGGTCAGCCATCACCATTACGACGTTGAGGACGAACCACCACGGGTTCGTCGGGCAACCCGGGACGTTGATGACCTTGGCAGCCGCAGTTGCAGCCGCGCCACCCTCGTCGATCAGGTAGTCATAGACGCCCTTGGCGTTCGTCTGCGACATCGTGGTGTTCATACCATTCGAGTCGCTTGACAGACGCGGCTTGGCCTTGGGATAGCCGCCGAACGTGGCGCACTGGCCGATCGGAAGGATCGCCGCGCAGTTGGTCATCTTGGCGAGGTCGACAACGGTTTCAGCCATGTCGTGCTCACCAGTGGCATCGCCCATGCCGATCGAGCACCACGGGACCGTGGTGTCGCTGGTATCGCTCCAAGCACCACCATCGGTCCTCTTCTGGAGAGCGCCCTCGACCACGAGAACGAACGGAGTTGCCGTCTGTCCGTTCGCGCGGAAATCTGCGAGCCACTTGTACGCGAGGTCGCCGCCCATTCCCATGACGGTTTCGTGATACTGCAGGTCGACGACGTCGAGGACGACGTCGGCGATGTTGACCAGAGCTGAGCCCTCAACAGCGTTGACAGGGCTGGCGCCACCGGTCCAAAGGGTGAACGGGTTGTCCGCTGCACCGGTGATGCTTCCGGTCGCCGTAACCCCGGCGAGACCGACAGCTGCACCAGTGGTGATTCCCGTGCCGAAGACAGCCTCACCGGCCGGATCCTCGAGGATGCCGAGGAGCGACGTTGAGCAACCGGTGCATTCCGCACCATGAATCCAGATCACGCGCGGCTTACCGGCAGTTCCGCCGAGGTTCGTGCTGTTGCCGGCGAACGCCTCAGCGATCTTGGAGACGTCGGCCTGGCTGAAGCCCACGGCAGCGGCGAGTGCACCCAAACGGGTGACGAACTGTCGCCTGGTTATAGCCATTCTCTCTCCTCCTTCACCAGGTTCGTTTCGTGCGAGTTCCTGGTAGTTGTGTATGAACCCCCGAACCACGGGTATGAGAAAAGCCACCTCCTTCAAGATCCTCGGTTCGGAGGACCAGGTTGGAGGTGGCTTTCGCGGTTCGCGTGAAGATGACGGTTGCAGGGACCTTACCCCAGAAGCTATGCACTCGTGGTGCGGAGGGAGTGATGGTCGCTGGACCAGTCGGGTCTTCGTGCCGGCTCCAACCCGGTGGTACCTAAATCAGTGTGGGGACCTCTCTTTCGCAAGGCCTTTGTTGCGGCCAGCCCCATGTAACAAGTGTTACAACGGGCAGATTACGCCTCGGGTTGACTTGAGTCAAGTCGTTTCTCCAAGTCTAGACGAAATACCAGTGGGCGGTGGAGGCCACCCCGCGAACGGCAGATGCTTCGTGCTAGTCCTCACTACGAGGCGCAGGGGCCTGTTCCTCCTTCGAGGCAAACCGCTCCACGAACTCCTTAGCATTCACGACCTCGACCTCGAGCACCTTCGCGAGGCGACGGAGCTCGGGCGACTCGGTACAGAAGAGCTTGCCACGCTGGGCAAGTGCGAGTTCGCCCGCCGTCTTCTCGTCGATCTCGAGCTTCTCGATGAGCGACTGAGCATCGGACTCGGAGTACTCCGTCTCTTCGAACAGCTCGCCCATGTCGAGGTCGTCGGCCTCGATCGTCTTGATGACCGCCCAGTCGTCTGGGATCGCCAGCCACTTGCGGCGCGGCTTCGGCATCAGGTCGGTGCGGTCGAGCTCGACCATCGCGTGGACGAAGTCCGGCGTGGCGACGAAGCGCTTCTTGCGCAGCAGCAGGAGCAGCGGCAGCAGGAGCAGCGGCAGCAGGCACATCCACAGGTTGTTCGGCGAGACTTGAGGCATCGAGGCGACCTGGGTGGGCCAACCCCAAACCTGGACTCGGCCGTTCGCGGTGTCGGTGACGAAGATCTTGTTCTTCGAGCCGAGTGCAACCGCGTCGGGATAGTTGAACTGGCCGTCGAGCACACCCTGCTCGCCGAAGCTCAGGATCTTCTCGCCCTCGCCGGTCCAGATCGTGGCGTCGTGGGCCAGAGTGTCGACCTCGACAAAACGCACGGGGGCGCTGGAGTCGTCGGACGGCAGGGCGCCCAAGGGGGTGATGCCACGGGGCAGGCCCTGGGTCACGATAACCTTCTGGAACTCGCCCTCGCGGTCGAAGACCTGGATCCTACGGTTGTTGCTGTCGGCGACATAGACCTTGTTGCCGGCGACCATCAGGCCGTTGGGGAACTGGAACAGGTTCTCGCCCTCAGTAGGCACGTTGACGATGCCTGCGTCGCCGATGCTCTTCTTGAAGGTGCCGTCTGGCTTGAAGATGAGCAGCCGGTGCCCGTTGAGGATCTCCGTCGCGTACATCGTGCCGTCGTCGGCGAAGGCAATGGCTACCGGAGCCCACTGAACGCCCCCGGTCTTGAACTTCGGAAGTTGCTTCTTGGGGAGCTTCGGATCGAACTCGCCGAGGTACTTGCCCTCAAGCGTGAAGATCTTGACTGCGCGCTCGCGCCGGTCCGACACGTAGAGCCGGTCGTTAGCCGGATTGTGCGCGACGTAGAGAGGGACGACCGTCTCCGACGTACCGAATGAACGCTTCCAGTTGCCACCCTCGTCGAACACGTGAATGCCCCGGCGGACCGCGTCGGCCACGAAGACCTCGCCGTTGACCACTGACACCCCGATCGGCCGCTCGAGCCTCTGCTTCCCTTGGCCGCTGAATGCATAGAGGAACTGAGGTGGTGGTATGGCACCGACCGCGTCGGCGGTCAAGTCGAATGCAAGCTGCTTCGTGTTGCGGTAGTACCAGTACCATCCACCGAGCAGCGCGAGGGCCAGCAGGAGAAGGATGGCTAGGGCCAGCATCCGGGTCTGTCGTTTGGTCACCGAGGACTCCCTGCGTATCTAATGGACCTGCGGTCCGAACCTAGGACTTCTTCTTGTTCTTGGACTTCGAGAGCTTCTTGATGGCGGCTTTGACCTCGGCATCGTCAGGATCGAGCTTCGCGGCCTTGCGATAGACCTCGAGCGCTTCCTTCTTGTTGCCCTTGGCCAGGATGACTTCGGCGTGGGTCTTCTGGGCGACGAAGCTCTCAGGATCCAGATTCGTCGCGATGAGAGCGGCGTCGAGCGCGGCATCGAGATCCTCGGCCTTGAGGGACTGCTGCGCCCTCTTGATCCATTCGTCGGAAGTCCCGAGCTTCTTCAGCTCGCGCGCTGGCTCTTTGGCCTCCGGGGCCACTTTGGCCGCTTTGGCCAGATGGTACGACGCGTTGACCTTGTCACCCTTGCGGAGGTAGAGCTCGCCCATGAAGTAGTTCGCCTGAGCGAAGTTGGGGTCGAACGCGAGGGAGTTCTCAAGCGTCTGCATCGCCTCATCGGTCTCACCACTCTGGTCGAGCGCGCGCGCGAGATAGAAGTACGTGTCCGACGCGTCCTTGCGAATGCGGAGCGCCGCCTTGAAGTGACCGATCGCCTGCTCGTACTCCTGCTCTGAGAGCGCGATGACTCCGAGGTTGTAGAGCGCGACCTCGCGACGCTGATTGATCGCCTCGTAGTCGGAACCCTCGGTGAGGTCGATCACCTTCTCGAAGTAGTTCTTCGCCTCACTCGGACGGCTGCGGCTCACGGCCAGCAGACCGAGGTCGAGATAGGCGCCTGTGTGCTTCGGCTCGATCTTGAGAGCGGCGTTCAACTGCTCGATCGCGCCTTGGGCATCGCCGGCAGCGGCAAGCGCCTCGCCGAGTCGGACCCGCAGGACGGAATCGTTCGGCGACTTCTTGACCGCCTCGCGCATCTGGTTCACGACGCGCAGCGCCGGAGTCGAGTTCTCAGCTGCCTTGCGATCTCGATAGACCGAGTAGCCGAAGTACACTCCCAGGCCGAGGACCGCGACGAGCAGCACACCGACGACCGAGTACAGGACCGTATCGAGCTTCTGCTGAGAACTCATGCGTTGCGTACCCCTTACGTGCGTGTGTGTGCTCACATTGCCACTCAGACTCGACCGCCTGCCGGGGACGACGAGTGCCGGACTCCAACCGAGCCGACCGTTTCGGCTCGGCGACGCTCAATCAAGAATCAGACCATTGCGCGTGGTGACGCCGAACCGGCGGGCGAGTTCGAGCCGCAACTGTCATGGCGCGACAGAGAGGTCACTCTGCCACGAACCGCGCAGCGCGAACGTACGAGGTGCCTGCCGGGAATCGACGCGGAGCCGCGGGCATGCCCGCCGACCCTATCACGCCCTGACCATTTCTAAGGTGCCGAGCGAGCGAAGTCAACCGCTACATGTAGCAATTGTTACATCGCCCGCTCGGCACCATTGCAAGTCGGATGCCGGGTCTGCGCTACTTCACCGTGAACGAGCTCGTGTACGAGCTGTAGGTGTACGTGTGGCCGCTGTCACCCGGAGCGTACGCGCGGATCTTCCACGATCCCGAGTACGGAAGCGTCATGCGTGCGCTGTACTTCGAGTACGTGCTGTAGTTGTAGACCTTCGCGTACTTCGTGTACTTCAGGACGCCGCTGCGGTAGCACATGATCTTGACGGGGGTCGATCCCGAAGAGTCCGCCGTGTGCTTTGGCTTGAGGTAGCCGGAGGCCGTGAGCGAACGTCCGGAACGCGAGCTGATGGTCGGTTTGGAGAGGTAGACCTTCGGTGTGACGATCAACTCAGTGCTCGCGTTGCCGAGGTGTGTCGCGTTCTCGCTGATCTCGAGGCGGTACGTCGTCTTCGAGTAGTTGTAGGGCACGATGCTGGTGAACGAGTAGGAGCCCGTCGACGAACTCGACGTCTTGACCGTCACCCATGAAGTGCCGCTCTTGCGCTTCAGCGCCACGCTTCGGCCGGTCAGGGCTTGACCGCCCGATGTCAGCGTTCCGGAGATCGTCACGGCTGCACCGTAGCTCGGCGCTGAGGACGAGGTCTTGATCGAGAGTGCGACCGGCTGCTTGCTGATCGGACCCGCAGCCCAGGTCGCACCGCCGTCTGCGGTGCGCAGGATCGTCTCGTCGCGCCCGACAACGATGCCGTGCAAGGAATCGCGCATAGCTGCAGCGGTCAGGTCTTTGATCGGCGCCGCCATCGTGTAGTAGCTCCACGTGGAGCCACCGTTGGACGTGTAGGCGACCTTGCCCGCGTCGCCCGCCACGATCGCGTGCTGCTCATCGCCGCCTGCGACGCCGTTCGCCGCGAACGTGCCGCTGCCGATAGGCGCGGCTGCGGACCAGGTGGCGCCTCCGTCGGTAGAGCGGAGGAACGTCTTGCTCTCCCCGACGATCCACGCGGATCCATCGGGCGCGATATCGACGTCAAGTAGAGGCTGAGTCACGCCGCTCAGCGTGACCGGATTCCAGGTGGCACCGCCGTTGGTGCTGCGCATAACGATCGGTGCATCGAGCGTCGTGCGCGTGGGGTCATTCGGCACCCATTCATTGCCGACGGCGATCGCGGTGCCCCCGGCGCTGTCGACGGCTTCCATCCTGGCGTAGGTGTCGGGGCGGGCTTCGTCGCCGACCTTCGGCTGGATCGGGCCGAGGTACTCCTCGGTCCAGGTGTCTCCCCCGTCGGTGCTGACCCAGATGCCCGCCAGGTTGCCTGCCGACTCGCCCGCGTAGAACGTGTCGGTGAGCTCGCCCACAACCGCGACATCATCGTTGCCAAGCGACGCGACGTCCGCGAAGTCCGCCGACCCGAAGCTACTGACCGTGGACAATCCGGCGATGGGCGACTTCGTGGCCCACGTCGTACCCGAACCGCTCCACGCCATGTTGTCGAGGCTCTCGACAGCCCATGAGTTCGCCGGACCGCACGACACACCGAGGTATCCGGCATCCGGCGGCGACCACTTGGCCGTCCACGTCTGGCCCTCGTCGGGCGAGGTCCACAGACCGCCCACGATCCCGTTGCCGGCCGCGTTCAAACCGGTGCCGCCGACGAGAACGTCGGTCCCTGAGTACTGCGCTGACTTGAACCACAATGCGGCACTCGCCGGAGCCGCCGGAAGTGCAAGCGCGAGCGTGAGTGCCAGCGAGAGTATGCGAATCGGTCGCATGCTATACCACCTTACCTGTCGAGCAATCTCAGGCGATTGCCGGTCGCCATTCTGGTTGTCAGATCGTTCGTCCACATACGCCCCGAAGGACGTCACCTCACTTGGGTGCGGGCAGCTTGCCCGCGACACCGGTCAAGTCGTCGATCAGTCCCTCGGGAGCGGCGTCGCCCTTCGCGTGCCCTTCGAGCACCACCAGGATCTGGCCCTCGGTGAACACGAGCTGCGCGAACTCGCCGCCGTCAGTGCCGACATAGCTCTTGCGTCCGCCGACCGTGACCGTCTTCGCGTTCTTGGGGTAACGCGCCTTCTGCTCGGCCAGCGCCGAGTTCGCCGACTCCTTCGAGGCGAACTGCTCGGCGGAGATGATGAGTGCCTCCATCGAGCCTGACTTCGGAAGGTATTCGCGCGAGATGATGAGCGCGTCGGCCGACGTCACGCCGGTCGCGAAGCCCGACAAGGACTCGGGCACCCATCGCGTCAGGCTGAGCACCGGGCCGACGGGCTTCGGAGCGGGCTTGGGCTTCGACTTGGAGTTCGTCCCGCTCGACGACGACCCTGAGGATCCGGAAACGCCACTCGAGCCTGCCGAGGTCGAGAGATCCGGCACCGGCGTCTTCCCTTGAGCGATCTGCTCGAGCTGGGACTTCGCTTTGCCGAAGGCGGGGTCGAGCGCGGCGACCGCCTCGAGCTTCGCCTTCGCCGTCTTGGCGTCGTCTTTGGCGAGAGCCTTCTGGGCCTCGGCGTACAGGCGCTCGGCACGCTCGTGCCGCGGACACACGATGACGCTCCGCTTGACTTGATACTTGGAAGCATCCCTCGATGGCACCCTGAGGGTGTTGACCTTGTTGCGCACGGTGTGTCCATACCGGCACTCGACGACCTCGCCGGATCGGACCTCGACCTTGGGCTGACAGCCGGAAACGCCTGCGACGGCGCCGACTAGGACGATGGCAATCAGACCCTGTGTGATGCGACGTATCATGCGCGGCCCTCCGCACGGCGACCGACTGCGGCCCAATCGAGCGTGCCTAGCGCGACACAGGCGGCGCCCGCGAGCACTACGACGAGCGCAACGATGGTCAATGGCTGAGACACCATCTCTACAGTCATGTGCGCATACTCCGTGCCAAGGTCCTGCAGAACCTCGGTCGGGATCCAGCGCGTCCAGGTCCGCAGTGGGGTTGAAGCGAGAAGGGGCCAAAGAGCGCAGCTCAGAGCAAGTATCGCGGCCACGGCCAAGCGTCGGCGCAGGCTCCATCGAGTGCGGCTCGCGTCGAACGCGGCGCCAACGAGTAGAAGCGAGAGCGCGAGCGGGAGCCAGCCGCCAGCCGACTCCGCGCCGAGCATCATCCAAGAGGCCTCGAATGCCTGCCCGGCGAACTCGCCGGAGATCTGCGCGGCGAACGCCGGCATGAAGAGCACGGCGACCCCAAGAGCGATGCCGATGCCTCCGATCGCGATCGATGCCCGGTCCCATACGCTGCGGTTCGCGGATTCGCCTCGCGCTGGCGCGAACGCGTACAGCACGACGGCGCCGAGCACGAGCGTCCCAGCCCCCGCGAGCGCGGCCGGCCACTGGATCGGGTTCGCGCCATACGCGTGCGTCACGCCTTCGGTCGCGGCTACACCCATGAGGACGAGCGTCGGCACGAAGAGGCCCGCCGAGGCGCGTGCCACGCCGACGCGATCGAGCGCGAAGATCCACG
>JACRBU010000187.1 GCA_016213085.1 Coriobacteriales bacterium
AGCTGGTCGTAGGCACGCTGCAGGAACGTCGAGTAGATCGCAACCACGGGAACCTGCCCGCCGAGCGCAAGCCCGGCGGCAAGCCCGACGGCGTGTTCCTCGGCGATACCCACATCGAAGAAACGCTCGGGGAACTCGTCAGCGAACTTGTCGAGCCCGGTGCCCGAAGGCATCGCGGCGGTGATCGCACAGATGCGCTCGTCTTCGGTCGCCTCGGCGATGAGCGCCTTCGCGAACACCGAGGTGAAACTCGGCGGACCGCCGGAGCCGTTCGGCATGCCGGTCGTGACCTCGAACGGCGCGATGCCGTGGAATGCGTCGGGCTGGTCTTCGGCGAACGAGTAGCCCGCCCCTTTGCGCGTGACGGCGTGGACGATGACGGGGCCTTCGGCATCCTTGGCCCGCTCGATCGCTGCCTGGACCTCGCCGACGTCGTGCCCGTCGATCGGGCCGACGTACTTCAAGCCGAGTTCCTCGAAGAGCATGCCGGGGACGAGCAGCTGCTTGACCGAACCCTTGACGGCCTCGCCCGCCCCGACCAGCGCGGCACCGAGACGTGTCTGGGAGAGACGCGACTCCACGCCGTCGCGCAGGCGGTTGTAGCGCGGGTCGAGACGCACGCGCGCGAGATAGCCGGCCAGCGCCCCGACGTTCGGAGCGATCGACATCTCGTTGTCGTTGAGGACGATGACGAGGCGCGTGCCGAGGTGCCCGATGTGGTTGAGGGCCTCGAACGCCATGCCGCCGGTCATCGAGCCGTCGCCGATCACCGCGACGACCGTGTGGTCGCCGCCCTGCGCGTCGCGGGCCTGCGCGAGACCGAGCGCGACCGAGAGCGAGTCGGACGCGTGTCCGGTGTCGAAGACGTCGTACGGGCTCTCCACGCGCTTCGTGAACCCGCAGATCCCGCCGTACTGCCGAAGCGTGTCGAAGCGCTCGCGGCGACCCGTGATCAGCTTGTGGACGTAGGACTGGTGCCCGACGTCCCAGATGATGCGGTCAGCCGGGCAGTCGAGAGCGCGATGGATGCCGAGGGTGAGTTCGACTACGCCGAGGTTCGGCGCGAGGTGGCCACCGGTCTTGGCGACCGTGGCGACGAGCTCGTCGCGAATCTCAGCGGCAAGCCGCTCGAGCTCAGCTGGCCCGAGTTTCTTGACGTCGCTGGGCGAGAGTATGCCGTCGAGTATCCGCTCGGCCACCGTGCTCCTAGGCTAGTTCCGGCATTCCAGGTCGACTCAGGTATCAGTGTGCCCGGCTTCGGGTTCTACCTCGTCGGGCCACGCATCGTCGGCGTCGGCCATGAACTCGACATCGGCGACGGCTGCCATCACCGAGACTCCGTCGTCCGTGATCGACTCGACGACCTCCGCCTCGACGATCTCCGCGACGACCGTCTCCACGTGCGGCTCTTCAGGCGTCACTTCGTCGTTCGCCGAAGGCTCCGCCGCATCCTGCACCGCGGCGACCGTGACCGGTGAATCGCCTTCTTCCTGCTCAGCGGCGACGGCGCGCCATTCGGTGTGGTCGATCGCCTCGGTGCACGCGTTGGCGAGTCGAACGCCTTCTTCGAGCAGGTCGAGGCTCTTCTCGAGCGAGACGTCCTTGCGCCGGACCTGCGTCACGATCTCCTCGAGCCGCGCACGGGCCTGAGTGAAGGTGTACTGCTCGTCAGTCATCCCCGCCGCCTTCCTTGGGCTCCTCCGACGCCGCGAACCGCTCCGCGACCCGGCCGAGCACGCCGTTCACGAACTTCGAGGAGTCTTCGCCCCCAAAGGTCTTCGCCAGCTCGACCGCCTCGTTTATCGCGACGCTGGGCGGTACGTCCGGCTCGTGCATCAGCTCGAAGGCCGCGATCCGCAGGATGTTGCGGTCTACGAGCGGCATGCGCGACACCGACCAGTTCTCCGACACGCTGCCGATCGTCTCGTCGATCTCGCTCAGGTGCTCTTCCACACCGGTCGCAAGGTCGCGGCAGTACCCGTCAGGCTCGCCGTCCTCCAGCGAATACGTCTGATTGCCGAAGATCCGCCCGGCTGAGTCTCCGGTGATCTCGCGCTGGTAGAGGACCTGCAGCGCCTGTCGTCGGGCTCGGCTCCGTTCGTGCATCCGCGCCGCCCTACTCGGCGAACACGATGCCGTCGACGAACACGTCGACCGACGCGACCTCGACACCCACCTGGCTCGTGATCGCGTCTACGACGGCCGCCTGCACCCCTCGGGCAACGTCACGCAGACGGCTCCCGTAGATCGCCTGGATGTGGACGACGACGTCGAGAGACTCGGGATTCTCCTCGCACACGCAAACGGACACGGCCCGAGCTGTGCCCTTGCGCGCTTTCTGGGCCAGCCCCGCGAGCCCCTGGGCACCGACGGCGGCGACCCCCTCCACGCCCTGCGCGGCCATCGTCACGATCGTGTCGAGGACTCCCGGAGCGACGCCGATGCCTTCGAGTCGGATCTCATCACTCACGCTGGGCACTCCCCTACGACAGTTCAGTCATCTGAGTCTCGACAAAGTCAGTATAGACGTCGCCGGACTGGAAGGCGGCGTTCTCGACGACCATCTGATGGAACGGGATCGTCGTCGGAATGCCCGTGATGATGAATTCGTCGAGCGCCCGCCGCGCCCTTGCGATCGCCTCGCCACGGGTCTCGCCCCAGACAACGAGCTTGCCGATGAGCGAGTCGTAGGTCGGCGGGACGCAGTACCCGGAGTACACGTGACTGTCGACGCGAACGCCCAGACCGCCGGGCGGGTTGTAGATCTCGATGGTCCCGGGGTGTGGCCGGAAGCCGTGCGCGGGGTCTTCGGCGTTGATGCGGAATTCGATCGCGTGGCCACGCAGCTCCACCGCGTCCTGCGTCCGATGCTTGATCGGTTCGCCGGCCGAGATGCGGATCTGCTCTTTGATGATGTCGACGCCGGTGATCTGCTCCGTGATGGGATGCTCGACCTGGACGCGGGTGTTCATCTCCATGAAGTAGAAGCCGCCGTCCGTGTCGAGCAGGAACTCGACCGTTCCGGCGTTCTGGTAGCCAACGGCCCGAACCGCCAGAAGCGCGGCATCGCCCATGCGCTGGCGAAGCTCAGGCGTC
>JACRBU010000192.1 GCA_016213085.1 Coriobacteriales bacterium
GCGTCACGCGGTTGCGCACCTCGTAGGGGACCCCTTCGGCGCTGAAGATGGGGATGCGACCGCGTATCCACAGCGGCCCCGCGCAGTCCCCGCCGGGGTCGTCGACCAGGCCGATGGAGGGCTCAAGCTCTGGTTCGTGGCGGTGGCCGGTGTGACGGTCGACAGCCGTGTAGCGCCCCGACGGGCAGAGCTTCGCCTCCCGAATCACGATCGCGTCCGCCTCCGGGTCGCCCTCGAGCACGAGGTTCCAGGCGCCGCCCGAGCGATGGCAGAAGCGTGCCTCCGCGCAGCGCGCGGGGTCGTCGAGCAGGGTGAGGTTCGGCCCCTCGATCGCCGTGGCGACCTCGTCGTAGGAGGTGCGATCGGCCGTCTCGGTCCCGTCGAACGCCACGGTGGTGTGGCTGCCGTCGCAGTAGGGCTTGGAATCCGACCGGCCGCAGCGGCACAGACCGCACGACTCCTTCGGGGGGAGTCTCTCGCCCTCGGTCCACTTCTGCGATTCGCCTTCGGCATCCGGCGTGATCACCTGGCGTTGGATCGGCACACCGCCCCGAACGAGGTAGGGCCCGTTGTTCGAAACGGTGATTCGCGGACCTTCGGCATCTGACATGGGCTGCTCCCGTGGATATCGGCTGGCATGAACACGATACCCGCTGCCTCGTTCGACGCGAACACGTGAGGTTGGCCGCGAGGGGGAAGAGAGAAAGAGCGAGAGTCAGTCTGAGGGCGGGAAGCGTGTGGCGCCGACTCGCCAAGAAGGAGGAAGCATGGCTAAGGAATACAACGACGTCTTCGTGTTCGCGGGTTCGTACGGCAGTGTCGAGGACGCGAAGATGGACTACGACGCGATCGAGGGACTGCACCGCGAGGACTGGATCGGCAAGTACCAGGCAGCGATGTTCACCAAGAGGGCCGACGGCAAGGCCGAGGTCATCGATACCACGTCGACAACGCGCGCGACGGGCGCGAAGTGGGGCGCCGGGGTCGGTGCGGTCCTCGGACTCCTGTTCCCGCCGGGGATGATCCTGAGCGCCGCCACGGGAGCCGGCGTCGGGGCGCTCACCGGCAACCTCGCCAAGGGTTGGTTCAAGAGCGACATCAAGGAGATCGCCGAGGCGCTCGACGTGGGCCAGACGGGCGTCGTGGTCATCGCCGAGGCGACCCTGGAGGTGGGTGCGGAGAAGCTGCTGCGGCGCGCGGTCAAGGCCGAGAAGAAGATGATCGACGCCGACGCGAACGCCGCGAAGGAGAGCCTGGACCAGATGGTCGAGGTCTAGCGGCACCGAGTCGCTGGTATCGGACGAGCACGGGGCCCCGTTGTGGCGGCCTCGTGCTCGTTTCCTTTGTGACCGAGGGGGACGGTTTCATGGCTTTGCACGAGGCACACACGGTCCGCGATGAACACGTCGATGTCGACCCGCGATTCGTTCGAGTCGGCGGGGACTTGCGGGTCCCGAAAAACCACCTACCGGATACGGAGATGGATCCGCAGGGCGCCTACCAGCTCATCCACGACGAGCTCATGCTCGACGGGAACGCGCGGACGAACCTCGCGACGTTCGTGACCACGTGGATGAGCGAGTACGCCGATCGGCTCTTCGCGGAGACGCTCGACAAGAACTCCATCGACAAGGACGAGTATCCGATGACCGCCGAGATCGAGCGACGCTGCGTGAACATGGTCGCGAATCTCTGGAACGCCGAGGAGGGCACCATCGGTTCTTCGGCGATCGGCTCGAGCGAAGCGATCATGCTCGCCGGGCTTGCCCTGAAGTGGCGCTGGCGCGAGCGCATGCGCAAGGCCGGCAAACAGGATGACAAGCCGAATCTCGTGATGAGCATCGGCGTCCAGGTGGTCTGGGAGAAGTTCTGCCGATACTGGGACGTCGAGCCGCGCTACGTGCCGTACGAGAAGGACGCCTACATCCTGACTCCGGAGGCAGCGGTCGCGCATGTCGACGAGAACACGATCGGCGTGGTCGGCATCCTGGGCGTCACCTATACCGGGGCCTACGAGCCGATCAAGGAGATCTGCGACGCCCTCGACACGCATGCCGAGAACACCGGGATCGACGTGCCCGTGCATGTCGACGCCGCCTCAGGCGGCTTCGTGGCGCCGTTCGTGCAGCCGGACCTGCTGTGGGACTTCCGACTGCCCCGGGTGGTTTCGATCAACGCATCGGGACACAAGTACGGGCTCGTCTACCCGGGCGTCGGCTGGGTCGTGTGGCGCGGCAAAGAGCATCTTCCGGAAGACCTGATCTTCTGGGTGAACTATCTGGGCGGCGAGGAGGCGACGTTCACGCTCAACTTCTCGAGGCCCGGCTCCCAGATAGTCGCGCAGTACTTCAACTTCCTGCGGCTCGGGTTCGAGGGCTACGCGAAGACACAGGCGGTCACGCTCGAAGTCGCGCAGCACATCGCGTCCACCGTCGGCACGATGGGGCCCTACGAGCTCCTGAGCCAGGGGGACACGATCCCCGTGATGGCGTTCACGCTCAAGGAGGATCGCGAGAACTACACGGTGTTCGACGTGTCGGCGGCCCTTCGGCGAAAGGGCTGGCTCGTGCCGGCCTACACGTTCCCGAAGAACGTCGAGGACCTCGCCGTGCTTCGCGTGGTGGTGCGCAACGGCTTCGGCCGCGATCTCGCCGACGTCCTGCTCGGCGACCTGCAGGAGGTCACCGACGAACTCGAGGGACTCACGGTGCCGATGCCCGACATCGGCCAGAAGCGCTCGGCATTCGCGCACGGAGGAAGCTGCAAGAAGCGCGGGTGAGGAATCGTGCCGCCGACGCTACCCTCGGGCGCGCGCCCAGGCGTGTGGGAGGAGGATCGCTCCGCCGAAGAAGCACAGCGCGCCGAGGAACGTCCCGAGGTTCATCCAGCGCGGGTCGATCGGGTCGCCGGTCCGCGGGAGCACGAAGCTTCCGATCGCGGAGATCATGAAGGCGATCGAGCCGAGCATGTTCAGCCAGGCTATCCTCCAGGGGATCGAGGTCGGCCGCCACGTGAGGAACCTGCCGAGCGCGAGGATCGCGACCACGCTCGACACGAGAAACAGGACGGAGCCCACGAAGTCCGGCGCCCAGATCAACCGGTCGATCTGCTGGACCGAAAGTGACGTCACCGTCACGAAGAGCGTGCTCACGTTGAACGCGAGCGTGCCAGGGAACTGGGTTGCTGCCGCTAGCCAATTCCGGTCACGGGGGAGCCAGGCGAACGGCACGGCGTGAGCGGGCGCGAGATCGTCGGCCGGAGCCTGCGGGTCGTTCAGCTCCGGGCTTTGGGCCTGGACCAGCTGCGAGAACGATGCGGACGTGAAGAAGAGCGAGCCGACGAAGAACGTGACCGCGTCGCCGAATGCGCCCACGGCGTCGAGGTAGGCGGGTAGCGTTCCGAGTGCGAAGCACGCCGACCCAACGGCGAACAGGGCCGCGATCGCGGAGTTCAGTCGGCGAGGTCGAAGACGCATCAGTCGCGTCCTCCCTGCGTTCGAGCTCGCGACACCGACGTCTCCCCTCACTGGCCGCCAGGGGGTGCGTACCCGTTCCACGCTGGTGTGCGCCGACGTGATCGAGCGGGCCGTGGACGACCGCTGCCAGGCGGCAGCACGCGCACTGCTTGCCCGTGCGCGAGTGCGTCTTGTACGGTGGCGATGAGGATCCGTTTCCTTGTTCTGGAAGCGGACGCGTCGCATCGATGAGGGGGACTCATGTCGCGCACGAACAGGCAAGGAGCGCTTGCGCTCGCTGCAACGATCGCGGTGACGGTCACGCTCGCCATCGGCATCGGAGCGTCATGTGCTTCGGGATGGGTCGGAGTCCCGCAGTCGCTGGCACTCACGAGTCCCGTGCTGGGCTCCGATCCTGCGACGGGCACGCTCGATGCGACCGTCACCCCTGATGCGTCGTACCAGCTCTATCTCGGCAGGGGCGACCTGGTGTCGTGCGTCGTGTCCACGAGCACACCAGACAGCGATTTCGGCGTCCGGCTCTACGGCCAGACCACGCAGAGCCTTGAGGAAACCAGCGCCATCGTGGCGCCCTCCACTTGGACGACCACCGCGCCCGACCGCGTCTCATACCGAAACTGGAGCCGCGGTCCGGATCCCTACTACGTGAACGTCCACGCGAACTCCGGCTCAGGCGGTTACACGCTTCGAACGTCCGTCAGGAGGGGCGTAGAGATCACCGCAAAGCCTGACCGCAGCACGGTTCGCTACGGGTCTTCCACGGTTCTTCGTGCGCGCGCGAGAAGGACCGTCGGTGGCTGGGCCCGATACATCCCGGTCAGGATCGACTACTCCCGCGATGGCAAGAAGTGGGTGAACAATTGGCGACGGCTGAAGACCGGCAAGTACGGCGAGGTCGCCGTGCGCGTCTCGCCGAAGCGCCGAACCTACTATCGAGTTCGGTCGCTGGGGACGTCGGCCTACTTCCCGGCGAGTAGCCCTAAGGTATACGTGCGGCCGTCGATCATCCTGTCGACTCCTCGGCTCCCGGACGGGGCGAACGCCTGGAAGTCCTTCACCGTCTCAGGCACCATCAAGCCCCGCATCGCGTCCACATCGCCGAAGGTCCGCGTCCAGGTCTACGCCCCCTACTACGCCAGCGATCAATGGCGGCTGATCAAGACCGCCTCGGCGAAGGTCTCCCGCTCTGGGAGCGGCAGCAAGTACACGGTCCGACTCAATCTCGGACCGGGCAGGTTCCGGATTCGCGCCGTTTCGAGCTCGAATTCGCTCTACGCGCCGAGCACGAGTGCCATGAAGTACGTCGAGCCGAAGGCTGACGGCCACCCTCCGCTGTTCTAGCGGTCTGCCGAATCGCTGACCGCCGACGTGGCGGAGGGAGGGGGATTCGAACCCCCGACACCCGAAGGTGTGCCGGTTTTCAAGACCGGTGCAATCAACCAGACTCTGCCATCCCTCCGCGCTGGTCAGCGGCGGTGACGAGGATAGCACGGTGGGCATGTCTCGGGCTGCCCGAACTCGAGCGGCTGCTAGTATCTGGGAAGGTACGCCGAGGGCACATCGCATGGTGATAGGGGGCGGCACGGCTTGAAGCACGTCGACGAGACGTTCATGGCTCTCGCCCTCGCCGAAGCTGAGCGTGCCCAGCTCATCGGCGAAGTCCCGATCGGGGCCGTCGTCGTATGCGAGGGGGCCGTGGTCTCCGCCGGCTACAACCGGCGTGAGATCGACCACGATCCGGCCGGGCATGCCGAGTTCATCGCGATCCGTGAGGCCGCGATGCGCCTTGAGCGCTGGCGCCTGTCGGACTGCACCGTGTACGTGACGCTCGAGCCGTGTCCGATGTGCGCCGGCCTCATGCACCAGGCTCGGGTCGCTCGGTGCGTCTACGCGGCGCCGGACCCCAAGGCAGGCGCCCTCGGCACGCTCTACGACCTGCACGACGACACCCGCCTCAACCACCGTTTCGACGTCACCAGCGGCGTGCTCGCTGACGAGTCCGCCGAGATGCTGCGATCGTTCTTCCGTCGTCTGCGCGAGGAGTCGGGATGAGGAGTCCTCTGAGAACCGCCGCTCTATGCGTTGTCGCGCTCGTTGCCGCACTGCTTGTGGCGACACCAGGCACTGCGCTCGCGAAGGAATACCACATCGCGGACGTCACCACGGAAGCGAAGGTGGAGACGAATGGCGATCTGACCGTCGCGGAGCAGAGGACCTTCGACTTCAGCGGTCAGTTCAGTTGGGTTGAGTGGGACCTCCGCACAAAAGGCTCGGATGGGATAGACGTCGCGGGGGTCATCGGCCCGGTTCCCGACGGGAGCGTCGGGGCCTACTCGCAGGTTCAGGGGCAGGCATTCGAGCCGGGAACGTATTCGGTCACGAACACCGGCGCGACGGTGCTGGTCCGAGCGGCGATCATGGCGTCTGACCAGCAGTTCCCGATCACGTTGCGCTATCGGGCCCGTGGGGCGGTGAAGCGTTACCAAGACGTAGCCGACCTCTACTGGCAGTTCATCGGCAACGAATGGACCGTGCCGACCGACCGCGTTCACATCGCCATCCAGCCCCCCGTGCCAATGACGAAGAACAACGTGCGTGCGTGGGCTCACGGGCCTCTCAATGGCGTCGTGGCCATCGGCGAGGACGGCGTCGTCACTCTCGACGTGACCGATGTACCGCCAGAGACCTTCGTCGAGGCGCGGGTGATCTACCCGCCGGAGTCGCTGCCGGGAGCTCAGGTGATCGGGTCGGCGTGGAAGCAGCGCGTCCTCGACGAGGAGGCCCAGCTCGCCAATGACGCGAATCGCAACCGGCTCCTCGCGCGATTCTGGGTTGTCGTCGGGGTCGGGGTGCCGTGGCTTCTCGGCATCGCGGGTCTCGCCTTCGCCATCTGGGCGTTCTTCACGCATGGCCGCGATCCGCGGGCCCAGTTCACGGGTCAGTACTTCCGGGAAGACCCGCAGCCCGACCTGCATCCGGCGGTTGTCGGTGCGGTCTGGAGGCTCGGGACCGTGACGCCCGCCGACATGTCCGCAAGCCTGATCGATCTGGCCGACCGTGGCGTCATCAGACTCGAGCAGAAACGCGAGCTGAAGTCCGGGCTCTTCGGGCCGAAGGAAGAGAGCTCGTGGGTCATCGCGCTCGTACCCGAGAAAGCTCAAGGTCTCTCGCAACTCGACGACCACCTGGTCCGGCTGCTGTTCACCGACGTCGCGGGCGGCGGCGATCGCGTGACGCCCGAGGAGATCCGCGCATATGCGAAGTCCTCGCCGCAATCGTTCACATCCAGGGTCGACTCGTGGAAGACGCTCGCCGAATCTCAGGCGGACTCGCTCGGCTACCTCGATCCAACCGGATCGTCGTGGCGCGTAGGGATGTTCGTGCTGGCGGCGGCGGTCTTCGCCCTGGGGTTCGTGCCGCTGTTCCTGCTGGACTCGTTCGTCCCGGGGATCCCGTCGATCCTCGCGGGTCTCGCGATCGCGGCGATAGCGCCGTTCATGACGCGACGCACGGTGAAGGGTGTGGAGCTTCACTCGAAGTATCGTGCGCTCCGTGCCTTCCTCAAGGACTTCTCTCGCCTGCAGGAGGCCCCGCCGGCGTCCGTCGCGATCTGGGAGCGGTTCCTCGTCCTCGCCGTGGTCTTCGGCGTGGCTGACGAGGTCATCGAACAGCTTCGCGTCAAGTTGCCTCAGGTCGTTGAGGATCCGGGATTCGCCACGCCGTACCTCTGGGTCTACGGTGGGGGATCGCATGCGACGTCGCCCGCCGCGGTCTTCACGGGTGGCTTCGAAAGCGCCGTTTCCACCGCGACGAGCCAGATGTCGTCGAGCAGCGGCGGCGGCGGTGGGTTCTCCGGCGGTGGCGGCGGCGGTGGCGGCGGCGGAGGCGGCGGGGCGGGCTAGCGTTCGACCGCGCACCAAGCGGCGGCACATGAGTGTGACGCACGTCACAATCCGGGTGTTTTCACCCTTCTGACGAGCGGGAATAGTGCCGATACACTTGGAGCGTGCCTGCACTTCATCTACTGGCGAAGGGAACGCTTGTGAATCGATCCGCCGGCGGCGTTCTAGGCATCGGCATCGGTGTGCTGTCCGCGCTTCCTGCGCCGGTGCTTGCCGTGACGGGCCGCGGGGTGGACCCCCTTCAGACCGTTGTGAGCGCAGTCGGGCTCGGGCTCGCCATCCTGCTGCTCGTCGAAGCGCTACAGGTCCGGCGCCTGGCGACCGGCGGCGCCATCGCTCAGCGCATCTCGATGGTCATCCTCGCAACGATGTGCCTCGCGACTTCGGCGCTCATCGAGTGGGTCGTCGTGCTGCTTCCCAAGGAGATCACGACCGACCAGGCGTCGTTCGCCGCGCGACTGCTCGTGATCGCGGCGATGGGTTTGCTGGCCGCGTACTTCTTCGGCGTCCGCGTCGCGATGCAGCGGTTCCTCGACTCGATGACCGGATCGGAACTGCTCGACGCCGTCGACCCGCCGGAGTCTGCGGAGAGCGCCGAGCCAAAAGCCGCCGACGCGGCCCCGACCACCGAGGCCGAGTCGGAAAGCCCGCGTGGCTAACATCCTCGCGACACGCATCGAAGAGACGCTCCGGCCGGTGGTCGGTAGCGTTCTCGCGACGGTCACCGTCGATGTCGAATCGCGCCGGATCGGCAAGGACCCGGAGACCGTCGACCGGTTCGACCTGCCGATGATCGCGGACAACCTCGTCTTCGCGCTGCGGCTGGTGGTCGGTCAGGAGATCGCCGAGAAGGCCGCACGCAAGGTGCGCGAGCTGGCCTGACGCTCGGGCATCTCGGCCCAGGGGTCTTCCTTGAGTGCGCCCACACGTCGGATGACGCGGTCGATCGTGAACGCCTGTGGATCGAGCTTCGGGGTGAGTTCGTCCCACCGTATCGGCACCGCCACGGGCGCTCCGTCGCGTGCGCGCGTCGAGTAGGGCGCCACAGCGCTCGCGCCAAGGCCGTTGCGCAGGTAGTCGATGAAGACCTTCCCGATGCGCTCGGACTTCGCCATGCGGCCGTGGATGATGTCCCCGTGGCTTCCGACGAGAGAGTCGACCACGGCCTTGGCGAACGCGCGCATGCGTTCGAAGTCGTACACGGGCTCGATGGGGACGACGACGTGCAGTCCCTTGCCGCCCGTCGTCTTGATGAAGACAGTGAAGCCGAGCTTCTCAAGCAGTTCACGCGTGTGATGCGCGACCGAGCGGATCGTGTCCCAGGGGAGATCGGGCCCGGGATCGAGGTCGAAGACGAGACGGTCGGGCTGGCGAATGGTGTCGATGGTCGACCCCCACGTGTGGATCTCGCCCACACCCATCTGCGCGAGCGAGACGAGCCCCGGGGGCGAGTCGACGTAGAGCCACAGGTCCGACTCGGACCTCCACCCGGGGATCTCGAACTGGTGGGTGTGAACGTCCTTCTGCAGGCCCATGTCGGGGTGGCGCTGGTAGAAGCAGTCGCCCTCGGTCCCGCTCGGACACCTCACGAGCGTGAGCGGGCGTTCCGCGACGTACGGGAGCATGTGCGGGGCGATGTGTTCGTAGTAGCGTGCGAGGTCGAGTTTGGTCACGTCGGACTTCGGGAGCAGCTTCTTCTGCGGGTTGCTGATGCGCACACCCGCAATCACCTTCTCGCGGCCGGCGCTCTGCTTCCGGTCGCCTTCCTCGCGGGCCTCGCTCGTCACGCTGGCCACCTCGGCATCCTCCTCGAGTTCGGCTTCGGTGATCTCCGCCGGCTTGGTCACCTCGCGGACGACCTCGTGCGGAGTCTTGTCCTCGCGCACGCCGAGGAACGCAGGCTGCCGAAGGATCCCGTCCGAGGTCCACTCCTGGAAGGCGACCTGCACGACGAGTTCGGGCCTGACCCACGTCACGTGATCGCCGCGCGGCGGACTTGCGAACGGCGGCGTCGCGCGCGTGTGCTTGCTGAGTCGCTCGTGGAGTTCGGCGAGGCGCGCTTCTGTGAAGCCCGTGCCTGCCCGGCCCGCGTACACGAGCTTCTTCCCGTCGTAGTAGCCGAGCAGCAGAGCCCCGAACCCCGTTCGGGAGCCATGCGGCTCGGTGAATCCGCCGACCACGAACTCCTGCTCGAAACGGCACTTGACCTTGACCCACGACCCGTCCCGCTTGCCCAGGTACCGCGAGTCCGCCCGCTTGAACATCGATCCCTCGAGTTCGAGTTCGCACGCTCGCTCGTGGAAGTCCTGGGAGCTCCCCTCGAGATGCTCGGAGTACCGGATGGGGTCGCCCGCGCTGCGGTCCTTCAGGAGTTCGGCGAGGAGTTCCTTGCGGCCGAGAAGCGGAACGTCACGCAGGTCGTAGCCGTTCAGGTAGAGCAGGTCGAACGCCGCGTACGCGAGCTTGTCGGGCGCGCGTCCGATAGCGTCCTGCAACAGCTGGAATCGGCTCACGCCCTCGTCATCGAGGACGATGACCTCGCCGTCAAGGATGGCCGAAGCGGCCGGGAGGGACTGCGCAGCCTGGACTACATGGCCGAACTTGTCGCTCCAGTCGGCGCCGCTTCGGCTGAGCGCGCGAGCGCTGCCGTTCTCGAGGAAGATCGCGGCGCGGTAGCCGTCGTACTTCACTTCGGCGACCCAGCCGTCGCTGCGCGGCACGTGGTCGACAAGGCGCGCGAGCTCGAAGGAGATGCTCCGCGGCATGGGCGCCTCCTTCGCGCCGGTCTCGCCGATCTCGGCGGCCGGCGCCATCGCGGGGGCGCTCTGCGCGCGGGACTCGGCCGCTGCCGGCGTCGCCATCGCCGGCTTGGAGGCCTCCTCTTCGGCGACCTGCGGAAGGGTGCGCTGGGAGAGCACGCTGCGCGGCTCGGCGGTCGTAACAGGCTCGCCGCCGTCGACCGCTTCGTCGTCGCGCTCTTTGATCAGCAGCCAGTTCTCGCGCTTCTCGTCGCCGCGCTTGAGCCGGATCAGGACCCATCGCCCGTGCAGCTTCTCGCCGCTGAGGTGGAACTTCATCTCGCCCTTCTCGAGCCCGGCATGCGCGTCGCCGATCGGTTCCCAGGTCCCGTGGTCCCAGACGATGACGGTGCCCGCGCCATACTCGGGCTTCGGGATGGTGCCTTCGAAGGTGGCGTAGTCGAGCGGGTGGTCTTCGGTCCGCACGGCGAGACGCTTGTCGTGCGGGTCGAAGGACGGGCCCTTGGGAACCGCCCACGACAGCAGCACGCCATCGAGCTCGAGCCGGAAGTCGTAGTGGTGAGCGGTGGCCGCATGCTCCTGCACGACGTAGGAGAGTTGCCCCTTCGCACGAGGCGTCCTTCCACCGGTCGGCTCAGGAGTGGCCGAGAAGTCACGCCGGCGCTTGTATTCCTCGAGAGGCATGCGGAGCCGGGCCTACGACCCGCTGGCGGCCTTGGCGCGGCCCGTCTTCTCCGCCCCGCCTTCGTCGCGCCCGGAGCGAGCCTCCTCCACGCTCTTCTTGAGGAGCTCCATGATGTCGACCACCTTGCCGGTCTCCTCCTCGACCGGAGGTGGAGGCTCGATGGCCTCGCCCGAGGCCTTGCGCTCGATGAGGGCCCTGAGGTCGTCGTGGTAGGTGTCGCGATACTGCGACGGGTCCCACTGGGCGGAGATCGTCGACACGAGCTGTTCGGCCAGCTGTACTTCGGCGTCGGTCACGCCGAGCTCTCCGAGGTCCTCTTCGGGGAGCTCGAGATCGGCTGCCGAACGAAGCTCGTAGGGCCAGCGCACGATCGAGAGCAGCAAGACGTCGCCCTCGGGGACGATGAGTGCCAGACGCTGCCGCGTCCGGATGACGACCTTCGCGACGGCGATCCGGTCGGCTTTCTGCAGCGCCGCGCGCAGGAGGGCGTAGGGCTTGGCGCCACCGCGCTCGGGCACGAGGAAGTAGGGCGACTCGAAGTACTCGGGTCCGATCTCCTCGCGGCATACGGCGGCGAGGACGTCGATGGTCTGCTTGGCCTTCACGTTGGCGGCCGCGAAGTCCTCGTCGGTCACCGTGACCCACCGCCCGTCATCGAGCTCGTAGCCCTTGACGATGTCGTCCCACTCGACCTCCTTGCCGGTGCCAGCGTTGGTCCGCACGTTCTTCACCGGCTGCATGTCGCGCTTGTCGAGGAGATGGAAGGAGAGCTCGTTTCGGGAGACGGCGGGGTAGATCCCGACGGGTATCGACACGAGCCCGAAGCTCACGGAGCCTTTCCAGATCGCGCGAGGCATGTCATCACTTCCCTAGGCTGGCACGAGCAGAGCGGCGGCGGCGATTCGGCGACTGTGATCTCGCTGACGCCGACACCGCGAGTCACAGGCAGTTTCTTCCCCTCAACCGGACGTGCGCTTGGAGGTCTCGCGCTTGTCCTTTCGCGCGGACCACCTGCCCCTGCGCATTTCGCGCAGTTCTTGAGCGCCGGCAGCAGGGCCCTCCTTGCCGATGTGGCCGACGAGCAGCGCGATCACCGTCACGAGGTAGATCTGGCCGAGCAGTGCCTCGGTGACCGAGATGAGGCGGCCGATCCCTGTGGCCGCGGTGAAATCGCCGTAGCCGGTGGTCGTGAGCGTCACGAAGCTGTAGTACAGGAAGTCCGAAGCGGCAGGCGCGGTCGTCTGCACGAAGAAGGGCCCGGCGAATCGGTCCAGCTCCGAGTCCACCACCGCGAAGAACAGGCCGAGGAGGAGGTAGATGGAGAGCGCTCCATACACCGTCTGGATCGTGATGCGCTCGTGCGTGAACAGGCGGCGAGCGATGATGGGTGGAACGAGGGCGACCAACGCGATCATCACGAGCGTGTAGCCGCTGCCGGCGCGGTCGACTCCGGTCAGCGTGGCGGCCGTCACGCTGAGAAACGTCAGCGCGACGATCGCACTGCCGACGAGCATGGTGCGAGGCCGCACCTTCGAGACTCGAAGGGCCACGATCAGAGTGAGGCTCTGGAGGGCAAGCAGGAGAAGGCTGCCGAATCGGCTGCCCCCCGTGAACAGCGACGTGCCGACGAGCGTCGTGAGGATGAGCATGAAGACGGCGAAGTAGTTGTCGGTCTTTATCACGCCGCGGTCCTGCGAGAGGCGGTCTTCGAGTTCCTGCTCCTCGTCGCGCACCTCGTCGACGATGCGGTCGACCACGCCTTCGTGGTCCCGGTCCTCGTGTCCGGGTCTGTCGGGCTGTGTTCGCTTCGAGCCGTCGGCCATTCAGCACTCCTTCGGCGATCTGAAACGCGACCTGAGGCGCTCGGCTAGTCGGCAGGATCGCTCTCTGCGAGCGCTTGTGCGTAGAGATCGCTCAGCCGTGTGGGGATCGGATTCGCCTTGATGAGCTGCGCCATGTAGTACAGGTTCGCGGCCATGTAGCGCGCGGTCTTGTTCGTGTAGAGGTGACGCGCGCCGCCAGCCTCGACGTAACTCGGGCCAGGGCCCGCGGTCCCGACCCA
>JACRBU010000195.1 GCA_016213085.1 Coriobacteriales bacterium
GAGCTCGACACTGATCTCATCGACGACGGCGACGAACTCGTGCTGGATCTGGAGTCCGGCGTCGTGCGCAACCTGACGAAGGGGACGGAGATCCCGTTCGCGCCGCTGCCGCCCGTGATGGCGCAGCTGCTCGCGGACGGCGGGCTCGTCGAGCATTTCAAGAAGCACGGGGGATTTGGGATCGAGTAGGCTCTCGTCGAGCGTCGCCGGACGCTCCGCATCCACGATTCGTGCCGAAGGCCGCCCTGCGTGGGCGGCCTTCGTGTTGTCGGACCGATCCCTGCGACCTCCTGCTAGGTCACCGTGTAGGGTGCACGTTTCGGGCGGGGAACAGGACTCGTATGAGGGCGGGACCCCTCTCCGCTCCCTGTCGCCAAAGGATGCAGATGATCGCCTACCGCGCGAATGCGCTGCGAGTCGCGGAAGTGTGGTTCGACGAGCCGTGCGATCCTTCCGGCGCGGATGTCGCGAGGTACGTGCAGACGACTCGCCCGCCGGTCGGCGCGTCGTGCCAGGTCTGCGTCTCGCTCGAACTCGACCTCGGCAGGTCCGAGGACGAGCTGTTCGCGAACATCCACAAGGACACGAGGTATCGGATTCGGCGTGGGCTGGAGCGGGACGGCTTCGTCTACGAGGTGCTCGACCCCACCGACTCCGACGTGATCGGCGCGTTCTGCGACTTCTACAACCATTGGGCCTTTCTTCGGGCTGGCGGCAGCCGCTGGACGGCACTGCGAAACGGGCTCACCACGATGGACCCCTCGGCGCTTCGGCGATATGTGGAGGCGGGGATGCTCGACGTGTCCCGGATGTCGGACAGCGAGGGGCGAGTGCTCACGTGGCACACGCACATCTCTGCGGGGGGCACGGTGCGCTACCACGTCACCGCCGAGCATCGCGACGACTTCGCGGATTCGAAGGCCGGGCAGCTCGTCGGGCGCGCGAACCGCGCGCACTACTGGCGCGACATCGTGCGCTTCAAGGACTCGGGGCTCGACGTGTACGACTTCGCCGGGTGGCACCACGCGTTCGACGATGAGGCGAAGATCCGCATCTGCAACTTCAAGTCGGAGTTCGGTGGAGCAGTGGTTCGGCAGGCGAACTGCCAGCTCGGCATCACGTCAGCCGGGCGGGCAGCGGTCCTGGCGCGGCATCTTGCCAAACGGGCGGCGGGGCGTGAGATGTGGATTCAGCGAGTGGAGGTCCGCGCCGAGCGATGATCGTGTGGGACGAGGGCCGACTGCGCTTCGGCGAGGTGTGGTTCGACGAAGAGCTCGACGCGGCTGCAGCCGGCCTCGACGTGGTGAGGCTGCGGCAGTGCGCCCGCCCGCCGAATCACGCCTCATGCGAGCTCAACCTCTCGCTCCAGCTCAATCTGACGCGGTCGATGGAGCATCTCCTGTGCAACGTGAAGCCCGCGATGCGGGCTGCGATCGAGGCCGCCGCCGAAGCCGGGTCGACGGATCGCTACGACGTGCTCGACGCTGCTGACCCGCGGGCCGTCGAGGGTTTCTTCGAGTTCTGCGACGGGGCGGTCGTCTCCGGACAACTCGTGATGAGTAGGGCCCACGACACCCGGGGCGAGGCGCTGGCCGAGTTGCGACGTTACGCCGACGCCGGGGTGCTGGACATGTCGAGGGTCGCCTCGGCGGATGGCGGCGTGCTCACTTGGAGGGCCAACTTCGCAACGCGTGAGACGGCGAGCAGCATCGTGGTCGCGCGGGTCGGGGGAGGGCCATCGGTCTCCTCTTGCGCAGGAGTTGCCGACTGCGGCCACCTGTGGCGAGACGCAATGAGGTTCAGAGACGCCGGGCTCAGGACGTATGACTTCGGTGGGTGGTCGTACCGATTCGACGACCTCGCCGAGATGGCCGAGAGCGACTTCAGGGCCGAATTCGGCGGGAGCCTGGTTCGTCAGGCCAACTGTTGGCTCGGCCTCTCTGCGGTCGGCCGCACCTGGGTGAGGGCGCACCATATCGCGCAGCGGGCCTCCGGACATCGCCCGTGGTGGCAGCGGTAAGCCGCGGGTAAGGGCGGCACGGCATCCTGGAGAAGCGGGCGATTCAGACCACGTTGGGGACCCACGCTCTGCGCGAGGCGAAGGGCTCGATTTCATGTACGCACGTCCGAACGAGCATCCGCCTGCCGAAGCGTACGTGCCTGAGGGCGGTGCATCGGCAGGCGGCGGGTCGTCGCCGGGGGCCGCCCGGGACCATCGAGAGAACGAATCCGCGGTGTGGGCCTCGGAGGGGCAGGACTCTGCGGCCTCGCAGCGCACTCCGCCTTCGCGCAGACCCAAGTTGATGGAGCACGTCCGCGACGAGCTCCGAGCGCGGCACTACAGCCCGAGGACCGAGAGGGCGTACACGGGTTGGGTCGAGCGATTCATCCGCTTTCACAAGATGCGTCACCCTGTCGACCTGGGTGAGAAGGAGATCAACGAGTTCCTGACGCACCTTGCGGTGGTGGAACATGTGAGCGCTTCGACTCAGACTCAGGCGCTATCGGCGTTGTTGTTCCTGTATCGACACGTGTTCGGGCTGGACGTGGGCGACCTTGGCGATGTCGTTCGCGCGAAGTCGGCCAGGCACGTCCCTGTCGTGCTGACGCAGCAGGAGGTTCGGACCGTCCTGAAC
>JACRBU010000193.1 GCA_016213085.1 Coriobacteriales bacterium
CGAGCGCGACAGCAAGCGCGTCCTGGCAGTCGGTCTGGACGCGAAGCGCATGCTCGGCCGCACGCCGGCGAGCATCGTGGCGATCCGGCCACTCAAGGACGGCGTCATCGCCGACTTCGAAGTGACGGAGGCGATGCTTCGCTACTTCATCAACAAGACGCGCGTGAAGCGCTTCCCGTGGCAACCCAAGCCCCGGGTCGTCGTCTGCGTGCCCTCGGGGGTCACCGAGGTCGAGAAGCGCGCCGTGTTCGAAGCCACCATGCAAGCGGGCGCCCGTCAGGCCTACCTCATCGAGGAGCCGATGGCTGCGGCGATCGGCGCGGGGCTTCCGATCCAGGAGCCGACCGGCTCGATGGTCGTCGACATCGGTGGCGGCACGACCGAGGTCGCCGTCATCTCGCTCGGCGGCATCGTGACGAGCCAGTCGATCCGCATCGCCGGCGACGAGTTCGACGACGCGGTCATCGTCCACGTGAAGCGCGTCTACAACGTGCTTATCGGCGAACGCACCGCAGAAGAGATCAAGTTCGAGATCGGTTCGGCGTGGCCGTTGCTCGAAGAAGTCGACGTCGAGGTCAGAGGTCGCGACCTGCTCACCGGCCTGCCGAGGACCATCACGATGGAGTCCGAGGAGATCCGCGAGGCGCTCGAGGAGCCGACCGCCGCGATCGTTGCGGCCGTGAAGTCGACCCTCGAACAGACGCCGCCCGAGCTCGCAAGCGACCTGATGGAGTACGGCATCGTGCTTACCGGCGGCGGAGCCCTGCTTCGCGGCCTCGACGAAAGGCTGCGTCACGAGACCGGCATGCCGGTCCATGTCTCCGACAGCGCGCTCACCAACGTCGTGGACGGTTCCGCGCAGGCGCTCGAGGAGATCGACGCTCTGAAGAAGGTCCTGACCGGCGCGCGCTAGGCGCCCCGGCGTGAGGTGATATGAAGAGTCCCGCACACGAGAACCGGACGTCCCGGCCGCTTCTGCTCGGTGTGCTCATCGTCGTGTCGCTCCTCCTGATCACCGGCTGGTATCGGGAAGGTGATGGCGGACCGCTCCATCGGATCCGCGACGGCGTCCACACCGTCGTCGCGCCGGTCTCCGCGGTCGGCGAGGTCATCACCCACCCGCTTCGCGTGGTTGGAGGCTTCTTCGGCGACCTCGGGGTGTCGAGAGGCGGCATCGCCGAACTCGAGCGCCAGAACGCCGAACTCCGGCGCCGCAACACGGAGCTCGAGGAAGCTCGGCAGCAGAACATCCGTCTGAAGCAGCTCCTGCGGTTCGTGCAGGGCAAGGACCTCAAGACCGTCGGCGGTCACGTCATCGGCAGGCCCAACAACGCCTGGGAAGGCGTGGTCACCATCGACCTCGGCGGGCGCGACGGCGTCAAGCAGGGAATGCCGGTCGTGAGCGGGTCGGGGCTGCTCGGGCAGCTGATCGAGGTCGCCCCGAACAGCTCGCGGGTCCGCCTGATCACCGACCAGCGCTCGGGAGTCGCCGCCATGGTTCAGCGCAGTCGTGCCGAGGGGATCGCGCGAGGCACGATCGACGGCGGACTGACGCTCGACTTCGTGAGCACTGACACGACCGTGAATGCCGGCGATGCCGTCGTGACATCGGGCATGGGCGGCGTGTATCCGAAGGGCCTGCTGGTCGGCGAAGTCACCGAGGTCGAGAAGGACCCCGCCGCTCTGTACCAGACCATCCAGATGCGTCCTGCGGCAACGCTCGGCAACACCGAGGAAGTTCTCGTCATCATCGGTCGTCCGCCAGCGCCGAAGATCGGAGCGGGTGAATGAACAAGGTAGTCCCGGCAGTCCTCGCGATCGCCGCCGCGACGCTCCTGCAGGCGCTTCTCGGCCCTGCGATCGCCATCGGCGGCGCGATCCCGAACTTCCTGCTCATCGTGGCGATCACGCTCGCGCTTGTGCAGGGCCCGGTGAGCGGCGCCGTAGCGGGATTCGCGGCCGGTCTGATCTTCGACCTGCTCAACACCGGCCCCGTGGGCGCCATGGCGCTCGTGCTCGCGGTCACCTGCTGGCTCGCGGGACTGCTGTTCCAACACATGTTTGCCGAAGGGTGGCTTCTTCCGCTCACCGTGCTCGGCGCCGCGTCGTTTGCCGCCGGCGTCGCCTACAGCGTGATACTCCTGCTGCTTGGCGAAGGGGAGTCGTTCTGGCTCTCCATGCTGACGATCACCCTGCCTGGAGCGGTGTACAATACTGCTTTGGCGCTGCTCGTGTATCCGTGGCTGGCTCGCTTCTTGCGGCAGGAGCGCCCTGTGCAGACGTTCCGCCGGCTTGCGTGACGCCTTCCGTTGGTGCCAGGGGAGCTTCCTGACCACCCAGACACCACCCACTGCCTATGCCTGATTTCCGAGAGCTGCTCAAACCACGCTTCGCCGCGCTCGCTGCCATCGTGCTGATGGTCCTGGGGCTTCTTCTCGTGCGCCTCTGGACGATGCAGGTGCTCTCGGGGAAGGCCTACGCCGAGACCGCCGACGACAACCGTGTCCAGGCATACACCGTCGAGGCACCACGAGGGCGCATCCTCGACCGTTTCGGTCGCGAGCTCGTCAGCAACCGTCCGACCCTCGCCGTTATGATCGCGCCGGAAGTCCGCGAGAACCGGGACCTCCTGCATCGCCTCTCTACCGTGCTCGACATGCCCGCCGACGAGATCCTCGAGCGCGCCACATCGACGCGGCAGGCGCCACTGAAGCCGCGGGCGATCGCGATCGACGTCCCGATGGAAGCCGTGGCCTACATCTCGGAACACCCCACCGAGTTCCCCGGCGTCAGTATCGATGTCCAAGCGGTCCGGCAGTATCCGCGCGGCGCGACGGCGGCCCACGTGCTCGGCTATACCGGTGAGATCTCCGATACCGAGCTCGCCGATCCCGACCGCGAGGGCTACGAGCTCGGTGACATCGTCGGAAAGGCCGGTGCAGAGCGGCAGTTCGAGACGGTGCTCCAGGGCGACCGCGGGTACCGGAAGATCGAGGTCGATGCGCAGGGCCGTTCGCAGCGTATCATCGAAGAGGGCGACCCGATCCCCGGGCACGACGTCCGCCTGACGATCGATTCGCGCATCCAGAAGGTCGCCGAGAAGGCACTTCGGCAGGCGATGGTCGACGCGCACAGGGACAAGTTCCCGAAGGCCAAGGCGGGTGCGGCGGTCGCGCTCGATGTGAACACGGGCGAAGTGCTCGCCATGGCCTCCGCGCCCAGCTACGACCCGGATGTGTTCCTGGGCGGTATCACCCAGAAGGAGTGGAAGGCGCTCACTGCCAAGAAGCGCGAGTACCCGCTCACGAACCGCGCGATCATGGCGCAATACCCGGCCGCTTCGACCTTCAAGGCGTTCACGGGTCTTGCGGGCCTGCAGACCGGCGTCGCCGGGGTCGGTTCGAGCTACTACTGCGAGGGCCGCTGGATCGGCATGGGTGAGCAGTGGGACAAGTGGTGCTGGAACCACGGGGGTCACGGCACCGAGACCTTCACCGAGGGCATCAGCGATTCATGCGACGTCGTCTTCTACGAGATCGGTTACTCGTTCTACAAGCGCAAGCGCGACGAGCTGCAGAAGTTCGTGCGTCGCTTCGGCTTCGGCGAGCAGACGGGCATCGACCTTCCCAGCGAGGCTGACGGCCGGGTCCCGGACGCGAAATGGAAGAAGGAGTTCAACAAGGACTACCCCGAGTACCAGCGGTGGCTTCCGGGCGACACGGTCAACGTCGCGATCGGACAGGGCGACCTGCTTGTCACGCCCCTGCAGATCGCGGCCGCGTATTCAGGCATCGCCAACGACGGCAAAGTCATGCGCCCTCACGTGCTGCGGCAGGTGATGGGCGGGGACGGCAAGCCCGTCAAGACCGTCAAGCCCGAGGTCGCGTTCGACACGAAGGTCTCGAGCACCAACCTCGCGACGATGCGCACCGCGCTCGAGGCAGTGACGACCGAGGGTACCGCCGAAGGGGTCTTCGGCGACTTCCCGGTACGCGTGGCGGGCAAGACGGGAACAGCCCAGGTCGCCGGCAAGGACGACTACGCGTGGTTCGTCGGGTTCGCTCCGGCCGAGAACCCGAAGTACTGCGTCGTGGTCGCGGTCGAGCAGGGTGGCCACGGTGGCTCGGTGGCGGGCCCCGCTGCGCGCGACATCCTCGGCGCGTTGCTCGGCGTGACGACCGAGCACGTGACGGCCGAAGACGAGTCGAGGTGATCGCGTGACCGAGCGAAAACGACTCTGGTTCGTGAACATCCCGCTGCTCAGCATCGTTGCGGCGATCCTCGTGTTCGGCACGATCATGGTGAACTCGGCCACTCAGGGGATGACTGCGGGTCCCGGCATGCTCAAGCGCCAGGCGCTCGGCATCGTCATCGGGCTCATCGGCATGGCTGCGGTCTGGGCCATGGACTATCGGGTCGCCAAGACGTGGATCTGGCCGCTCTTCGGGCTGCTCGTCCTCGCGATCCTGAGTCCGAAGATCCCGGGTCTCGGTGATACCGCGAAGGGCGCGACGGCGTGGCTGCAGATCGGGTCGATCCGCCTCTTCCAGCCTTCGGAGCCCGCCAAGCTCGTGCTGATCGTGCTGATGGCCGCGGTCATCTCGAAGTACAAAGGACGACTGGAAGCGCCGGCCGATGTCGCGAAGGTCATGGGGATCATGCTTGTCCCGCTCGGGCTCATCCTTTTGCAGCCGGACCTCGGGACCGGCCTGGTCTTCGTCGCGATCACGATGGGCATGCTGCTCATCGGTGGACTGAAGGCGCGCTGGTTCCTTGTGTTCGCGCTCGTCGGCGTTCTTGCGGCAGGTGTCGTACTCAAAGCCGACGTGCTCAAGGAGTACCAGAAGGATCGCTTGCTCGTGTTCGTCGATGCGGACCGCGATCCCGATGGCGCCGGCTACAACCTTGCGCAGTCCAAGATCGCGATCGGGTCCGGCGAGCTGACCGGCAAGGGTCTCGGCTCAGGGACGCAGAGCAACCTGAACTTCCTGCCCGAGCGCCACACCGACTTCATCTTCTCGGTGATCGGCGAGGAGCTCGGGTTCCTCGGCGCGGTGATACTTCTGGGGCTGTATCTTGCCCTGCTCGTGACGTCGCTCGAGATCGCCGCGCAGTCGCGTGACCTCTTCGGGGCGCTGATCGTCGCCGGCATCATCAGCATGTGGCTCTTCCAGATCCTCGAGAACGTCGGCATGACGATCGGGCTGATGCCCATCACAGGAATCCCGCTGCCTTTCGTGAGCTATGGCTCGTCGTTCCTGGTCACCAATCTGCTCGCCGTGGGTATGCTGTTGTCCGTCTGGACACGCCGTCTTGGCACGACGCGATAGGGGGAAGCTCGATGGCGTTCATCCGTAACGACATACGAGACATCATCTTCGCAGGTGAAGGCGTGCGCCAAGAGCGCGAGCTTCCCGTGAGGATCGCCGTGTTCGTCGACGCGAGCGCACCCGATTCGCTCGTGGACGGTTTCCAGGCGGCGCTCACGCCGGTCACGAGCGGTGCGCGGGTGCATGTCGAGCTCGTGCGCCCTGCCGAGCTGCTTGCCCCCGACGCGATGGCCGACGCCGTGATCGCTCTGGCCGGTCCCGGCCACGCGCTGAAGGACTCGCTCCGAGCGGCGCGCGAGGCGCTCGTGCCGACGGTCGCGGTCGCGCTCGAGCCACACCGCGACGAGGTGGCCCGGCGGCTCCAGCACCCGATCAGCGACACCGTGGCCGAAGTCCATATCCACGACGTGCTCGAGAAGACCGCTGCGTGGGTCGTCGAGCGCGACAGCTCGAAGAAGCTGGCGCTCGCCTCGAACTTCCCGTTCCTTCGGCAGGCGGTCGCCGAGCAAGCGGTGCGCGCCACGGCGATGCAGAACGGCTTGATCGGCGGGGTGCTGTTCATCCCCGGCGCCGACATGCCGGTCATGACCGCCAACCAGGCCAAGATGATCCTCCAGATCGCCGGCGTCTACGGCGAGACCCTCGGGGCCGAGCGAATGAAGGAACTCGCGGCGGTCGTCGGCGGTGGATTCGCGTTTCGAGCGATCGCCCGGAACCTCGTGGGCCTCGTACCCGGGTTCGGCTGGGCCATCAAGGCTGCGATCGGGTACAGCGGCACCTGGGCGATGGGCAAGGCCGCGATCGAGTACTTCGAGAGCGGAGGCAGCATGGCGGGACTTGTGGCGCATGTCACCGCGGCGCGCGACAAGGCCGTGGACGTCGTCGCTCGCAGGCGTCGGGGCGGGCCCGTCGAGACCCCGGCTTTCGTCGTGGCGTCCGGCGCGGCGGAGACCGTCGTGATCGACGTCGCTCCAGCTGAGCTGCCACCCGCGTCGTCGAGCGGCGAGCCACCTAGGTGACGCGGACAAGCGTTTGGCCCCAGGTCGAGCCGCTGCTCACGCGTGTCGAACGTCCATCGCGCTACCTCGATCGCGAATGGGGCGCTCGACATCGGGACGATGCGTCGTATCGGGCTGTGCTGGTCTACCCGGACACCTACGAGATAGGTCAGGCGAACCAGGCACTTCAGATCCTCTACGCGATCCTCAATGAGATCGACGACGTCGGCGCTGAGCGCGCGTACGTACCTTGGATCGACATGTCAGCGGAGATGCGTGCCGAAGGTATCCCGCTCTTCGCGCTCGAGTCGGCCGCGCCCATACGCGATTTCGATCTCGTCGGGTTCACCCTCCCGTACGAGATGACGTACACGAACATCCTCGAGGCACTCGATCTCGCGGGCATCCCGCTGCGCGCCGCCGAGCGTGGGGACTCCGATCCGCTCGTGATCGCCGGCGGACCGTGCGCCTTCAACCCCGAACCGGTGGCCGCGTTCTTCGACGCCGTCGTTATCGGAGAGGCCGACGAGGCGATCGTCGACTTCGTGCGCACTCATCGCGCAGCGATCGCCGCGGGACTCGATCGCAACGCGACGCTCGTCGAGCTTGCGCAGGTGGCCGGCGTGTACGTCCCGTCGCTCTACGACGTGTGCCGCGACGCCGACGGCGGCTTCGCCGGAGTCTCCGCCGAAGACCCCGCACCGGCGGTCGTCGTGAAGCGGGTCGTGAGCGATCTCGGCGAGCAGCGGCCGTCGAGCTGTCCGGTCGTCCCCTTCATGGACGTCGTCCACGACCGGCTCGCCATGGAGGTCCTCAGAGGATGCACCCGCGGGTGCCGGTTCTGCCAGGCCGGGATGATCTACCGCCCGGTGCGGGAGCGTTCGGCCGATGAGGTCGTGCGCGAGGTCATGGCTGGCCTGGCTTGCACCGGCTACGACGAGGTCTCGCTCACGTCGCTCTCGAGCACCGATCACAGCCAGATCGAGGAGATCCTCCGCCGGCTGAAGCGTCGGCTGTCCGAAGGCGGCGTGTCGGTTTCGCTGCCGAGCTTGCGGGTCGACTCCTTCGGCGTCGACATGGCGCGACTCGTGGCCGCGGGGAAGAAGTCGGGTCTTACCTTCGCTCCCGAGGCGGGCACGCAGCGACTCCGCGACGTCATCAATAAGAACGTCACCGAGGAGGACCTGCTGACCACCGTGCGACGGGCCTTCGAGGCCGGCTGGCGCCGGGTCAAGCTCTATTTGATGATCGGCCTTCCGACCGAGACCGACGACGACGTCCGCGGCATCGGCGACCTGGTGCAGGCGGTGCTCGGCGAGGCACGAAGCGCGACACCCGCGGATGCGCGCGGGTCGGTGCGGGTCGCCGTCTCGGTCTCGACCTTCGTGCCCAAGGCCCACACGCCCTTCCAGTGGGAGCCTCAGATCCCGCTTGACGAGGTCGTGCGCCGCCAGGAACTCCTGCGCTCGGTCGTGCCTCGCAAGGGCGTCGACCTCTCCTGGCACGATGCCGAGGTCTCCTTCCTCGAGGGTGCCTTCGCGCGCGGCGGGCGCGAACTCGCCGACGTGATCGAGGCCGCCTGGCGCGGGGGCGCGCGCTTCGACGCGTGGACCGAGCAGTTCGACCCGCGGCGGTGGCTTGGGGCCTTCGAGTCGTGCGGAGTCGACCCGGCAGCCATCGCGTCGCGCATGCGAACTCTTGGCGAGCCGCTGCCCTGGGGCCACATCTCCTCGGGCGTTTCGCAGGCCTACCTGTCTCGCGAGCGCGAGAGGGCGCTGACCGGCACGCCCACGCCGGACTGCTCGTTCGACGGATGCACCGGATGCGACGTCTGCGGCGACCTCGGCGTGACCGTCCTTCTCGGCGGTGATCGGCGTGCGTGATTTCCGCCTGCGCGTGTGCTATCGCAAGGCAGGTCGCCTCAGATTCCTCTCGCATCTGGAGGTCGTGCACGCGCTGGAGCGCGCCGTGCGACGCGCAAAGCTGCCGTACTCGGTCACGAAGGGGTTCTCTCCCCACATGAAGATCGCCTTCGGTCCGGCCCTCCCGGTCGGCACGGCGGGGGAGCGGGAGTATGTAGATGTCTTTTTGTCGGGTTACACTGAACCGGAGGAGGCACTGCACCGCTTGGTGAAGGCCTCACCCGAGGATCTCGCGCCGGTCGAGGCGCGATACGTGGCTGAACGGGAGCCGGCGCTCGCGGCGGCGGCTACCATCGCGTACTACGAGGTACGTATAGAAGGCGAAGGGTTGACCGAACAGGAGGTGCGCTCGGCGCTAGAACGTGTTGTGGCTCGTGGCGAGCTGAGTGTGGAGCACAAGGGCAAGACCAAGGTTTTCGATCTGCCGCACAGCCTCCCGAAGGAGCCGTGCGTGAGGTCATCGAGCGGAGGGATCGTCGTGGAACTCGTGGTCCGGATGGGTCAGCAAGGTTCCCTTCGTCCTGACGCGCTCCTCACCGCCGCTTTCGATCCGGCAACGCGTCCCGGCGTCGTAGCCACGACGACGCGGCGCGATACCCTCATCGAGTCCGATGAAGGAGTGTGGTCGCGCCCCCTATAACGGGGAGCGGACATGGCGGATATCGTTCGCGAGATGCTCATCTCGCACGACTCGAGCGAGACGCGCGTTGCGCTGCTCGAGAACAGGGAGCTCGTCGAGCTCTACGTGGAGCGCCCCAAACGTTCCGTTGTCGGCAACGTCTACCTGGGGAAGGTCTCCGACGTCCTGCCTGGGATGCAGGCGGCGTTCGTCGACATCGGCTTGGAGAAGAACGGCTTCCTCTACGTCGACGAGGTCGTGTCCCCCGAGGGTGTCGAGAATCTCCCTAGGCGCGACATCACCGATTTGGTGCGATCCGGCCAGAGCCTCATGGTGCAGGTCCTGAAGGACCCCATGGGGACCAAAGGCGCAAGAGTGACGACCGAGATCACCCTGCCCGGCCGCTTCCTCGTGCTCATGCCGTTCTCGGAGTTCATCGGTGTCTCGCGCAAGCTCCCCGAAGAGGAACGCGAACGCCTCCAGGCCGCGGTGAACCCGAGTGTGCCGGAGGGCATGGGCGTGATCGTGCGGACGGTGGCCCAGGGCGCGTCCGAGCGCGATCTGGCGTCCGACTTGGACTTCCTCCTGAGGCTGTGGAAGCGCGTCAGGCGCCAGTCGGACGAGGCGCTGCCTCCCGAGGTCATCTACACCGAGATGGACCTCGGGCTTCGCCTCGTTCGTGACGTCTTCTCCGAGGAGTACAAGCGACTCGTCATCGACGACAAGGGCACGCACCAGAAGGTCGTCTCGTTCCTCAAGAAGACGTCGCCCAATCTCGCGCGCCGCGTGCAGCTCTACAAGGACCGAGCCCCGCTCTTCGACGCATTCGACCTGCAGCCTTCGATCGAAGGCGCGCTCCGGCGCGTCGTCGAGCTGCCCAGTGGCGGCTACATCGCGATCGATCGGACCGAGGCGCTCACGGCCATCGACGTCAACACGGGCCGCTACGTCGGCAAGAAGAACCTCGAGGACACCATCGTGCGCACGAACCTCGAGGCCGCCGACGAGGTCGTCAAGCAGCTCCGCCTTCGTGACATCGGCGGGATCATAGTCATCGACTTCATCGACATGGAGCGAGCCGAGAACCGCACTCAGGTGCTTTCGCGTCTGCAGAAGGCGCTCGAACGCGATCGCACGAAGACGCGCGTGAGCGAGATCTCGCGTCTCGGTCTGGTGGAGATGACCCGCAAGAACGTGACGGACGGCCTGTGGGGCGTGCTGACGGACCAGTGCCCGAGATGCGAGGGGCAGGGGATCGTGTTGTCCCCCGACACGAGACGCATCTCGGCTATGAGGCGCATGAGAGAGATCCTGCGTACCGGCCGCGGGAACGCGTACCTCTTCGGCGTGAATCCGGAGACCTATGAGCTGCTGACCGGACCGGGACAGAACACCGTGGCGACGTTGCGGGCCGAGACCGGCAAGAACGTGGTCATCGTGCCGGACGACGACACGTCGCCCACGGACGTGAAGGTCGTCATCGAGGGCCAGCAGGGCCTGGGCAGCTTCCTGCGGAGGGCCTTCGAGGCGTAACACGGGGCACGCTGGCTCGCGGTGACAGGGGCACGCGAGTGGGAAGGATACTCCCGGGGCCGTTGTAAGGCGCATCCGTGCGTTGACGTGCCTGAAGACGGCTGATAGAGTATCTCCTCGCGTCACAACTAACCAAGTGGAAGGTTTCCGCATGTACGCAGTCGTCGCCACCGGCGGTAAGCAGGTCAAGGTCGCCAAGGACGACGTGGTTGTCGTCGAGAAGCTCGACACGCCCGTCGGCGAGTCCGTGACCTTTGATGTGATCTTTCTCGCCGACGAAGATTCGATCGTCGTCGACCCGGCCGAGCTCGCTTCCGCGAAGGTGACCGGCGAGGTCGTCGAGCACTTCCGCGGCGAGAAGGCGGTCGTGTTCAAGTTCAAGAAGCGCAAGGGCTACCAGCGCCTGAAGGGCCACCGCCAGGAACTCACGAAGGTGAAGATCACCGACGTGACGGCGAAGGCCAAGAAGGCCGCTGCCAAGAAGGCCCCCGCGAAGAAGAAGGAAGACGCTGAGCCGGTGGCCGAGGCCACTGAGGCTACCGAGTAGCGTCGGCGAGAGGCAGGGACTGAACCATGGCTCACAAGAAAGGCCTCGGCTCGACCAAGAACGGCCGCGATTCCAGGGCGAAGCGCCTCGGTGTCAAGCGGTTCGCCGGTCAGGCCGTTACGCCGGGCACCATCATCGTTCGCCAGCGCGGTACTCACATCCACCCGGGTGAGAACGTTGGCCGCGGCGGCGACGACACGCTCTTCGCGAAGGCCGAGGGCATCGTCGAGTTCACCAAGGGCCTGAAGCGCAAGGTCCACGTTCGGCCGCTCGCGCAGTAGCGCGACGAACGCATCGCGCATCCGAAGCGCCGGGCGCCACGCCCGGCGCTTCGTGTGTCTGAGGGGAAGCGAGCTGATACTGCTTCGGGAGGTGGGACGAGGGCCGTGCTGAACAGAGCAGTTCGAAGCGTCGGGGCGCACCTGGGTGTGGTCGTATGCGCCTTCGCGCTCGTGTTGGGCGCTGCGCCGGCCGCCTCGGCTGTCGAGGCGCGTCCCGGGTCCCGCGTGATAGTCGTCCTCGCACCGTACCTGACCTGGAATGACGTCACGGCAGGCACGACGCCGAACCTCCTGGAGCTCGCGTCGTCCGGGGCGATGGGCAACATGAACGCCCAGACGGCGGACCAGGACGTTCCTGCGTCGGTTCGCGGCGCACTGACGCTCGGCGCCGGTCGGTGGGTCGGCTCTCCGTACGGGGCGCCATCCGCTTACGACGTCGACGAGCCCTACGAGTCGGGCACCGCTGCGGACGCCTACGTCCGGTACTTCGGCTACGCGGTTCCGCCTCAAGGGCCTAACCCGCTGGCCAAGGTGCACGGGACGTCCATCGTCTACCTCGGACTGCCCTCCGCAGCAATCGACAGCTCCACGCTGCTTGCCCGGCCCGAACTGGGCGCGCTTGGAGAGGCGGTCACTCGCGCCGGACGACTCACTGCGGCCGTCGGCTGCTCGGACGAGGACACGTCGTCGCCGTCCGGTGCACTGAGGAGTGCCGCACTCGTTGCCATGGAAGCGTCGGGGACGGTGTCGTGGGGGACAGTGGCGGCGGATCCGCTGCTGACGGCGGACCCCACCGCTCCTTTCGGCAAGCGGACGGACTACGACAAGCTAGAAGAGGCGATCCACGAAGCCTGGCCGCGCGGTCGAGGCGGTCTTCTCGTGATCGACACGGGCGACCTCGTGCGGGCACGCGATGCCGCGAGTCAGCGCAGTCCCGCCGCCGAAGCGCGCGATCGCAGGGCCGCCCTAGCGGGACTCGACCGCGTCGTGGGACTCGTGCGCGAAGGCGTCGGCGGTTCGGCCGACCGGATCGTCGTGGTGTCCAACGCGGTCGAGCAGCCCTACTGGAACCAGCCGCTGCTTGCGCCGATCGTCGTGTACGGCGGCGGCTTCACGCAGCGAGGCGACGGTCAGGCGATGCTCACGTCCCCCTCGACGCACCGCGACGGGCTCGTCACGAACCTCGACGTCGCCCCGACCGTCCTCGGCGAGCTTGGGATCGACGCTCCAGCATCGATGCTGGGGAGCCGGATGCGCGTGCGGGCCGGAGCATCGACGGACTTCACGGCAGCCAAGCGTCGCCTGACCGCCGTGAACGACTTCGCGCTCGCGGTCGACAGCGTGCGCGATCGGATCGTCACGTGGTGGCTCGTCGGGACGCTCGTCGCGTTCGCGTTCGGCGCCTTCGTGGTGTGGCGGAGGCGGGCGTCGACGGCGGTCCTGTCGCGGGCCGCGATCCTGCTGGCGTTGGCCGTCCCGCCTGCGACGTGGCTCATCGTCATGCCGACGCGCTACGTGACGAGCTCGGCGGATGTGATCGTCACCACGATCGCGTGGACGGTAGCACTGTGGGCGCTGGCGCTGCTTCTGCTCAGGGTGCGCACCGTCGTTCAGCTGCCGCTGCTCCTGCTTCTCGGGCTGACCTCCGGGCTCGTCGTCGTGGACAACCTCGCGCATCGGCCGTGGGCGGAATCGGGCATGTTCTCCTACTCCGTCCTGGCTGGCTGGCGCTACTACGGCGTCGGGAACGAAGGCTCGGCGCTCGCTGTCGCCGCCTCGGTGCTGCTCGTCGGTCTTGCCACCGATGCAGCCGCCGGCACGAAGGCCGAGCGGTGGCTGCGCCTTCTCGGCATGCCACTCGTTGGCGCTCTGACGCTGCTCGCCCTTGCGGCGCCTGGTTTCGGTGCAAACGCGGGTGTCGCGATCTGGGGAGTCGTCGCGTTCGGCCTGGGGTGGCTCTTCCTCGCGCAGGTGAGGCTGAGCTGGAAGGCCGTCGGCTGGGGGCTTGCCGCGGTGATCGCTGGAGTCGTGCTCGTAGGCGTGCTCGACCTGGCGCGCGGCGTCGCGGCCGAGACTCACTTCGGCAAGCTGCTTCGGGCCATCGGCGAGGGCGAGTGGGGGCTGTTCGGGGAGCTCATTGCCCGAAAGGCCGTCAACGCCTGGAACTACTCGACCCAGACGACGTACACGTGGCTCGCGGCGAGTGCGGTCGCCACACTGGCATTCCTGCGCCTCGATCGCCGAGACGATCTCGACGACGTCCTCGCCCGCAACACCGGCTTCGCCGCCGCGTTCGCCGGCCTGCTCGCAGGGGCCGCCGTGGCGCTCGTGAGCGAGGACAGCGGAACCGCCATGCCCGCTCTCATGCTGGCCGAAGGCGTCGGGTGCGCGATCTTCCTCGCGCTGGCAGGCCTCCGACCGCTCGCACGCGGTGCGGAGACGCCGACTCCTTCGGCTACGATGGACGCTGACGAACAGGGCGGGAGCTGACGTGTTCATCGATCAAGTCCAGATCCAGGTGAAGGCCGGAGCCGGAGGCGCCGGGTGCATGTCGTTTCGGCGAGAAGCCCACGTGCCGAAGGGTGGCCCTGACGGCGGGGACGGTGGCCGCGGGGGCGACGTCGTCCTCGTCGCGGACCCCGCGCTCTCCTCGCTCGTGGACTATCGCTTCAAGCGCCACTTCAAGGCCCAGCGCGGGACCCATGGCAGGGGCTCGCTCATGCACGGCGCCGGGGGAGAGGACCTCGAGCTCCGAGTCCCGCTCGGCACCGTCGTCCGCGACGCCGAGACCGGCGAGCAGCTGGCGGACCTCACCCACGCAGGACAGCGCGTCGTCGTCGCGCACGGCGGTCATGGCGGGCGCGGAAACATCCACTTCGTGACGCCCACACGCAGGGCGCCGGCGTTCGCGGAGCTCGGCGAGCCCGCCGAGGAAGCCGAGATCGAACTCGAGATGAAGCTGCTGGCCGACGCGGCACTCGTCGGCATGCCGAGCGTGGGCAAGTCCTCGCTCATCGCGCGGATGAGCGCTGCTCGGCCCAAGATCGCCGACTACCCGTTCACCACGCTGCGCCCCAACCTCGGCGTCGTGCGCGCGGGCAAG
>JACRBU010000194.1 GCA_016213085.1 Coriobacteriales bacterium
ACGACCGAAGCCTCCGGCCGAGCGGACTTGACCGCCGCGGCCACGAGCGGGACCTGGCTGTGGAGGCTGCAACAGACGACGGGAAGGCCCTCGAGACGGGTCGCTTTCCGCATCGCTTCGTGATGGGGGCTCTCGGGTGACTCGACCGCCACGACATCGCGCTGCAGCGGCGTGTAGCGGAGCTTCATGACGTGGCCGCCACTCGGCTGGTCGAGCACGACCCCGCGAGCGAGTTCTCTGCCGCCACCGCCCGCAGTCGCGACGACGAAGTGGGCTCCACCCGTTCCGAGGCCGAGGTCGACCGCTGTCGTATTGATCAAGACGCGATCGCCGAGGGCTACCGTCCCGACGAGCGCCGGATACGAAACCGCAACGCCAGAGGAGCCATCGTCAAGCTCGATGTCGAGCTTCTGAAGTGCCGACGCGTCGCTCGGCGTTCCGACGACGGTGCCCCAGACGAGACGCATCATCCCTCCCGGGCGAGGCGGTCGGAGACCGCGATGATCATCCGGGTCATCGACTCGAGATCGTCGATCGCCACGTGCTCTTCGTGGCTGTGGACGTTTTGCATGCCGCAGCCGAGGGCGAACGTCGGCGTCCCGGTGGCCGCAAAGATGTTCGCGTCGCTGCCGCCACCCGTGCGGAAGGTGTGCGGCTCGAGCCCGGCGGCTTGGGCGGCATCCTTCAGGAGCGCGAGGGCGGGGTCGTCGTCGCTGTAGACAAAACCTACGTACTCGAGCGTCCAGTCGATCGTCACCGTGCCGCAGCGATCGTCCGCCGCCTTGCGCATAACGGAGTCCATACGTTCCTTGACCTGTTCGACCCGCTCGCGGTCGAGGGAGCGGCATTCGCCGGTCAAGCGGACTTCGGCGGTCACGACGTTGGTGGCGCTACCGCCGTGGACGCTGCCGACGTTGGCGGTGGTCGTCTCGTCAAGTCGCCCGAGCTCCATGGCCGAGACGGCGTCGGCGGCCATCTCGATGGCCGACACGCCGCGTTCGGGTGAGACTCCGGCGTGGGCCGCCCGCCCGTAGAACTCAGCGACGAACGTGTAGTGCGTGGGCGCGGCGATGACGATTCCGCCGGGCCGTCCGTCGGCATCGAGTACGAGACAGAGGTCCGCACGGCCGTCGTCCGGGTCGAGGGCCTTGGCGCCTTTGAGGCCGAGCTCCTCGCCGACCGTGAAGACGCAACGGATCGTCGGTCGCTTCGCACCGGACTCGGCGATCCGGCGTATCGACTCGATCGCCGCGGCGAGCCCTGCCTTGTCGTCGGCCCCGAGAACCGTCTCTCCCGCCGAGTAGATCACGCCGTCGCGCTCGACGGGTTCGATCCCGCGTCCGGGTTCGACCGTGTCGAGGTGGGCCGACAGCAGCAGCGTGGCGTCTACCGTACCGGGGAGCTCCGCGATTAGATTGCCGATGTCGGAACCGGTCTGCGCCATCGAGTCATCGAAACGCACCGTGCATCCGGCGGCCTCGAGTTCGCGCGCGACAGCCTGGGCGACATCGCCCTCGGACAACGAGGGGCTGTCGATGCGCACGAGTTCCGTGAAGAGCTTGACCAGTCGCTCTACTGACACGTCGCTACGACTCCCGGCCTTGTTTGAACGCCACGGCAGCGCCGACGAAGTCGCGGAACAGCGGCGCCGGACGAGTGGGACGGCTCTTGAACTCGGGGTGACCCTGGTTGCCGACGAACCATGGATGGTCCGGCAGCTCGACCATCTCAACGAGGTGTCCGTCAGGCGACGTGCCGCTGATGACGAGCCCCGCCTTCAGGAGGCTCTCCCGGTACGAGTTGTTCACCTCGAAGCGGTGACGATGGCGCTCGTAGATGAGCTCCTCGCCATAGGCGTCCCAGCCCTTGGTGCCCGACACGACCTTGCATGGGTAGGCCCCGAGTCGCATCGTGCCGCCCATGTCGGCCACACCTTCCTGGTCGCGCATCAGGTCGATGACCGGGTGCTCGGTCGTGGGCTCGAACTCGGTGGAGTTGGCGCCTTCGCAATCGGCGACGTGACGCGCGAATTCCGCCACCGCCACCTGCATGCCGAGGCAGATCCCGAAGTACGGCACCAGGTTCTCCCGCGCGAAGCACGCCGCGCGGATCTTCCCTTCGATGCCACGGATACCGAAGCCGCCCGGCACGAGAATGCCGTCCATCTCGTAGAGGATCCGGTCGACCTCTTCGGGAGTGAGCGATTCGGCGTCGACCCAGTGCACGTTGACCTTGTGGTCGTGGAAGATGCCGGCGTGATCGAGCGCCTCGTTGACCGAGAGGTAGGCGTCAGGAAGCTGTACGTACTTGCCGACCAGCGCGATGTTGACCTCGTCCGAAAGCGTCGAAGAGTGGCTGACGAAAGCATCCCACTCCGTCATGTCGGCGCCATCGCACTCGAGGCCGAGTCGCTCGATGACCATCTCGTCGAGTCCCTGCTCCGCGAGCATGCGTGGGACCTCGTAGATGCTGCTCGCGTCCATGGCCGACACCACGGCCTTCGCGTCGACGTCGCAGAACAGCGCGATCTTGCGACGGATCCCCGCGTCGATCGGACGGTCCGATCGGGCGACGATGAAGTCCGGCAGGATACCGATGGAGCGCAGCTCCTGGACCGAGTGCTGAGTCGACTTGGTCTTGAGCTCCTGGCTGGCATTGATCCACGGCACGAGCGTGACGTGGATGTACGCGACATTCTCGCGACCCTTGTCCTTGCGCATCTGGCGGATCGCCTCGAGGAATGGGAGCGACTCGATGTCGCCGACGGTTCCGCCGACCTCGGTGAGGATGACGTCGGGCTGCGTCTCTTCGGCAAGGCGATTGATGCGGTCCTTGATCTCGTTGGTGACGTGCGGGATGACCTGGACGGTTCCGCCGAGGAAGTCGCCCCGACGCTCCTTGCCGATGAGGGTCTGATAGACGGAGCCTGCGGTGACGTTGCAGTCGCGGTTGAGGGACTCGTCGATGAAGCGCTCGTAGTGACCGAGGTCGAGGTCGGTCTCGGCGCCATCGTCGGTCACGAAGACCTCGCCATGCTGGAACGGGCTCATCGTGCCGGGGTCGACGTTGAGGTACGGGTCGAGCTTCTGGATGGTCACCTTGAGGCCGCGCGCTTTGAGCAGGCGTCCCAACGATGCAGCCGTGATGCCCTTGCCCAGCGAGCTAACCACACCGCCGGTCACGAAGATGTGCTTGGTTGTCATGTAGAGATCCAGCCTCCCGTTCGGCCCTCGACCATCCGTCAGATTCTATCCTTCACCAGTGACACGGGTGTTGCCTGCCGAAGCTTCGCTCGATTCCCCGGGTTCGTCCTCGGGAAGCCTGCCGAGCCGGTCGAGCCAGCGCAAAGGCGGCGTCGCTTCGATAACGCGCGAGAACGACACGCGCTCGGAGAGCAGGTTGAGCGCGAGCATGAGAACGAAGTACGCGACAAGGCCCCAGAGCGGAAGCCCCGTCACGATCAACAGCCCGGCAACCGCCCCCATGGGGTTCGCGCCCGCGTCGCCGAGCATCCCGCGCTCGCCCAGGTCGTAGCGCCAGACGGCGATGACAGGGCCGAGCGAGAAGATGGCGAGGACGGCGCGGGAGACAACGTCGGTTGGCGCGAACTCCCCGATCGGCGCGTAGCCCCCCATCACCGGCGTCGTCAGCGAGCCGGTCAACAACACCCCGATCAACCAAAACGGCATGTACAGCTTGAGCGCGCGTCCGGGCCTCAGGTCCATGAGGTTCATGAAGTTCGACGTGAGGGCAATGGCTGCTCCCGCCACCACGACCTCCAAGAGGAAGTAGCGGAACATGTCAGGAAGCACTTCATCCCACGGAGCGAAATCCGCGACCACCGCGGC
>JACRBU010000196.1 GCA_016213085.1 Coriobacteriales bacterium
CGTGAGCTCGCGGACCTGGCCCTCGATGTCCTTGAAGCCATCGAGCAACGAATCGTGGAACATCTCGGCGTTGTCGCCCTTGAAGATGGCGGCGTCGGCGAGCTGGCCGAGCATCTCGTTGCCTCGTCCGGCGGCGATGAGAATGCCCTTCGCGACCGCGACGACCCACTGCGTGTCGATGGAGAACGGACAGTAGTACATGCAGCGTCGGCATCCAGTGCATGCGTACGTCGACCAGTAGAGCTCCTCGAGCAGATCCTCGCCCGGCTCGCGCGCCTCGTAGAGCGCCGGAAGGAACTCGCCCGCCTTCGTGAAGTACTTCCGGTAGATCTCGCGCACGAGCTCGGCGCGTCGGGCCGGAAGCAGACGCATGTCCTGCGTGGCGACGTACTGGTGGCACGCGTCCTTACAAATCGCGCACCGGACACAGATGTCGAGGTACTGCTTGAGCTGGCGGTTCATGCGCTTGTCGAGCACGCCGATGATCGATTCGATCTGCTGGCTTTCCATGGGCTACTCAGAGCTCCGCACGAGGTTGAGGGCGAACGCGCCGATGACGTGGGTCAGCTTGCTGAACGGGAAGTAGATCAAGAACGCGCTGACGAACACCATGTGCCAGTTGAGCGCCCATTTGTCCGAAGACTCAGCGAGCTCCGGCGGAAAGCTCGGCGAGAATCGCAGCAGGCTCTGGAACCACGCGATGTACGTCGGCCCGTGAAGCTCACCGGTGAATCGCAGGTGGTCGCCCATGATCACCGCCCCGAGGAGCAGGAACAGGATCAGGTAGTCCTCGGGCGTCGAGAGCCTCCGGTACGGGCCGAAGGTCCTGCGCGCGATCCAGAAGATCACCGCGGCGAGCATGGCGAGTCCGGCCGCCCCGCCCGACCACGCGGCGAACGCGTTCATGCCCTCGGCGCCCCCGAGCGCCGCGACGAGCGGATCGAACTCGTGGATGAGGCGCAGATGGCCGAAGAACCCGGCCAGCGCCGCGACGTGGAACACCATCGCTGCAACCATGAGTGCGGGCTCGATCTCAAAGCTCTGGGGTGCGACGAACGTGTCCTTGAGGAGCTTGCCGAACCGGCCGATGCCGGTCTCGGGCTTCGGAAACAGGCCAAGCCTGACCGGGGATTTCGGCATGCTCGACCACTGCCACACACGCCACGCCATCCCGAAGATGAACACGGCGAATCCGACGTACACGAGCAGGCCGGACATGACGAACGAGACGGGATCCATGATCTCAGCCGCTACTTGACGCGCTTGACCAGGAAGACGAACTCGTCGCCTTCCTTCTCGGCCTTGAGGACCTCATTGCCGGTGGACTTCGCCCACGCTGGAATGTCGGCCATGGATCCGGCGTCGGTCGCGACGGCGCGGATCACGCCACCGACCGGCACGTTGCTGATGTTCTGCGACACCTTGACCATCGGCATCGGGCAAAGCAGTCCACGCAAGTCGAGGTCGAGATCCGGGTTGACGTCGTTCATGGTTCCTCCTCATGGTGGATCGGACCGGGCCGCGGATGAGCTGCGAGCGAAGCGAGTCTGCTCCATCCGCGGCATCGCGAGGCGGCCCTTCGGTCCGCCTCGCGATCAGATGAACAGGGTGATCTGGGATTCTTGCGCCTCGGACAGGAAGAACCCCACACCGACGGGGTCCTGGACGCCCTCCACGAAGGCGGACTGCGGAATCTCCATCACGTCCATGGACATGCCGCATCCATACATCTTGACGTTCAGCTGGATCGCCAGATCGCGCAGCTCCTTGAGGGGCGTGACGCCACACGCATGCATCATCTTGTTGAACATCCACCGCCCCATGCCGAAGAACGCGAACTTGGACGGATGTGCCTTCTCGATCATCTTGGGCGTCATGGCGTTGAGCATCTTGCCGAAGAGCGTGCGCCCGGTCGACGTGCCGTTGCGCAATGCCACGAGCCCCCAGAACGTGAAGAACATCGTTACTTCCATGCCCATCGCGGCTGCTCCCGTCGCGATGATGAATGCGCCGAAGAGCCGGTCCATGTCGCCACTGAAGACGACCATGGAGAGCTTCTTCGGCTTGTCCGACGGCTCGGCAGCAACCGCCGCTACCTGCTCGAGCGTCGTGTCTACGTCAGGACCGGGACTCATCGGACGCCTCCTCGTTCACGCCGGACTGGGATAGTGCTGACGCGTCGCCGATGGATCCGGCGACGCGGACTCGCCCTTCCAGGGACTCCTCCATGACCTCGGTGATGAGGTCGAATGCTTGGATCAGCTTCTGATTGCTGATCGAGTAGTAGACGCGCGTGCCCTCTCGGCGCGCGACGACGACTCCACGCGTCCGCATGAGACTCAGGTGCTGAGAGAGATTGGCCTGCCGAATCCCGGTGACATCGACGAGATCGAGCACGGAGCGCTCGCCGTCACGAAGTGCGGCGAGGATCATCTGTCGCTTGTCGTTCGCCAGCGCCTTGCACAGCTGTGAGTGCAGGCAGTAGAAGTCGTCTTCCACGCATCCGCCTCCAGACATTAGGCGAACGTGCTCAGGGACTATCCCAATATCAGCATTCGTGAATACTTGCCCGACTCAAGGTTGCGTCAGACGGGGATTCCCGAGATCGCGCGGGCCGGCAGAAGCACGATCGTCAGTCGAGCGACGGTGAGCACTACGGAGGCGGATCGATCGCGCCAGCGAACGTCGGTCGGCAGAAACTCGATCGTTCGATGCGCATCGAACTCCGCGGGCAGAGTTCGACGGCCGTCGAATCCGCCCAGCGGGGTTCGACAGCCGTCGAACGATTGCGTTTCTAGGCACCCACCCCCCCGCCTCGTCGATTCCGCGGGGCTCGCGCACGCGGAAGGGCCGCGCCGTCGGCTGCGCGGCCCGTCCAGGGGGGTGGGTAGGTCGGACGGCCTAAGCCGCTCGGGCGCTACGGCGATGGAGCCACACTCGGGTCCACAGGGGCGGCGGCAGCGTCCGCAGCAGGAGCGGTTGGCGCCCCGATCGCCGCGTCAGCGCGCTCGGCCTCCGCTGTCGCGGCGACCACCTCGAGCTCGCGTAGCTTCACGAGCACCGGCCATTCGGCGAAGGCGGCCCACAGCGCAACGACAAGGTTCACGCCAGGGACAAGCATCAGCAGTCCGAGCGGCCCAGAGAACCCGGCCTTCCTCAGGATCTGCCAGAAGGCCACCGCCATGATCACGAGCATGAGCAGCGTGAACAGCGTCGGCAGGAAGCCGAAGAGGCCGGGCCCTCCGAGCAGCATGCCGCCACGAGGCCCGCCGGGACCGCCGCCCGGGAACCCGCCCGGAGGCCCGCCTTGCTGGAAGTTGTTTGGATTCATTGCGTTCTCCTTTCTTGCGAGCCACCGCAACCGACGAGGCGGCTCGAAACGGTTACTGGTATCTGAGTGCCTCGATCGGGTCGAGCTTCGCCGCGCGCCGCGCGGGGTAGTAGCCGAAGACAAGTCCGATGGCTGACGAGACCCCGACCGCAAGCAGCACCGAAGTGAGC
>JACRBU010000200.1 GCA_016213085.1 Coriobacteriales bacterium
GATGGATCTCCCCCCGGACGACCGCGAGCCTGAGCGCTTCTGCGTGAAGGAAGCGGTCATGCCGTTCGGCAGGTTCCCTGGGGCCGACAGCGTGCTCGGACCGGAGATGAAGTCGACCGGCGAGGTCATGGGGGTCGCGGGCGACTTCCCGGCCGCATACGCGAAGTCACAGCTCGCGATCGACTACTCGCTTCCGACTGAGGGCACGGCGTTCGTGTCGGTCTGTGACCGCGACAAGCGCCACATCACGTCGGTCGCAAAGCACCTGCACCTCCTCGGCTTCTCGATCATCTCGACCAAAGGCACCGCGAAGGTGCTACGTGCCGCCGGGATCCCCGTGCAAGAGGTCCGAAAGAAGCGCGAGGGGCGGCCGAACGTGATCGACGCGATCGCGAACGACGAAGTGCAGCTCGTCATCAACACGCCGTTCGGTCCGCAGACGCGCTCGGACGGCTATCACATCCGGGCGGCAGCGATCCGCCACGGCATCACCAACATCACGACGCTCTCGGCAGCGAGCGCCATCGTGGGCGCCATCGAGGCGACAAAGGAGGGGCGCCTGGACGTCATGGCGCTCCAGGACTTCAATGCAGACGTCGCGCGCACCGGAAGCCTACAGTCGGAGATCGACGAGATCGAAACCGGTCGATCCGTGGCCGGGTCGCAATGACCGGCGAGGCGCACACCCATCCGCGGTCACACCCGCCGGTTCTCGAGTCGACCCCGGTTGTCGTGAACGATCGCGTGGCCGAGGGGATCGGGCTTCTCGTCCTCGATGCTCCGCTCGTTGCGACGCACGTCCAGCCAGGACAGTTCGTCCATCTCCGAGTCGCCGAGGGCACTGACTTCATCCTGAGGAGGCCGTTCTCCGTCCATCGAGTCGTCGGCGGCCGCATCGAGATCCTCTACCAGGTCCTCGGCCGCGGTACGCGTCAGATGTCCGAACTCGAACAGGGCGACGTCATCGACGTGGTGGGCCCGCTCGGCAACGGCTGGACGCTGCCGGATGACGCCTCGCACGCACTGCTCGTGGCTGGCGGCCTGGGCGCTGCACCGCTCGGCATGTGGGCGGAGCGTTTGGCCGAGCGAGGCGTGGCCGTGAGTGTCGCTCAGGGGGCGCCGTACTCCGAGCGCCTCGTCGCGCGCGAGCTCTTCGAGCGGGTCGCGCGTCGCGTGGAGATCGCTACCGACGATGGTTCGGCGGGAGAGCGCGGGTTCGTAACGGGACCAGCCGAGCGGCTCATTCGCTCCGGTGAGGTCGAGGTGGTCTTCGCCTGCGGACCCGAGCGCATGCAACAGGCCGTCGCGAACCTGGCCGCTGCCGCCGGTATCCCGTGTCAGGTCTCGCTCGAACGGCTCATGGCGTGCGGCATCGGCGCGTGCCTCTCGTGCGTGGTCTCGACCACGGAGGGACTCAAGCGTGCCTGCGTCGACGGCCCCGTCTTCGATGCGTCGACCATCAAGTGGGAGTCCTCCGAAGTCCCGCCGAAACACTAGACGTGGAGTCGAGGTATACCGTGAACGCCGCAGATCAGAGGCCTAGTCCGGACATGCGCGTCCGGCTCGGCACGCTTGAGCTTCGCAACCCCGTGATGACCGCGTCCGGCACCTTCGGCTCAGGTCGAGAGTTTTCCGATTTCGTGGATCTCGAGAGGCTGGGGGCTGTCGTCACAAAGGGCGTGTCCATGGAGCCGTGGCCGGGCAACGACAGCCCGCGCATCGCTGAGACGGCAAGCGGGATGCTCAACTCGATCGGGCTTCAGAATCCCGGTGTCGAACGCTTCGTCGAGCGCGACCTCGCCTGGCTGCGTACCTTGGACGTGCCCGTGGTGGTCAATGTGAGCGGGCATTCGACCGGGGAGTACGCGCGCGTCATCGAGCGCATCGAACAGGCCGGTGGGGCCGATGCCTACGAGGTCAACATCTCGTGCCCGAACGTGGACGCCGGCGGGATGGTGTTCGGCACGGCGTGTGGCCCCGCGAGCGAAGTGACACGCTCTTGTCGCGCCGCGACGCAGCGGCCACTGATCGTGAAGCTCAGTCCCAACGTGACCGATGTCGTCGAGATCGCGAAGGCAGTCGCGTCGGAGGGTGCGGATGCGGTCGCGCTCATCAACACCTTGCTCGGGATGGCGATCGACGCGGAGTCTCGTCGACCGAAGCTCGCACGCGTGGTGGGCGGGCTTTCGGGACCCGCGATCAAGCCGATCGCGCTGCGGATGGTCTGGCAGGTTGCTGCCGCGCTCGACATCCCCGTCGTCGGCATGGGGGGGATCACGACCGCCGAGGACGCCGTCGAATTCATGCTCGCCGGCGCGAGTGGAGTGGCGATCGGGACCGCGAACTTCGTCGATCCGACCACGACCCTGCGAGTCATCGACGGCCTGACCACCTGGTGCCGGGAGCGCGACGTCGCTCGCGTCGCTGACCTCATTGGAGCGCTTGAGACATGAACGGATGCGTGACGCGAGACCAGATCATCGTCGCTCTCGATGTCGACGCTCACGAGGCGCTTCGGTTGGCGCGCCAGCTTGAAGGCCGCGTGCGCTGGCTCAAGGTCGGCATGACGCTCTATTACGCCGAAGGTCCCGAGATCGTGCGCCGCCTCCGTTCCATGGGATTCGACGTGTTCGTGGACCTCAAGCTCCACGACATACCTCATCAGGTCGCAGGTGCGGCACGCGAGCTGGCGCGTCTGGGCGCGGGCATGCTCACCGTCCATGCCGCCGGCGGCGAAGCGATGATGCGCGCGGCCGTCGAGGCGTCCGGTGAGAGTGCCGGAGCTGCCGGCCTGACTTCGCCGGCCATCCTCGCGGTCACCGTGCTCACGAGCATGGACGACGAAACGCTTCACTCGATCGGAGTCCCGCGCAGCCCTGCGGACCAAGTGGAGAACCTGGTCCGCCTCGCTCGCCGTGCGGGCGTCGATGGCGTGGTGTGCTCACCTCAGGAAGCGAGCGCGGTCCGCAGCGAGCTCGGCCCGAACGCCCTCGTCGTCACTCCCGGGGTGCGCCCCGAAGGATCGGAGGTCGGCGACCAAGCGCGCGTCGCGACTCCGGCCCAGGCCGTGGCGGCAGGGGCGTCGCACCTCGTCATCGGAAGACCGATCACCGGTTCAGCGCTGCCGGCCGAAGCCGTCGAGCGCATCGTCGAAGGGACATAGACGGCATGGCACGCATGACGGAAACGGAAGTCTTCGACTCGCTCTGTGATGCGAAGGCGGTTCGCGAGGGGCATTTCGTACTGACGAGCGGACGCCATTCGGACCGCTACGTGCAGTGCGCGCGCGTTCTCGAAGACCCCGCGCTGACCACTCGTCTTGCGGCGGCGGCCGTTGAGCAACTTCCCGACGATCTCAAGGTCGATCTCGTGGCCGCGCCCGCGGTAGGAGGCATCATCTTCGGTTTTGCCGTCGCGCAAGCCCTCGGCGTGAGGTTCATCTTCAGCGAGAGGGAGCAGGGGCGCATGGCACTGCGCCGTTCCTTCGAGATTCCTGCTGGAGCTCGCGTTCTGGTGGTAGAAGACGTGGTCACAACGGGTGGAAGCGTCAAGGAGCTCATCGAGCTCGTCTCGGCGTCACAGGGGGTCACCGTCGGCGTGGTAAGCCTTGTCGCGCGCGGCGAGGCGCCTGATTTCGGCGCACCGTTCTGGCCTCTGCTTCGTCTTGACGTCGAGTCTTGGGAGGCGGATTCCTGCCCCCTGTGTGTGGCTGGGGAACCCGTCTACTCGCCGGGCAGTCGCCGTCTGGGTAGGTAAGGGGTTGGCATCCCTGCAGGTCAGGGGTACGCTTACCACATCCAATCGGGATGACGCCGGTCCGTCAGGGGGAGCGGTTCCGGTCAAAAGTTCCAAATCCCCACGCCCCGCCCGGGAGACGAGGAGGAACCATGGCACTTCCGAACCTGAGCCCTGAGCAAAGAGCAGAGGCGCTCAAGAAGGCCGCCGAGGCTCGCCAGAAGCGTGCCGAGTACCGTGCCAAGATCAAGAGCGGCCAGATGTCCTTCGCCCAGGTCATGGAGAAGTCCGATGATCCGGTGATCGCGCGAATGAAGGTCGCCACTCTCCTCGAGAGCCTCCCTGGCTATGGCAAGGCCAAGGCTCACAAGATCATGGAGGAGCTCGAGATCTCCGAGAGCCGTCGCGTGCAGGGTCTCGGCGCTCGCCAGCGCGAGCACCTCATGAACAAGCTCGCTTAGCGCGCCGAACTCAATCACATGCGCTAAGGGATGCGACGAGGCAATCTGTTTATCGTGTCCGGCCCCTCGGGCGCCGGCAAGGGGACCCTGGTCAAGGAGCTGCTTGACCGGGTCCCTGACGTTTGGGTCTCCGTTTCCGCCACGACGCGCGCGCCGCGTCCCGGCGAAGTTGAAGGACGCGACTACCTGTTCGTCGCCCCGGAGCGCTTCGAGGAGCTCGCAAGCTCCGGCGGCCTGCTCGAATGGGCCGAGGTCCACGGCAACCGCTACGGGACTCCTCGTGAGGCCGTAGAGGACATGGTCGCCGAGGGCAAGCAAGTGATCCTCGAGATCGACCCCCAGGGTGCGCTGCAGGTCAAGGACAAGCGTCCCGACTCGATCCTGATATTCATAAGGCCCCCGTCCATGGACGAGCTTCGCCGAAGGCTTGAGGGCAGGGGAAGCGAGACGCCGGTCCAGGTCGAGCTGCGGCTCCAGGCCGCCAATACCGAGATGGAGTTTGCGGGTATCTACGACTTCGTGATACAAAACGACGATGTGTCTCGCGCCGCTGACGAACTCGCGGCAGTCATCGATTCCTGTTCCGGAACAAGGGAGCTGTAAACGCTCATGTCCGTCATTCAGCCCGATATGGACCACCTGCTTTCGCAGGTCGACTCGAAGTACACGCTGGCGATCATCTCTTCGCGTCGCGCACGTCAGATCAACGACATGATCCACGGCGTTCGCGACCAGGCGCTGCTCTCCATGCCGACGAGCGAGATCGCCAAGCTCACAAGCACGAAGCCGCTGTCGCTTGCCATGGACGAGATCGCTGCCGGCGACGTGGGCTACGAGCGGGTCAAAGACAGCTTCAAGTAGCCCGGCGCGCGCCATGTTCGAGCGCGTCTGCCTCATCCACTACCACGAGATCGGCCTCAAGGGCCGCAATCGCGCCGACTTCGAGCGCCGTCTTCAACGCAACCTCGACGTCGCGCTCGACCGATTCCCTGTGCGCCGCGCTGAGCGCATCGCCTCGCGCCTGGTCGTCTCAGTTGAGGATCCGAGGCGCATCGGCGATGTCGCGGAGGCGATCGGACGCATTCCGGGCGTCAGTTCCGTTTCGCCGGCGTGGAAGACCGCGCGCGATATGAACGAGATGGAGCAGGCTGCGCTGATCGCACTGCGCCGGGCCGATCCGGCGGGGACCTTCAAGGTCGACGCCCGACGATCCAATACCGACTGGCCCGTTTCCTCGATGGACATGAACGTGGCCATCGGCGCGTTCCTCAAGGACTCCACGGGGCTCACCGTGCGGCTCAACGACCCCGACGCGTCCGTTCGAGTCGAGGTCGTTCAGGGCGACGCGTACATCTACTCCGAGAAGCTGCCAGGTCCCGGGGGGCTACCGGTCGGCACGTCCGGCAAGATCGTCTCGCTGCTCTCCGCAGGCATCGACTCTCCCGTGGCCACGTGGCGCATGATGCGCCGAGGCGCAGTGCTCGTGGGAGTGCACTTCTCCGGACGGCCCCAGACCGGTGACGCCTCGGAGCGGCTCGTGCACGAGATCGCCACGGTCCTCGAGGAAACCGGCGGCATCGGCCGCATCTACGTCGTGCCCTTCGGCGACCTGCAGAAGGAGATCGCGCTGGCGGCGCCCCCTGACCTGCGCGTGCTGCTGTATCGGCGTCTGATGGTTCGGGTGGCCGAAGCTGTCGCTCACGAGGAGGGTGCGAAGGCGCTCGTCACCGGCGAATCGCTGGGCCAGGTGGCGTCGCAGACGCTCACCAACATCGCTGCGGTCGATGATTCGGCCACGATGCCGGTGCTTCGGCCGCTTGTCGGTAGCGACAAGCTCGAGATCATCGCCGACGCCCGACGCATCGGGACCTTCGAGCTGTCGACCCAGTCGCACGACGACTGCTGCACGCTCTTCATGCCGCGAACGCCCGAAACGCACGCCAGCGTGAGCGCCGTGCGCTCGGCCGAGGAGGCGCTCGATCTTGACCGCATGGTCGACGACGCGCTTGCCTCGATCAGCTGGCGCGACTACACCTGCCCCTCGTACAAGGCCCCAAAACGTTGGCGCGACTGAGGGTCCTCGCGCTCGAGCCCTACTACGGCGGCTCGCACCGCGCGGTGCTCGACGGTCTCGTCGAGCGCATCGACGCGGACTGGACGCTCCTGACGCTTCCCGCCCGCAAGTGGAAGTGGCGCATGCGCGGGGCTGCGATCACCATGGCCGCGCAGGCGCGCGATGTCGCCGCCGCCCTCGCAGAGCACGACGCCGAGGGCCCGCGAGCGGCGGCGCCCTGGGACGTCGTCTTCGCGTCGACCTTCGTGAACCTCGCCGAGTTCCGCGGCATGGCCGGAGCGTCGATCGCGGCCGTGCCGGCGATCCTCTATTTCCACGAGAACCAACTCGTCTACCCGAACCGCCACAGCGCCGACTGGGACTACCAGTTCCCGCTCACCAACATCACGTCGGCTCTCAGCGCGGAGCGCTGCGTCTTCAACACCGCATGGAACCGCGACTCGTTCCTCGCCGAGATCGACCCGTTCCTGCGCGGATTCCCGGACCACAGGCCGAAGGGCGTCGCAGACGCCATCGCCGTCAAGTCGAGCGTGCTCCACGTGCCCTTCGACCCCACGTGCTTCGACGCGGTGTCACCGACGAGAGGTGACCGACCGCGAATCGTCTGGCCACACCGCTGGGAGCACGACAAGAACCCAGAGGAGTTCTTCCTCGGGGTCGCTCAGCTTGCCGAAGAGGGTCTCGATTTCGAGGTGGCCATCGCCGGTCAGGAGTTCCGCGAGACGGCGGATCGAATGCGCGAAGCGGCCAGGGTGCTCGGCGACCGCGTGGTGAGCGTCGGAGAGCCGGAGGACCGGGACCAGTACGCACGCGTCCTGGCGAGCGCCGACATCGCGGTCTCGACTTCACTCAACGAGTTCTTCGGCCTCGCCATGATCGAGGCGTGCTACGCCGGCGCGTATCCACTCGTACCCGATCGCCTGGCGTACCCAGAGCTCTATCCTGCCGAGATGCGCTACTCGGGACGCGATCAGCTCGTGGCTCGACTTCGGTCGCTCGTGCTGGATCGGCCTGCTCCGCGCTTGGCACGTTTCCTCGCGGAGCGTTTCACCTTCGAGCGACTCGTCCCCGACTTCGAGGCCCTGCTGCTGCATCCCGTGGGGTAGCTACCTCTCGAAGGGGACGTCGTCCCTGGAAGGGGCCGAGAGCGTGCCCCGACCGACCCACCCAGCCTGCGGAGGACCGATGAACGACGACCCGCGTCAGAGCACCGACCAGCGATCCGAAGACACCTCTCAGGCCGGAGCCGAATCGCGCGAATCGCGCGTCGCGGCGGTCCGAGCGGGCGAATCGGTGGACTCGGACGAGCTGGCCGCCCCGCTCGAGGATGCGCCTCCGGTCCCGTGTGACGATCCCGAGCTGGGCATCGATGGAGTGGGGGCGGGAGAGCTTCCCTAGCGTCAGCAGGGAGCTTCGGCGAGCACGAGCTGCGCGATCGCGATGCCGAATGCCTCGGCCGCAGCCGGTCCGCTCGCGGTGACGACCTTCCCGTCGACCACGACCGGTCCGCCGTCCCAGATCGCGCCGTGCGCGACGAGGTTGTCTTCCTCGGTCTCGAACGCGGTCGCGCGCACGCCGTCGAGCAGCCCCGCGTTGGCGAGAGTCGAGGGCGCGATGCAGATGGCTGCCAGGACGCCGCCGCGATCGAGCTGAGCGCGCGCGATCTCGTGCGCCACGTGGTCGTCGAAGAAGACGCGGGCCCCGGCGCCGCCCACGAACGCGATCGCGTCCCACGTCTGCCCGCGGGCGTCTTCGAGGGAGATCCCGGCTTCGGCCATCATGCCGAGCTTGCCGACGCACTCGCCAGGCCGCGTGCTCGCGGTGGTCACGTCGATGCCGCGCGACTCGAGGACACGCTTCGGCTCGGCGTATTCCTCGTCGCGGAAGACCTCCGGGGCGATGACGAGCAGCGCATTCGGCATGAGGGGTGCTCCTTTGCGTCCGGTGTCGCCTCGTGCGACTATACCGGACCGAGGCCGCCCGGCAGTGGCCACAGGCCGCACGAAGGAGCAACGAATGGACTCACTGCTGGGCCGCGTTCGCGCTGCGGTCACGAGCCGCTGGTTCGTGAAGACGGCGTTCCTCTCGATCTTCCTCGTCTCCTGCATCCAGCTTCTGCGGTTCCTCGCCTGGGCGAGAGGTGCGGGCCCCTACGTCCGGCGGCCCGAGGCGGTGGCCGGCCTGCTGCCGGTGGGGCACTTCACGAGCTTCTTCGCGTGGGTGCGCGGCGGGGGATGGGACCAGTACCTTCCCGCGGGACTCGTGATCATCCTCGGAGCGGTCGCGACGTCGCTCCTGCTCAAGCGCGGTTTCTGCGGCTGGATCTGTCCGGTGGGCACCGTGTGCGAGGCTTCGGCCTCCCTCGGCAGGCGCCTCTTCGGCAGGAACTTCGTGCCGCCGAAGCCGCTCGATATCGCGGGGCGGGCGTTTCGCTACCTCCTCGCGGCTCTCGCCGTCTTCTTCCTCATCACCGTCCCTGTGCAGGCAGCGACCGAATTCCGGGTGCTGCCCTACATGTGGACCGCCGACATGAAGATCCTGCTGCAATTCGGCAACCCGGTGTTTCTCGCGGTGATCGGCGTCGCCCTGGGGCTCACCGCCCTTATCGGGCCGTTCTGGTGCCGCTACCTGTGTCCGCTCGGCGGGATCTACAGCGCGCTCGGCATTGCATCGCCGTGCGCGGTGCGCCGAGACGCTGAGACCTGCATCGACTGCGGACGGTGCAGCTCGATCTGTCACGCCTACGTCGACGTCCAGCACGCCCAACGCGTCTGGAACCCCGAATGCGATGGCTGCATGGACTGCGTGAAGGTGTGTCCCGTCGACGACTGCCTTGTCGCCGAAGCGCCCGGTCGCACGCGGATCGCGGCATGGGCGTGGCCGGTACTGGTGGTCGTCGTGTGGGGCCTGATCTGGGGATTCGCGCTCGCTTCGGGCAACTGGAACACGCCGATCCCGGCCGATGCTTTCAAGCGGATCGTTGAGTCCGGGCAGCTCGAGACGAGAACGCCGGGAGGCTTCTAGCAGCGACGGGCCGGGGCTGGTCGCTCGCCGTCGTCGGCGGTCGCAGCCGCGTTTCCCCGGCTTGCCGCAGTGGTATCTTGTACACAACTTTGTGTACACGCATCGCCGCTAGTCTCGCGGCTGCCGCACACGAGAGGGGATTCCATTGCTCGACGTCACGGTCGTGGGGGAAGGCGCGCGTCCCGAACTCGACGACGGTATCAGCGCACGTCTCGCGATGTACCGCCAGCGCCGCGAGCACCTGTACTCGACCGACCGGTACTTCTATCTGCAGGCCATAGCCGGTCGAACGAACCACCGCGTGGACATGGCCGATGGCCGCGACATGGTCATGCTGGCGTCCTACAGTTACCTCGGGCTCATCGGTCATCCTCGGATCGAGGCCGCCGCCAAGGCGGCGGTCGACGAGTACGGAACCGGCGCCGGGGGCGTTCGGCTCCTCACCGGCACCACGGACCTTCACGAGCGCCTCGAGCGGCGAATCGCGGACTTCGTGAAGCGCGAGGATGCCTGCGTGTACTCGTCCGGCTACGCCACCAATATCGCCATCATCACCGGACTGATCGGCCCGGGCGATCTCGTGCTGATGGACAAGCTCGATCACGCGTCCATCGTCGACGGGTGCTTGCTGTCCGGCGCGAAGTGGAAGACCTACCGCCACAACGACATGACGCATCTCGAGAGGCTGCTCCGCGGCGCGAAGGAGGACTACAACACGGTCCTCGTCGTCGCGGATTCGGTCTTCTCGATGGACGGCGACATCATGGACCTTCCTGCGACACGCGAGTTGTGCGACCGCTACGGTGCGAGGCTGATGGTCGACGAGGCCCACTCGATCGGTGCGCTTGGGGCGACCGGCCACGGCATCGAGGAGCACTTCGGCATGATCGGGTCGATCGATCTGAAGATGGGCACGCTGTCGAAGTCCGTCCCGTCCGTGGGCGGGTACCTCGCTGCGTCGCACGACCTGGTCGACTACCAGCGGCACTTCTCGAGGCCGTTCATCTTCTCCGCCGCGCTGCCGCCGGCGCAGTGCGGAGCCGCGATGGAGGCGTTCGACGTGATCGAGGACGAGCCGTGGCGTGTGGCCCAGCTGCACGACCGGGCGGAGCGCTACCGCAGCGGCCTCGAGGCGCAGGGGTGGGACACGATGGGGTCCGAGACGTGCGTCGTTCCGGTCTTCGTCGGCGACGAGGACAAGACGATGGACCTTACCCGGATGCTCTTCGATCACGGGATCTTCGTATGCCCGATCGTCCATCCGGCCGTTCCGCGGGGGACCGATCGCCTTCGCACGTGCCTGATGGCGACGCACACCGACGAGGACATCGATCAGGCGCTCGGCGCGTTCGCCGAGGCGGGAAAGACCCTCGGGCTCATCTGATCGGAATCTGATAGAGTATTAATCGGTGCAGCAAACGGCCGGCGGTTCCGGTGTATCCGGTCCGACGGCCGTTCTCGTCACGAACCCGTGCCGTCGGAGACGCAGTGCCGGGAGTGGACTACGTGGGGATCGCTCGCAACTCGACGACTGCCAGACTCGCCGGCTTCGGTATCGTGGCCGCGCTCAGTATCGCCTTCGTGAGGCTGTCCCTGATCGATTCGCACGCCGCGGTCTCCCTCGCCCAGGTCATCTATGTTCTCCCGCCCTTCGCAGCGACCGTCTTCAGCGGGCTGGCCGCTTTCAAGAGCGGCGCTGCATCGCGCGAGCGGCGGATGTGGGCGGCGACGGCAGTGCTGATGGGCTCGCTCTTCCTCGGCGAAGCCGCGCTCAGCGTTCGCACGATCTTCCTCGGCGGACAGCCCCCCACACCCGGCATGGCCGACGTCTTCTTCGCGATCGCGATCTTCGCGCTATTCGTCCTGCTTGTGGTCCTTGCGGGTATCGGCACCCTTCCGAGGGCGACCCGCGTTCGCGTCGTCGCCGACACCATCGTCCTCCTCGCGCTGCTCGACACGCTGCTGTTCGCGGGCTGGGTTCGCGGTCTGCTGGGCGCGCACGTCGACAGCCTCGCCGCGGTCATCGCAGCCGTCTACACGGTCCAGGCCGCCACCGCCGGCGGGGTCGCGTTCTTCCTGTGGTTGGGCAACCGCGAGCGCCCGGCACCGCGATGGGCGTTCGACCTGGGAATCGCGTTCCTCGTGTACTCGCTCGGCCTGTTGCTCTGGCCTGCATGGAATGTCGCGTGGGTGCTCTCGGAGTCGCGGGTCGCCGAGTTCACCGCCGAACTCGCGTACCTCGTCGGCTACGGACTGATCGCGACCGCGGCCCTGCAACGGCTCGTCGGGCGCAAGGCGTGGGAGCCTCCAGCGCACAAGCTGCTCCTCGAGCGCGAGCGGCCGTGGTCGGGACTCGTCATGTCGGGCACGGTTGTTCTTGCGATGGGCATTCTCGTCGCACTGACTCTGGGCTCTCCGATGGACTCACGGCGTTTCGGCGTGTACTTCTCGGCGACGGCGCTCGCGGGTCTCGGCATCCTCGTTCGGTCGGCGAGCGCGAGCTTCGAGGGGGCGCGTCTTCGCCACGATGCGCTCTCCGATCCGGTGTCGGGGGTCGGGAACCACCGTTCGTTCCACGACAGGCTGGGGGAGATCACCGCCGAAGCTGACCGGAGCGAGGCCACGGTCGGGCTCATCCTTCTCGACCTCGACGCGTTCTCGACCGTCAACACGACCCGAGGATACGACGCCGGTGACGATGCGCTTCGAGCTGTCGCCGTGGCCATCCAGCGCGCTTTGCGCCCCGGTGACGCCGTCTTCCGGATGTCGGGAGACGAGTTCGCCGTGCTCATGGCCGGCGGAGACGCGGAGGCGACGGAACAGAGCGCTCGACGCCTGTTGGCGGCCGTTCGCACGGTGGAGGCCGCGGACATGCCGATGACGGCCTCGGTCGGCGTCGCGATCTACCCGGACGACGGCCGGGACGCGGACTCCCTGGTGCGCTCGGCCGAGGCGGCCCGGGAGTGGGCCAAGTGCCACGGCAAGTGCCGGATCGTCCTCGCCAACAGCGGTGTTTCCGCGGCCCTCGACGCCGACGAGCGCGTTCGTCTCGCCGAGGAGGGCATGCGTCTCGATCTGGCTCGGGGGCTTTCAGCGGCCGTTGACGCGCGCGAGGTCGGGAACCCCTACCACAGCCGCAACGTCGCGATGCTCGCGGTGCTCCTCGGTCAGAGGCTCGGCATGGCCCCTGACGAGCTGGCTCGCCTCGAGGCGGCCGCGCTCCTTCACGACGTCGGTAAGCTGGCGCTTTCTGACGAGGTCTTGCGCTGCAGTTCGAGGGCAGCTGCGCTGCAGCGTAAGGAGATCCCGGTGCTCGGGGAGAGCTTCTGCGCCTCGATCGGCTTTTCCGATGTCGCGCAGTTCGTGCGCTCGCATCGCGAATGCTGGGACGGCTCCGGGTATCCCGACGGCCTCTCCGGCGACGAGATCCCGCTGCACTCGAGGCTGCTTGCCCTCTGCGGCGAATACGACGTTCTCACGAGCGGCCGGTCGCACCGCGGGCCGCTGTCGAAGGGCGCGGCACTCCAGGAGATCGACCTCGGGCTCGGCACACGATTCGACCCCGAGCTTGCCGAGGTGTTCATCTCCGTGGTCGGCGACCATGGGGCACTCGGCTGGTCCGAGCCCAGGGAGGTCGCGTCGTGAGCCGCCCGTTCCTCATTCGGTTCTTCGCCTGGGCGGCCGTGATCGAATTGGTCGTCGCGACGGCCGTCCTGCCGCTGCTCGCCAGCGGGTTTGGCGCCGCCGTTGCCGGCGAGTTCCTCTACCTCGCGCCGATACCGGTCGCGGCCTTCTGCGCGTACTGGTGTGCGCGGATCTCCCGAGGAGCGGAACGTCGCTTCTGGCTCTTCTCCGGCTTCGCGTTCACGCTCATGATGGCGAGTGAGTCGTGGTGGACGTACCACGTGTTGTTCGTCGACCCGGCCGGGGTGCCGCTTCCGAACTGGTTCGAGGTCCTGCAGGCCGCTGCCGCAGTCTCCTTCCTGGTCATGCTGGTGTCGCTCACCGAGTTCGGCACCGATCCGCTCCCGACGCGACTGCGGGTCTACCTCGAGATCCTCTCCGTGTGCATCGTGCTGTTTGTTGCGGCCTACATGGGGTGGACCGCCGGGCTCGTGCACGCCACGCCGGGAGGGACCGAAGCCGTCGCCTGGATCGCGGCGATCTACCCGGTCGTCGGCCTCGCGATGCTCATCGGCATCCTGGCGGTGATGTGGCGCCGCCGCGGAGCCTGGCGTCCGTGGCAGGTACTCGTGACGCTCGCCATCGTCATCTACTCGCTCGGGTTGATGACGTGGCCGCTCTGGTACGTGGAGTTCCTCACCGCACCCAAGCCGGTGTCGGGCGGCTTGTTCGCGACCGTCGCGACCTTCGGGTTCGGTCTGCTGGTGATGGCCGGCGTCTATCGCCTCACCGCCGAGGAGGAGCCCGCGGCCTTCGTGACGCGACGCTTCCCGCGGGCTGCGACCGCGTGGGGCGCGGCTGCGTTCGCGGTGGCGCTGGGCGCCGCGGTTGTGATCATGGCGGTGATCGGGGCCCAGGCCCACGATGCCTACGGCAAGCGTGTCATCTGGACGGCGACGCTGTGCCTCGCCGGTCTGGTCGCCCTGAGGTCGCTCGTCCAAGCGGTCGAGCGCGCAGCCGAACGCCGAAGGGCGACGATCGACCCCGTGACGGGCCTCCCGACGTTCAGCGCGTTCCGGCATCGGCTTGAAGCGGCCGTCCGCGACGCTCTCTACGACGAGACGCCGCTGACGCTGACCTGCTTCGACATCGATGGGTTCAAGCGCATCAATCTCGCGCACGGGCACGACGTCGGCGATTCGGTCCTGAAGCAGGTGGCGTGCGTGCTCTCGGCGTCTCTCGCCGGAAGAGCGCAGCTTTTCAGGGCGGGTCGCGACGTGTTCGTCGCGGTCGCTCCGCGAACGAGCGGCGTCGAGGCCCTCGGCTATGCGCGCGTCGCGGTGGCCGCGGTCGACCGTGAGATCCACGTCGGCGGATTCGCCGTCCCCGTGTCAGCCGGGATCGCCGTGCTGCCCGAAGACGCCAGAACCGCGGAAGACCTCGTCGAGTCCGCCTCGGCGGCGCTCGCGCAAACGAAGACCGCTGGGACACACATCGTGCGCTTCGAGAAGAGCGTTGTGAGCACAGACGACACCGAGCACCGCCTGGCGATGGCGCGATCACGGGCACACATCGCCGCGGTACGGGCGCTCGCGCTCGCGGTCGAGCAGCGCGAGGCGGCCGGGACCGCACACGGTCGTGCCGTCGCCGACCTCTCTCGCCGCTTTGGCGAGGTACTCGGCATGGACACCGATGAAGTCGCGCAGCTCGAGCTTGGGGCACTCGTCCACGACGTCGGGAAGGTCGGCATCCCGGACCGAGTGCTGTCCAACCGCGGGGCTCTGACCGATACGGAGCGCAAGAGCGTCGAAGAGCATGCGATCTTGGGCGAGCGCATCCTTGCGGCAGCCGGCATGCCCGGGGTCGCGAGTTGGATCCGCTCTCACCACGAGCGATGGGACGGTCAGGGCTATCCCGACGGCCTGCGCGGCGAGGAGATCCCGCTCCAGGCGCGGATCCTCATGATCGTCGGCTCGTTCGAAGCGATGACCGACGCCAACTCGTGGCGTGAGGCCGTCTCGGTCGACGACGCGATCGCCGAGCTGCGTCTGTGCGCGGGCACGCAGTTCGACCCACACCTTGTCGAGGTGTTCGCTCGGCTCGTCGAGGGCATGCAGACCGCGCCGGCGCCGATCGCGCTCGAGCGGCTCGGCATACAGAGTAGCTAGCGAGATCGCTCGCGCGCCGCGGCCCCTAGATCAGCCCCCGCACCACGTCTGCGATGTCTCGCGGCTCCTCCGCGCGCTTGTAGCCCGGCACGCTGGCCGCTTCGACAGCGGAGTTGTACGTCGGAACGCCTTCGCCCGCGCGGTAGTAGACGCCGATGGGGACGCGGCACTCATCAGGTGTGCAGGTCAGCGAGTGGAACGTGGATCGCGCCAGTTCGAAGGCAGCGTTCGCGTCGCTGGGATCCCAGTCGGTCTCCTCGAGCTTGTAGACGCGCTCGCGGAACCACTTGAACGTATTCACCTTGTTGAACGTCACGCACGGTTGGAAGACGTCCACGAGTGCGAAGCCCTCGTGCTGGAGCGCCTGCTTGTAGAGCTCGGTCAGGTGCGGGATGTCGCCTGCGAAGCCGCGCGCGACGAAGGTCGCCTGCTCGGCGAGTGCGAGTCCGATCGGGTTGACCGGCTGCTCCAGCACGCCTCCGGGGGTCGAGACCGTGCGCATGAACTGGTCGGTCGTGGGGGAGGCCTGACCGACGGTGAGGCCGTAGATCTGGTTGTTGTGCGCGATCGCGGTGATGTTGATGTTGCGTCGCACCGAGTGCACGAAGTGGCTGAGCCCGATACCGTACCCGTCGCCGTCGCCCATCTCGACGATGACCTTCAGGTCGGGGCGTGTGAGCGAGAGTGCGGTCGCCGGTGGCAGCGCCCGGCCGTGCAGCGAGTGCATGCCCTGGACATCCCAGAAGTCGGCGCCGTTACCGTGGCAGCCGATGCCCCAGACCATCGCGAACTCCTCTTTCGAGTAGCCGAGGTCGGAGAGCGCGCGCTTGAGCGCTTCGTACATGCCGTAGTTCCCGCAGCCGGGGCACCATGTGGGCTTGTTCCGTGTGGTGAGGTCCTTGGGTTCCATCTACAACGCCACCCCCTCGAGCCGCTGGCCGCTCGGTGCGACGTCGGACTTCCTCCCGAGCGTTTCCAGTGCCTTGGCGTAGATCATCTCCGGCGAGAACGGCCGCCCGTCGTATCGGTGCAGGCGATCGTCGACCTCGCGCAACGCGTACTGCCGCACGAGTCCCTCGAGCTGGCCCGTGGCGTTGGCCTCGATCACAAGGGTTCGCTTGGCGCCGTCGAGGTAGTCCGCGACCTCGTCGACGGGGAAGGGCCAGAGCGTCGTGAGCTGCAGCATCTCGACGGCGATGCCTTCGTCGTCGAGCCAGTCCATCGCCTGGAGCGCCGGCATCTTCGTCGTGCCGAAGACGAGCAGCGACAGTTCGGGTCCTTCGGCGGCATAGTGTGTCGGCGGCGGCACGATGTCGCGCGCGTGGTCGAGTTTGTGCAGCCGCTTCTCGTTCTGCGCCTTGCGTACGGACGCGATCTCGCCTTGCGCGCCGTACCCGCGCTCGTCGTGCTCGTAGGAGTTCACGATCTGGATGGCGCCCGTGACGCCGGGAAGCGCTCGAACCGAGATCCCATCGTCGGTGAGCTTGTAGCGAAGGTAGCCGCCGTCATCGTCGAGCGCGTCGGCACGATCGGCGATGTCGCCTTCGGCTACGAGCTTGCCCCGGTGGATGGTGACGGCGGACCCATCGAAGGGCGGGACCGTCTGGCGGTTGTCGGAGAGGTAGCTGTCGCCGAGGATCATCACCGGCGTCTGCAGTTCGTCGGCGAGGTTGAAGGCCTGCCAGGTGAGCTCGAACGCCTCTTCGTGATCGCCCGGGGCCAGGATGACCCGCGGGAATTCGCCCTGGGCACAGTGCATCGCGAACCGAAGGTCGCTCTGCTCGGTCCACGTGGGGAGCCCGGTCGCCGGACCGGGTCGGGTGAACAGCCCGACCACGCACGCGCTCTCGCTCACGCCCGCGA
>JACRBU010000016.1 GCA_016213085.1 Coriobacteriales bacterium
GCGCCATGACGGGCGGCAGTGGCGCGAACGGGATCTCCGTCCCCTTCGTAAGGTTGCGCACGACACCGGACTCGAGATCGAGCGCGAGCTCGTCGCCGTCGTCGATGAGATCGGTGTCGAGCTCGACGACCGGCAGCCCCGTGTTGATCGCGTTGCGGTAGAAGATGCGCGCGAAGGTCTTCGCGAGCACCGCCTTGGTGTTCGAGTTGATCAGCACGAGCGGAGCCTGTTCGCGGCTCGACCCCATGCCGAAGTTCGTCCCGGCGACGAGGAACCCGCCCTCGGGACTCACCTTGTTGTAGTACTCGGGATCCAAGTCCTCCATCGCGTGCACCGCCATGGCCTGCATGTCGTTGGACTTGAACTTGTACTTGCCGCTGATGATGTAGTCGGTGTTGATGTCGTCACCGTACTTGAACGCCTTCGCGTTGATCGCCATCTAGCGAGCACCTCCCTCGAAGTACTTGCGCGGGTCGGTGATGACGCCTTCGATCACCGAGGCGGCCACCGTCGCGGGACTGCCGAGGTAGATGAATGCGTTGGAGTTGCCCATGCGGCCCTTGAAGTTGCGGTTGGCGGTCGAGATGACGTTCTCGCCGTCGCTCGGCACGCCGTTGTGCGTGCCCACGCACGGACCGCAACCCGGCGTAACGACCGCCGCACCCGCGCGAACCAGCGTCTGGATGTAGCCCGCGTCCATCGCGTCGAGGTAGATCTGCTTGCTCGCCGGCGCGACGATGAGCCGAACGCCGTCGGCGATCTGGCGACCCTCGAGGATCTTCGCGGCGATCGCGAGATCTTCGAGACGGCCGTTCGTGCACGTGCCGATGAAGCCCTGCGCGATCGGCGTCCCGGCGACCTCCTCGATCGGCGAGACGTTGTCGACCGAGTGCGGCTTCGCGATCTGCGGTCCGATCGCGGCGGTGTCGAACTCGAGCTCGCGGACGTACTCGGCATCCGGATCCGCCGAGACCGGCGCCGGAGCGCGGTCGCCGCGCCCCTCGTACCACGCGAGCGTCTTGTCGTCGGCGGCCATGAGACCCGCCTTCGCGCCGACCTCGATCGCCATGTTCGAGATCGTCATGCGCGCGTCCACGGAAAGCGCGTCGATGACCGGCCCGTCGAACTCGAGCGCCTGGTAGGTCGCACCGTCGGCACCGATCTGACCGGCGAGGTACAGGATGAGGTCCTTGCTGAACACGCCCGGCTTGAGCTCGCCGGTGTAGGTGACCTTCATCGTCTCGGGCACCTTGAACCACAGCTTGCCCGCGGCCATCGCGGCGGCGCCGTCGGTCGAACCGACGCCCGTGGAGAACACGTTGACCGCGCCGTACGTGCAGGTGTGCGAATCGCAGCCGACCATGAGATCGCCCGGCACGACGTGACCGTTCTCGGGGATGAGCTGGTGGCACACGCCCTGCCCGACGTCGTAGACCTTCGCGCCCGTCTTCTTGCCGAATTCGCGCATGATCGTGTGCAGGGCCGAGACACCCTCGATCGGGCTCGGCGAGGAGTGGTCCATGACGACAGCGACCTTGTTCGAATCGAAGACCTCGTCGACGCCCATGTTCTCGAGGGCGCGGATCGCGAGCGGCGAGGTGCCGTCCTGACCCATGACGAAGTCGACGTCCGCGACGACGATGTCGCCAGCGCGTGCGTCCGTGCCGGAGTGTGCCGAGAAGATCTTCTCGGCGATGGTCTTGCCCGAAATGGGGATCACGCTCCTTCGTGCGATGAGGCCACTGCGCAGGGGCGCAGGTTCGGTCATCGTTGTCAGTTGCCCGGCGTACCGGCGCCGGCCTTACTCGCTGGCGGCCTCGAGCTGGGTCTTCATGTAGTCGGCGTAGATGTAGAGCAGCTCCTTGTCGAAGAGCGAGCGCTTGAGCTCGATCGACATCTGGCGCACGGCGGGCAGCAGTTCGGCGGCCTGCTCCTGCGAGAGGTCCATGCCGTACTCCTGGAACTTCAGCCACAGCGCCTTCGAGCCCGAGTGCTTGCCGATGACGATCTGGCGCTCCAGACCAACCTCGTCGGGGGCGAAGATCTCGTAGGTCTTCGGGTTCTTGATGACGCCGTCGGCGTGGATGCCGCTCTCGTGCGCGAACATGTTCGTACCGATGACCGACTTCCACACCGGGATGATCCGACCGGCGGCGCCCATGACGTATTCGGCGATCTCGCGGAAGCGCTGAGTGTCGATAGCGAGGTCGACTTCCTCGATGTACTTCAGCGCCATGACGATCTCTTCGAGCGCGGCGTTGCCGGCACGCTCGCCGAGACCGCCGACCGTGACGTTGACCCAGTTCGCACCGGCGTGGATGCCTGCGATCGCGTTGGCCACCGCCATGCCGAAGTCGTTGTGCGTGTGCATCTCGATCTCGAGGCCGGTCGCGTCGATGAGCTCGCGGATGACCTTGTAGGTTCGGAACGGCTCCATGATGCCGATGGTGTCGCAGAAGCGAAGGCGGTCGGCGCCCTCCTCCTTGGCGGCCATCGCGTACTCGATGAGGAAGCCGAGCTCGGTACGCGAGGCGTCTTCGGCGTTGACCGAGACGTAGACGCCGTTGCTCTTGGCGTAGGCAACCGCCTCGCGGATGGAGTTGAGCACCCACGGGCGGTCCTTCTTGAGCTTGGTCGCGATGTGGATGTCGCTCGTGGCGAGCGAGATGGCGACCGCGTCGACGCCGCAGTCGATCGACGTCTTGATGTCGGCGGTGTTCGCGCGGTTCCAGCCGAGGACCGACGCCTTCAGGCCGAGCGACGCGATCTCGCGGATCGTCTCCGCTTCGTCACCGCCCATCGCCGGGATACCGGCTTCGATCTGATGCACGCCGATCTCGTCGAGGAGCTTCGCGATGCGGACCTTCTCGGCGTTCGCGAAGACGACGCCTGCGGTCTGCTCGCCATCACGAAGCGTCGTGTCGTCAAGCTTGATCGGTTTGTCGCCCAGCATGCTCGCTACGGGCAGCTCGTAGATCTTGGTCGATTCCACCGGGCCTCCTGCTCAAAACGGGGTCGCTGCACCATGAAGTGCAGTCCCGCTTCCATTCGTGGAATGCGTCCCGGCGCTTGAGCCGGTGACGCGTCTCAGCGGAGCTGAGCTTCGCCCCTCAACGGTTGGAGAGTCTCGCCCTCAACAGTGTTGAGAGCATCGTTCGGCGTCGGGCCGAGGGAGCGCGAATGACGATTCTAACCCAGATTGCGAGCAGATGTCAGCTAGCGACCGACGGAATTCACGTAGTCTCCACACGCTCCGAACGCAGTACCCACTGCCGGGTGAACTCCGCGCCGACCAGCGCTATCAAGGCCGCGTAGTAGATGAACACGATGAGCGCGACGAAGGAGCCGAAAGCACCGTAGATGTCGAACTTGGTCGTGCTCGGCAGCCAGGTGAGCAGGATCGTCGACCCCGGCACGAGGGCCGCCGCGGTCAGCGCGGCACCGGGCAGCACGTCGCGCAGACGTATCACACGTGCCGGCACCAGCCAGAATGCCAGCGCAAACATGCCGAACGTCGCCAGCGCGCCGGCGATCGCCGGGTTCGTCACGACACCGCCGAAGTCGGGCGGCACCGTGCCGCCGGCCGCAACGATCGTGTCAGAGACGATGGATAGCATGCGTTGCAGGAACGCGAGCGCCGTAAGCGCGACGAGCGAGCCAAGCGCGAACACGAGAAGGAGCAGAAGCGAAAGGAGGTTGTGCCGGAGGAGCCTTCGAATGGGGCGGTCCGCCGGCGGGGTCTTCCAGATGACGCCGATAGCGTCCACGAACTGCCGAAACACCGCCACCGCCCCGAAGATCAACAACGCGAATGAGACGACCCAGGCCAGCGGGCCAGCGAACGCGAACGCGCCCGTCACGGCGTCGAGGGTAGCGGCACGCGGCGATTCGAGCGCCGCCCCCGTGAAAGGCAATCCCGACTGCTCCACGCCGAAAAGGTACGTGCCCAGGGCACTGACGGCGAGCACGAGCGGCGAGAGCGTCACGAGCAGCCAGTAGGCCATAGCAGCGGCGAGTCGCGGGACCGCGTCCTCGGCGGTCGCCTTCGCGGTGTCGCGCACGAGATCGGCGGCGACGCTGAGAAGCGCTTTCGCGCGCCCGCCGCTGGTCAGCGGCCTGCGGGTGCCTGTCGCCCCCTCACGCATCGGCCCAGGGCGGAACGAAGTCCCCCGCGCCCTTGAGGCGCTCGCGATTCTCGAACGCGTCGGGATCGAGACTCGCCAGTCGGGTCCAGAACGCGGGCGAGTGGTTGAGTTCGCGCAGGTGGACCAGCTCGTGCAGCGTGACCGCGGTCACCAGCTCGGGCGGCAGGAAGACGAGCGTACGATTGAGCGAGATCGTCCCGCGACCGGAGCAACTCCCCCAGCGCGACCGCTGCTTGCGCACCCTGACCGACGCGACCTCGAACCCGTGTCGCTCCGCGACCGCGTGCGCGAGGGGCAGCAGCCGCTCTTTCGCCACGCGGTCGAGCCAGCGGTTGAGGGCGCCCAGGCATGCCTCGGCGTCCTCGACGCACCCGTGAAGCTCCACGCCGCTCGCGGACTCGACCGCGCGCACGCTGCCCGCCCGCGTCGGCACCCGCAGCACCGGGAAGACCTCGCCTGTCGAGGCGAGGACGACTTCGGCGGGAAGCATCGCTTCGGCGCCTCTCGCGAAGAGCTCGCGGCGTTCGGCGACCGCTTCCAGTGCCCGCTCGGCCCACGCGCGCTTCGACTCGACGATCGCGCCGATCTTGGCCTGCGGGAAGCCCCTCGGCACGACGACCACGAGCCCTTCGCGTGCGCTCACGACGAGCCGGACGCGACGTGCCCGCGGACTCTCGCGGACCACGAATTGCGGGAGCCCGTCGGTGAGCTCGAAAGCGAGTTGCGTCACGTCACTCCTCCCGCGCGCCTTACCTCGAATGCATGGTGTATCCCCGCATGGCGCTCGAAGTCCGGTGGAATCGTGCGGGCGGTGATATCCCGCGCTACCAGACCGGCGGCGGCGACCCCATCCACATCCAGCCGGAAGCCCTTGCGGTTCGTCGAGAACACGAGCGTACCGCCCTCGGCCAGCAGTCCTCCGACGTCGCGGAGCAGCCGCACGTGATCGCGCTGGATGTCGAGCGTCTCCTGCATGCGCTTGGACGTCGAGAACGTCGGCGGGTCGCAGAAGATGAGGTCGAACCGCTCGCCTTCGGCCTGCGCATTGCGGACCCACTGCATCACGTCGGCGCGCACGAGCTCGTGCTCCGGCCCGCCGAACCCGTTGCGGACCATGTTGCGCTCCGCCCAGGCGAGATACGTCGCAGAGAGGTCGACGGTCGTGGTCGAGGCCGCCCCGCCCGCGGCGGCGTAAACGCTCGCCGTCCCCGTGTAGGCGAACAGGTTCAGGAATCGCGCGCCCTCGGCCATCTCGCGCAGCATATGCCGGGTGATGCGGTGATCGAGGAAGAGGCCGGTGTCGAGGTAATCGGAGAGGTTGACCTCGAACAGCAGCCCGTCCTCAGCGACCACGCCGATCGCGGCGCGCTCGCTCACCCGCTCGTACTGCGCCGCGCCCCTCTGACGCTCGCGGCGCTTCACGAAGACGTCGTCGGCCGCGATGCCCAGCACCTCGGCAGCAACCGGCACCGCTGCGGAGAGCCGGGCCGCCGCCACGTCCGCCTCGATGTCGCTCGGCGCAGCGTACTCCGCGACGTGCAACCACCGCCGACCTGCGTCAGGTCCCGCACCCCCGTAGAGATCGATCGCCACGTTGAAGTCGGGCAGGTCGGCGTCGTAGACGCGATAGCACGTCACGCCCTCCCGGCGCGCCCACTTGCCAAGATGCTTCGCCCGCTTGCGCAACCGATTGCCGAAGGCCTCGGTGTCGACCGCCGCCGCACCGACCGCTCGCGGCCTGGCAGCACCGGCCGTGACGTCGAAGACGCGCATCGCCACCGGAATCCGACCGTTCATCGTCTCGACGTGGGTGCGCTGCGGTAGGCCGAGCGCCACGGGGAGGCGCTCATCGGGCGACACCGTGGCGAGTGTCCACCCGTCGAAGCGCTCGGCAAGAACGCGCGCCATCGTCGCGTACAGCGCCGCGAGCTCCTCGCGCTCGCCGAGACGTTCGCCGTACGGCGGGTTGCAGGCCAGGAGCCCACCCGCTGCGACGTCGTCGCCCTGCGGACGCTCGGCATCCTCCACGGCCCGCCGCTCGATGCGCACGCGCCGCTCGAGCCCCGCGCGTCGCATCATCGAGCGGGCCGCCTCCACGGCGGCCGGGTCGCGATCGGTCCCCACGATCGTCGGCAGCTGCAGCAGCCCCGCCTCGCGTCGCGCCTCGGCCTCTTCCAGCAAACCGCGCCAGACCGATTCGTCGAGCCCACTCCAGCGCGAGACACCCGGACGCCCGCCGAGCAACCCCGGCGCGATGTCGCCGGCGATGAGCGCCGCTTCGAGCGCGAGCGTCCCCGACCCCACGCACGGATCGAGGAACGCCCCGCCACCTTCGGCGATCCGCGGCCACTCCGCGAGCAGCAGAAGCGCCGCGCCCAGGTTCTCCTTGAGCGGCGCTGCTACGCCGCGCTCGGGCCGCACGCCGCGGCGATGCAGCGCTTCGCCGCCGAGGTCGAGCGAGACCGTCGCCTTCGCTTCGCGCACGGCGACATTCACGCGGATGTCGGGCGCCTGCACGTCGACGCTCGGCCGTCGGCCGAAGCGCTCCCGAAAGCGGTCAGCGATCGCATCTTTCACGCGAACCGCCGTGAACTGCGTGTTGCGCAACGCCGTGTTCGTTCCCACGGCGTCGACCGCGAGCGTCCCGTTCGCGCGGACGTGGTCCTCCCACACCAGTTCGCGAACGCAGTCGTACAGCGCATCGGCGGTCGACGCGTCGCACTCGGCGAGCCGCAGGAGCACCCGCGACGCGATCCGGGACCACAGCACGACCCGAAGTCCCGTCGCCACCGGCCCGCGGAACAGAACCCCCGAGCGTTGCTGCCGCACCCCGGCAGCGCGAAGCGTCCGCAGCTCATCGGCGAGCAGCTTCTCGAGACCGCGCGGGCACGGCGCGAAGAAATGGAACTCGGTCCGATCAGCCACGGCGCGGCTCGTCGCTGCGGTTCACTACCGCGAGAACCCCTCGACCACGTAGGTCCCGCTGCGCGTGTCGGTGCGAAGCGTGATGAAGCCGAGTTGCTGGGCGTCCTCGAGCATCTGCGAGAACGACCGGTACCCGTAGCTCGATTCCGAGAACTGCGGCTGCTTGCGACGCATCGTGTCCTTCACGAGCGACGAGTGCATCGCCCCGACGTTCTCGCGCTGGAGCGCCTCGATCGTCTCGAACAGCAGCTGGAACGCCGGCTTCTTCTTGCTCGGGACCGTAGTCCCGATCGACGGCGAGCTCGTCATGCCGATGTCTTCGTAGTAGATGAACTCGTCGCAGTTGGCGGCAAGCAGATCGCTCGTCGAGTCGCGCATGCCAACGCCCACTACGATCTTGCCGTTCTCCTTGAGCTTGGAGACAAGCGGCGTGAAGTCCGAGTCGCCCGACACGATTACGAACGTGTCGATGTGCTCCTTGGCGTGGGAGAGCTCCATCGCGTCGACCGCGAGCCGGATGTCCGCCGAGTTCTTCCCGGTCATCCCCCGCACCGGGATCTCGGTGAGCTCGATTCCCAGCTCGTGCATCGGCCCCACGTAGTCGCCGAATCGGCTCCAGTCAGCGTAGGCCCGCTTCGAGACGATCTTGCCCTTCTCCACCAGTCGTTCGAGGATGCGCTTCATGTCGAGCGGCTCGGGCTTCTTCGGCGCCGCCGTTGTGCGCCGCCGCCGACCGTTGACGTTCGGTCGCTCGGCACCGAGTGCGACGTTCTCGAAATCGATGAAGACGGCGAGCGAGTGGGCCTCTTCAGCCACGGAAACTCCCCTCGGATGGTGTCCGTCGCGCACCGCGACGGCTCGGCTTCGATTCTACCCGAGGCGCGGGCCCGACGGCGCGCCGGGTATGAGCCTGCCGAAGGGCCGCACGCCGCCCAGAGAGGTGCCGCCATGATCGACGAGAACGCGCAGGACTTCCAGTCGGCCGAGAACATCCCCGCCCTGATCGTGTACTGCCGCACGTGGTGCGGCGATTGCGCACGCGCGCGCAAGTGGCTGGCAGAGAACGACATCCCCTACACCGAGATCGACGTCGATGTTGACGAAGCAGGCCGGATGCGGGCCGCGGGCCACAACCTGGGCCGCCTCCATACGCCGACCTTCGAGTGCGGCGACGGAATCGTCGTCGACTTCCGCCCGGACGAGATCGAGAAATTGCTGCGCGAGCAGCAAGGGCGCTGACCCTCGCTGCCCGCGCAGCGTTCTGAATCCGGAGCCACCCACCCGGCGCCTGTGCGAATCAGGAGTTAATCTTCAGCATCGTCGCGCACGCCGACCAAGCCCCCGAATGGCCTGCCGTAGCCATGCCGAAGGCCCGCGAGCCCGCCGGCGATGAGACCGATCCCCGCGAAGGCCATCCACGGCATCGAACCGACTTGGCCCCGATAGGCCGCGAGCACCCCGACCATCAGGACAACCCCGTTGAGCACCCCGTAGGCGACCGCATTGCTCCTGACGCGGGAGCCGGCCAGGTAGCCACAGACGGCGGCCAGAAGGACCGCTGCGATCGTTGCGCCGATTACCCCGATCACGATGAGCGCCTCCCCGACCTCATAGCCCGACCCCTCGGACGCGCGTAAGCTCCGGCGCCCGCATCAGCACGCGAGTGTACGCCACTCGGAAGCCCGCGCGCTCGGCATTGCGATGCGCGCTGCTGCCCGGGACGACCTCGGTGACCGCGAGATCGCAACCTGCATCCGCAGCCGCTTGCAGGCGGAAACGCTGAAGCGACGAATGGACCCCGCGACCGCGATACTGCGGCAGTGTCGCATCGGCGAGCAGCCAGGCATAGCCGTCGTCGATGTCGAGCTCGGCGGTTCCCGCGGGCCGGCCATCGACCAGCGCGATCAGCAGCGTCGATTCTGCGCGGCTCGCGGCGATCTTGCCGAGCCGGAGCTGCGCGTCGGTCGGGTCGCGCGGCGCGCAGAAGCCGTCGGAGAGCGCCTGCGCCCACGTCGCCCGCTGAAGGTCCGACGCGACTTCGGCGATCTCGATCCCCGGATCGGGGGGCGCAAAGGGCTCGCCCGCCACCAGCTCGCGCACGAGCACGTTCTCGAACCCGCTCGTCGCCCAGCCGCGCTCGGAGAGGATGGCCGCGAGCGACGCGTCAGCGAGAGGACACACCGTCGCGCTCGCGCGTTCGCCGCGGCTCGCGAAGAACCACTCGAGCTCGGCGACCTCGTCGTGGGTGACCGGGCCCGCGAACCCCAGCGCGCACGCCTCGTTCTCGGGAAGACCGCCGCCGATCCACACCGCGACCCCGCCGGCGACCTCCAGCATGTCGGCGCCGATCTCGGGGTAGCTACGGCGCGCGGTCTCGACGTAGCGCCGCAGCTGCTCGGCGGCCATTCGTTCGAGTCGGGCGGCGCTGTTCGTATCGGCGGAATACACCGGCTGCGTCTCCAAACGTGGGCGACCTGACAAGCATCGCCTCCCTCGCGGTACCCTTCAAGGCATCAGAGACGAAAGGACCCGATGTCTGCCACGCAGGACTCAGCAACCGACTCGACCCCTCGCCGCGGCGGGCTCATCGCGCTCGCCATCCTGCTCGTCGTAGTCGTCGCCGTGGCCGTCGGAACCGTGCTGCTCGTGCGTCTTACCTCGACCCCCGAAGAGGGATCGACCGAGCCATACCGCGAGGCGTGGGCATCGGCGATGCGCAAAGCAGGTGTCGACGCGACCCTGCCGCCAAGTCCAACAGAGTTGACCGCGTACCGTGGCGTCGGCGGCCATCCTTTCGAGGCCACGTTCACCGGCGAAGAAGCGACCGCGCTGCTCGCCATCTACCCGTTCACCTACCGCGAAGGCTCGACGACGGCGCTGCTCAGAGATCCGCGGCTCACCTTCCCGAAGACCGGCACGATCCGGATCGAGACCGGCATCGAATCATCGGTGCAAGGCGGCGACCTCGAGCTTGAAGGACCTGTCGCGTTCGGCAGCACAGAAGGCCTGACCTCGCCCGGCGCCGACGA
>JACRBU010000201.1 GCA_016213085.1 Coriobacteriales bacterium
GATCGCATTGCGGATGATCGCCGAATCGGTCACGCCTTCGGCGGCGAGCTTGACGAGCTTCTTGGTGATCCTGGCGCGCGCCTCCTCGAGGAGCTCTTCGCCATCGCCCATGGTCACGCCGCGCGCGATGATCTCGGGCTCCCCGGACACCGCACGAGTCTCGGCGTCGAGCGCGACGACGACGGTGGCGATGCCGTCAGAGGCAAGTACCTGGCGGTCGCGCAACACGGGGTGTCCTGGGTCGCCGACGTGGAGGCCGTCGACGTACACGATGCCTGCTCCGGCTCGCTCGCCGTGACGCACACCCTTCTCGTCGACTTCGAGCACGTCGCCATTGTCGCAGACGAAGATGTTCTCCCGCGGGACGCCGACGGATTCGGCGAGGCGTGCGTGCGCCGCGAGATGTCGCGTCTCGCCGTGTACCGGCATGAAGTACGTGGGCGTGACGAGGTTCAGCATGAGCTTGCAGTCCTCGGCTGAACCGTGTCCGGAGACATGGACGCGCGCGATGTCCTTGTGCACGACGTTGGCGCCGGCCTTGGCGAGCCGGTTGATGATGCGGCTGACGGCCTTCTCGTTGCCCGGCACGGGAGTCGCAGAGATGATCACGGTGTCGCCCTCTTCGATCTGGACGGTCTTGTGGTCGCCGTTCGCCATGCGCGCGAGTGCAGAAAGCGGCTCGCCCTGGCTTCCGGTGGAGAGGACCACGATCTTCTCGGGTGGCAGGTCCCCGAGCTCGTACGCGTCGATGAGGTCGTCTTCGTCGATGTGGAGGTAGCCGAGCTCACGGGCGATTCGAGTGTTGTTGAGCATCGAGCGGCCGGTCACCGCAACCTTGCGGTCCGCGGCGACCGCGGCGTCGATCACTTGCTGCAGACGGTGGATGTGGCTCGCGAAGCTCGCGACGATGACGCGCTGTTCGGCTTCCGCGATGATCTCGTGGATCGTCTTGCCGACCTCGGCTTCTGAGAGCGTGACGCCCGGGCGTTCCGCGTTCGTCGAGTCGCTCAGCATCAGCTTGACACCGCGCTTGCCGGCCTTGGTGAAGCCGGCGTAGTCAGCGAGGCGCCCGTCGATGGGTGTCTGGTCGAACTTGTAGTCGCCCGTGTGCAGGATGTCACCCACCGGCGTGCGTACGACCAGCGCCAATCCATCCGGGATCGAGTGATTGACCGGCAAGAAGTCGAAGCCGAAAGGTCCGAGGTTGACGTGACCGCCCGAGCGGACCTCTCTGAGCTTGGCCTTCTTCAGCCCATGTTCCTCGAGCTTGGGCCGCAGGATGCCGAGGGTGAGCTTTGAGCCCAGCACCGGAACCGGCAATCCGAGGTCTTTGAGCAAGTACGGGAGCGCTCCGGTGTGGTCTTCGTGACCGTGGGTGATCACGATGCCCCGCAGCTTGTCCTTGCGCTTCACGATGTAGCTGTAGTCGGGAAGGATCAGGTCTACGCCAGGATGGTCTTCATCTGGAAACATAAGGCCCGCGTCGATAACGACCATGTCGTTGCCGAATTCAAGCACGGTCATGTTCTTGCCGATTTCGTCGAGCCCCCCAAGGGGAATGACGCGAAGGTGCTGTCTTGTCCTGGACATGTTGAGCCAGCGGCTCCTCTCTCGCCGCGCGGGTCGCGCTGTTGGCAGCTCTTCGAGCGCTACAACACGCCCACGTGGCGCATGACGCGCTCGAGCTCGGCGGTCTGCCCGTCGGTCGCGGGGATCAGCGGAAGCCGGACCCCGCCCACCGGGAAGCCCTGAAGCTCGAGCGCCTTCTTGACCATGATGGGATTAGCCGTCATGAAGAGCGCCTTCACGAGCGGCAACAACTCAAGATGGATACGCAGCGCGTGGGTGTGGTTCCCCGACGCCTGCGCCTCGATCATCTCGCGGAAGCGCTCTCCCGCGACGTGGCTGACGACCGAGATGACACCCGTGCCGCCCAGACCCATGAGCGGCAGCGTCATCTCGTCGTCGCCTGACAGTACCTCGAAGCCCTCAGGAGCGCCGTCGATGATCTGCGCGATCTGGGTCAGATCGCCACTGGCCTCCTTGACCGCGACGATGTTCTCGCAGTCGTGCGCGAGGCGCAGCGTGGTCTCGGCGGTCATGTTGATCACACAACGGCCCGGGATGTTGTAGAGCACGACCGGGACGTCCACCGCGCGGGCGACCGCGCGGAAATGCTCGTAGAGCCCCTCCTGCGGGGGCTTGTTGTAGTAGGGCACCACAGCCATGATGCCGTCCACGCCCAGATCGACGACCTTCTCGGCGAACTCGATCGAGTCGGCGGTGCAGTTGTCGCCCGCGTTCGCGATCACGGGCGCGTGTCCGCCGACGGCGTCGACAACGGCCCGGAACAGCTCCATCTTCTGGTCGTAGAACACGGTTGGCGATTCGCCGGTCGTCCCGCAGACGACGAGCGCGTCGCTGCCCTTCTCCAGAAGCCGGTTCGCGAGTTCCTGAGCGCGAGCAAGGTCGAGCTCGCCGTCGGGCGTGAACGGCGTGACCATCGCTGTTATCAGACGGCCGAAGCGCGGCTCAGTCATCGTGAATCCCCTCGTTACAGCGTGCAGTGAAGCGCGGTCGCGATCGAGATGGCGATTGAATTGCGTGCGCCCGGGATTGAGCTGCGCCGCAGGCGTCTGCTCGAATCCCGGGGTCAATGGCAGCGCAGTCTGCCATTGACCGTATTGTGCCATACCTGTCGGACATCGAACACATGTGCGACCGCCTGTGACCGAAGCGTTGACGGGCCCGGCCAGGCAGAGACGCTATTCCCCCATCAGCTTCTCGAGGCCGACGACGAGCCCCTCGCGCGCGCCTACCTCGCGGATCGCCAAGACCACTCCCGGCATGAACGACGTCCGGTCGATCGAATCGTGGCGGATCGTGAGTGTCTGCCCTTGCCCGCCGAAGATGACTTCCTGGTGCGCCACGAGTCCCGGCGAGCGCACGGAGTGGACATGCACGCCGTCGACAAGAGCCCCCCGCGCGCCCTCCATGCCCGGGAGTTCCGTGTCCTTCCCAGGGACTTCAGGCGTTGTCGACCGCGCCGCAGCAACCATGCGAGCGGTACGGATCGCCGTGCCGCTGGGCGCGTCAGCTTTCTTGTCGTGGTGGAGCTCGACGATCTCGGCGTTGGGCATGTATCGCGCCGCCTGCTCGGCGAAGAGCATCATCAGTACCGCGCCGATCGCGAAGTTCGGTGCGAAGAAGAGCGTCGTGCCGGCTGGAGCGTCTGCGGCAAGCGCGGCAAGCTGCTCCTCGGAAAGACCGGTGGTGCCGAGGACGATGTCGACTCCGGCCGAAAGGCCTGTCCAGACGTTGTCCTTGACCACCCTCGGGTGTGTGAAGTCGACCATGACGTCAGGCTTGACCTCGGCTAGCGCCGCCGCGAGATCGCCCGAAAGCGCGATGCGGCCGCCGGCACCATCATCGACCTCGCCGGGGGCTGCCCCGGGGTCGACCGCCGCAACGACCTCCATCCCCTCGGCCGCCGTCACAGCGCGAACGACCTCGGAGCCCACCTTGCCGGCGGCGCCGCTCACGAGCGCGCGAATCACTGCGCGCCACCCCCGACCAGGTGCTCGAGCTCGGCCGCCTCGAACGGTCCGATCGCGGCGAGAACGCGCTCGCGGCCGAGCACGTCGGCGGCGACCCGCTGCAGGTCTTCCATGGTCACAGCGTCGAAACGCTCCATGATCTCGTCGGCCGAGAGCATCTCGGTACTGGTGGTCTCGTTCTTGCCGAGGCGCGTCATGCGATTGCGCGTGGCTTCCATGCCGAGCACGAGGTGGCCCTTGGCGGCCTGCTTCACGCGGTCGAGCTCCTCGGTGGTCACTCCGCTCATCGCGACCTTCTCCATCTCGGTCTGGATGAGCTTGACGACCTCCTCGGCGTTCTCAGGGCGCGTGCCCGCGTAGACCGCGAACTCGCCGGTGTCCTGGTAGAGCGCTTGGAAGCTGTACACGGCGTACACGAGGCCGCGCTTCTCGCGGATCTCCTGGAACAGGCGCGACGCCATGCCTCCGCCGAGGATGCCGTCGAGTACCGCCAGCGGGAATCGATCAGGATCGTTGGCGTCGAAGACGCTCGTGCCGTAGACGATGTGCGCCTGCTCGGTGTCCTTGCGCATCACGGCAAGCTTGGGCTCGGCGACGGAGTTCGCGCGCGGGCGCTCGGAGCGCGGCCCATTCGGCAGTCCGAGGTGCTTGGTCGCGAGCTTCACGAGCTCGCCGTGATCGACGTTGCCGGCGGCCGCGACGATCGCGTTGCCGGTCAGGTAGTGGCGCTCGCGGAATGCGGCGGACTGTGCATGGTTGAAGCCGCCGACGGTCTCGCGGCTCCCGAGGATCGGTAGGCCGATGGGGTGGCTCGGCCAGAGCGTGTGCGCGAACACCTCGTGCACGAGGTCGTCGGGCTGGTCTTCGGTGCGCGCGATCTCCTCGATGACGACCTCGCGTTCGCTGAACGCGGATTCGTCGGTCAGCGAGGCGTTCGTCACCATGTCCGAGAGGATCTCGAACGCCGAGTCCAGGTGCTCGTCGACGAAACGCGCGTAGTACGCGGTGTATTCCTTCGACGTGAAGGCGTTGAGCTCGGCGCCGATGCGGTCGAATGCCTCGGAGATGTCGCGGGCGGAGCGCGTGGGCGTGCCCTTGAACATCATGTGCTCCATGAAGTGCGACATGCCCGCCTCTTCTGGCGACTCGTCGCGGCTGCCGACCGCGAACCAGATGCCCAGCGCGATCGAGCGGACCTCCTCCATGTGCTCGGAGAGGATGGTGACGCCATTGTCCAGAACGGTTTTGTCGTAGTGCAAACCGGCTCCCCTCGGGTGCGATGCGCCGATTCGGCGCTTCCACTCATTCTAGCTTCCCGTTACGACACGATGCTCCTGCGGGCGCGAGGCCGTCACGCGCCCGTTGCCGAAGGAGCATCTGCAGCCCAGATACACAACGGCCCCGGCGCACGGGCGCCGAGGCCGTTGGATGCGTTGATGGGTCGCCCTAGTGGTGTCTCCTGGGCTTGCGATCGCCGCCGCGACCTCCGCCGCCACCCTCGCGGCGCGGTCCGCGGTCCCCGCGGTCGCCACGATCTCCGCCGCCCGAGCCTTCGGCACGCGGAGGCGCCGGCGGCTTGTCGAGGCGGTCCAGCGAGACCTTGCCGCGATCGTCGATGTCGATGACCTCGACCTCGACCTCGTCGCCGATGGCGAGCACGTCTTCGACCTTGTCGACCCGGCCCTGCGCCACGCGCGAAACGTGCAGCAGCCCGTCCTTGCCCGGCAGCAGCTCGATGAATGCGCCGAACGGCTGGATCGAGACCACGCGGCCGTGGTACTTCTCGCCGATCTCGACCTCTTTCACGATGGCCTGGATGCGGCGGACCGCTTCCTCGCCGCCAAGATCGCGGCTGGCCACGAAGATCGTGCCGTCTTCCTGGATGTCGATCTGCGCGCCGGTCTCTTCCTGGATGCCACGGACGACCTTGCCGCCCGAGCCGATGACGTCGCGGATCTTGTCCGTCGGGA
>JACRBU010000014.1 GCA_016213085.1 Coriobacteriales bacterium
CACTTCATCGGCTCGCTCCAGACGAACAAGGTCAAAGACGTCGTGGGGCGGGCCCATCTGATCCACTCCGTCGATTCGCTCAGGCTCCTGCACGAGATCGATCGAAGGGCCGCCGAGCGCGGCGTCGTCCAGGACGTGCTCCTGCAGGTGAACGTCTCGGGCGAGGAGGCCAAGCACGGCTTCGCGCCACGCGACGTCGAGGAGGCCGTTCGCGAGGCCACCGACGCCGAGAACGTGCGGGTCCGCGGGCTGATGACGATGGCCCCCTGGGCCGCCCGGGCGGAGGACGTTCGGGAGGTCTTCCGAGGGCTCCGCGAACTCGCCGGGAGCCTGCGGGAACGCGCTCCGGATGGTGTAGAGTTAGACGAGCTTTCGATGGGGATGAGCAACGATTTTCGCGTCGCCGTCGAGGAGGGGGCCACGATCGTTCGCGTCGGTCGTGCGATCTTCGGCAGGTAACGCCGCAAAGAGCGAGTTGGGAGAATCCGCGTGAGCTGGTGGCACAACATGAAGGTGCGCCTCGGCCTGGCTGACGATGACTGGGACGAGGAGTACTACGAGGACGAGGAGTACTACGATCCTGAGTCCGGCGATGATGACGAGGACTGGGAGCCTTCGGCGAGCCGCCGACCCGCTTACGAGTCGCCGTACGGCACCGGCGTCGGCGTCAAGCGCGTCGACAGGACGACTGAGACCCGCTCGTCGCGGCGCGCAGAGCGCGAGCGCGTCGAATCGATGCGGTCGCGCAGCGAGGCCGCACTACGCTCCGTGCCGACCGGAGCGGCCTCAGTGACGCCGGTCGCCCCGCAGGTCAAGATGCACATCGCCGAGCCGAAGAGCTACGGCGAGGCCCAGCCGATCGCGGACAAGCTCAAGGAGGGCACGCCGGTCATCATGAACATGACGATGACCTCGCCCGACCTCGCAAAGCGCCTCATCGACTTCGCCTCGGGTCTCACCTACGGCCTCGACGGCAACCTTCAGAAGGTCTCGGACAAGGTCTTCATGCTCACGCCGCACAACGTCGAGGTATCGGACGCCGAGCGTCGCCGTCTGCGCGACACCGGGCTGTTCGGGGAGTAGCGGCGAGTGACCGAACGCATCCAGATCACAGGGGACTTGGCGGTCATCGGGGGCGGCCGGATGGGCGAGGCGATCGTCCACGGGCTCGTGCTCTCCGGTGCGCTTGATGCGGGCCGGATCGTCGTCGCTGAGCCGAACGAGACTCGCCGCACCGAATTCTCCGCCGCACACGCGGTGCGCGTCGTCGCCGACGGGGCGGATGCGCTCGCCGGTGCCGGCATCGTCATCCTGGCGGTCAAGCCGCAGGTGATCGATCCCGTGCTCTCCTCGCTCGCCGCGCACATCGGCGATGCGCTCGTTGTCTCGATCGCGGCGGGCATCACGACGGCACGACTGGAGTCGCTCCTGCCGAGCGGTACCGCCGTGGTGCGCGTCATGCCGAACACGCCGGCGATGGTCGGCGAGGGGATGACGGTGATCAGCGGGGGTACCGAGGCAACTTCTGAAGACGTCGAACTCGCGCGGCGCATCTTCGCCGCACTCGGGGAGGCGGTCGTCATCGACGAGGCGCATCAGGACGCGGCGACGGCGATCTCGGGATCGGGGCCCGCGTATATGGCGCTCATCGTCGACGCGCTTGCGCGCGCCGGCGTTCGGCAGGGGCTTACACGCGAGGTCGCTCAGCGGCTTGCGGTGCAGACGATGAAGGGAACCGCCACGTTGATCGAGGAGTCGGGGTTGCACCCCGAAGCGCTTATCGACCAGGTCGCGAGCCCCGGGGGCACCACGATCGCCGCCCTCGAAGCGCTCGAGAAGGGCCGCGTCCGCTCGGCGATCATGGCCGCGGTCGATGCGGCTGCGAAGCGCGCCAAGGAGCTTGGCTGATGGGGCCGCAGCTCGCCAGGATCGTGCAGGCCATCGGTAGCTTCTACGGGATCCTCATCATCGTGTACGTGCTCATGTCATGGTTCACGTCGATCGAGGCGGTGGATGAGATCCGCAGGGTGCTCGGAACGGTGGTCGAACCCTACATCTCTCTGTTTCGTCGTATCATCCCGCCTATCGGGATGATCGATATCTCGCCCATCGTCGCGTATTTGGTGCTGCAGCTGGTGCTGTCCTACGTGATCGTGCCGCTGCTCGGAAGTCTGTAAGGCTCTGGAGGGTCCGATGAAGCTCACGCCGCTCGACATCCACCACAAGGAATTCGGCCACTCGCTGCGTGGCTACAACGAGGAGCAGGTCGATCAGTTCCTCGACGAGGTCGCCGACGAGTTCGAGCGGCTGTTCAAGGAGAACATCGACCTCTCCGAGAAGCTCGAGGCCGCGCAGCAGCGGCTCAACGAGTTCGAGATGCAGCGCCAGACGATCAACAACACGCTCGTGGCCGCTCAGCGCTCCGCCGAGGACATCCAGACCAAGGCGCAGACCGAGGCCGACACGATGCTTCGCGACGCCGAGGTCAAGGCGAAGGAGATCATCCACAACGCGCTCTCGCGCAAGCAGCAGGTCCAGGGCGAGCTCGTTCGAATCAAGCAGGCCGAAGAGGACTTCCGCGCCAGGCTCAAGCAGATGCTCGACGGCTACCAGCGCCAGATCGCCGAGATCGAGCTGCCGAGCGACGTCGAGGTGATGCTCGGCGAGACCGAGGAGGGCATCATCGGCGACGTGGCGGTGCGCCCGCAGCAGCAGCTCAGTCCGCAGGCTGCGGACGAGGCGTTCGCGTCGCTCGACTTCGGCGACATCGGCAGCGAGCCGACCGCTCCTCCGCTGCCCGGACCCACCGAAGAGGAGGCCCCGGCACCTCGCCTCGAGATGGAGCACGATGCCGTCGCGGCGCCCGTGCCGGCGCAGATCGTCGAGGAGCCGCCCGCGAGCGGTTTCGTACAGAGCGTCGCGCTGGGCGAGGTCGGCGAGGTCGATCTCGGTCCGGATGTTCCCTCGCTCGACGAGCCCGACGAGTTCCAGATGCCGTCGCTCGGCCGCCTCGGTGAGCGCGACGACGACGTCGACATCGAGGAGATCGACTAGCGAGAGTCGCGATGTCGGTGCAGCTAGCGGTAGTCGTCACGCCGAAGTCCGGTCGCGATGAGGTCTCGGGCTGGAAGGGGAGCGAGCTTCATGTTCGCGTCACCGCCGCGCCCGAAGGCGGGAAGGCGACCGCTGCCGTGTGCAAGGTGATCGCGAAGGCCCTCGGCGTTCCGAAGAGCTCGGTGCGAGTGCTGCGCGGCGAGGTGTCGCGGCACAAGCTGCTGGAGATCGAGGGCGTCGGCCAGGCCGATCTGAGCGCGGCGTTAGGCGAGCCGGACCCGGGACTATTCTGAGCGTCGGCTGAGCGTCAGTCTCTCCATCTCTCGAGACCTGCAGGCGGCGGGGGGGTGGGGTGACTCGAAAAGCCATCGTTCGATGATGGTCGACGCCTCCTCGCTGGATTCGATGGCCATCGAACAATCACCTCCCTGCGTTTCGACGCGGTGGGTACGCATCTGCGGACTGTAGGGCGGGTGGGCGCTACGGCTTCGGAGTCGAGTGGCGCTACGGCTTCGGAGTCGAGTGGCGCTACGAGGCCGAAGGCGGGCGGCCCCACGAGCCCGAAGGGGCGAGCGGGCCGGGAATGCTGACGACGATGCGGTTGAGGGCATTGCTCCTCCGGCGGGCCCGATGGTAGGGTTGTAAACCATGAATTCAGCAGAGGTTTACAACACGGACGCCGACTTTCGCAGGCTGCTCGATCGGCTTGAGGCGAGAATCGAGCAAGAGAGCCCTGTCACCTTCGATGAGGCGCTCGCTCTCACTGAGCTCCCCGACGAGCTCGTGCCTGCGTTGTCTGCGCTCGCGGACCGCGTGCGCAGGCGCTTGTCCGGGCGCTCAGTCGATCTGTGCTCGATCGTTTCGGCCCGAACAGGCGCGTGCGGAGAGGACTGCGCGTTCTGTGCGCAGTCGGCCCACTACCACGGCGTGTGCGACATCCAGGCGATGAGTTCCGCCGAGGAGATCGTCGAGGCAGCGAAGCGAGCGGAGGCGAGCGGGGCGCATCGCCTCGGCATCGTTACCAGCGGTGGCGCGCTGTCGGACGAGGATTTCGCGATCGCGGTCGATTCGGTGGCGAAGATGGGAGCCTCGACCGGTCTCGGGCGGTGCGCGTCGCTTGGCAGCCTCACCCCGGAGAGGGTGAAGCGACTCGTCGACGCGGGGCTCGATCGCTACCACCACAACCTGGAGACCGCGCGGAGCCACTTCGGCAGTATCTGCTCGACGCACAGCTACGACGACCGCGTTGCGGTCGTTCGCATGGCGCAGGAGGCCGGCCTCGAGACGTGCTCGGGAGGAATCCTCAACCTCGGCGAGACCCCGAGGCAGCGCATCGAATTCGCCCTCGAGCTGCGCGAGCTGGGTCCCGACTGCGTGCCGGTGAACTTCCTCGACCCTCGTCCGGGCACGCCGCTCGAGCACCGCGAGAAGATCTCGGCCACCGAGGCTGCGAAGTACCTCGCGATCTATCGGCTCGTCATGCCGAAGACGAGGCTCCGGCTCGCGGGAGGGCGCGAGAGCACCTTCGGCGCGTCGGCGGAGGTGCCACTCACGAGCGGAGTGGACGCCATGCTCGTCGGCGACCTGCTCACGACGGCCGGGCCTAGCGTGGCCGACGATCTCGCCACTATCGACGCCCTCGATCTGGAGGCGCGACCCCTCGATGCGTGAGAGCATCGAGCGCGAGATGCACCGGCTGGAGGCCGAGGGTGTTCGCCGGCGCTTGCGTGAGCAGGATGATCTCGGCCCGATGCGGGCGGTCATCGACGGCCGCGAAGCGCTCGTGTTCTCCGCGAACGACTACTTGGGCCTGTCGCATCACCCGGACGTCGTGCGCGAGGCGGAGCTGGCTGTGGCTCGCTACGGGGCGTCGGCGTCGGCGTCGCGTCTCGTGGGAGGCAACCACCCGCTCTACCGACGGCTTGAGGCCTCACTCGCGAGGCTGAAGGGGACCGAATCGGCGATGGTCTTCGCCACGGGCTATGCGGCGAATACGGGGCTGCTGTCCTCGATCGCGGGCACGGGCGACACCATGTTCGTCGACAAGCTCGACCACGCGAGCATCTACGACGGCGTTGCGCTGAGCGACGCCGAGCGTCGTCGGTACCCCCATGTCGCGACCGACCGGCTGGAGGCGATGCTTCGCGCCGATCGCGATGTAGACGGCCGTCGCTTCATCGTGACCGACGGGGTCTTCTCGATGGACGGCGATCTCGCGCCGATCGGTGAGCTCCGGCGCATCGCTGACGAACACGACTGCATTCTCATCGTCGACGACGCGCATGGCACCGGTGTCGTAGGTCCGAACGGCGCGGGCACGAGCGGTCACTTCGGTGCGCACGCCGACATCGAGGTCGGGACGCTCAGCAAGGCGCTCGGTTCGCTCGGCGGGTTCGTCGCCTGCGAGAGCGCGGTGGCCGAGTACCTCGTCAACAAGTCGCGCCCCTTCATCTTCAGCACCGGCCTGCCGCCCGCCTCCGTCGCCGCCGCCGCGCGCGCGGTCGAGTTGCTCGCCGAGGAGCCCGAGCGCCAGACCCGCGTGCTCGCGATCTCGGCGCGGGTGCGCGCCGCACTGTCGGTTGTCGGCTTCGAGGTCCCCGAGGGATTCACGCCGATCGTGCCGATCATCGTCGGCGCTTCGGAGGACGCGACGGGGTTCTCGGACGCTTGTCTTGCGGAAGGCGTCTTCATCCCGGCCATCCGGACGCCGAGCGTCCCGAAGGGACGGGCGCGCTTGCGGATGACGCTTTCGGCAGCTCATACCGACGAGGACGTCGATTTCGCGCTTGGAGTGCTCGAGCGCATGGGGAAGGAGATGGGGCTCGTTGGCTGAGGCTCCCTCGATAATCGTGGTCGGGACCGATACCGGCGTGGGCAAGACCGTGGTCACGGCGCTGCTCACGCGCGCCTTCGCGCGGGCGGGGCGGCCGGTCGTTCCGTTCAAGCCGGTCGCCTCGGGCGCTGTCGCTGGACCTGACGGGCCTATCTGGGCGGACACGTCGTTCCTTGCGAAGGCTTCCGGCGTGCCCGAGGACGAGGTCGGCCTCTACCGCCTCACGAAGCCGCTCGCGCCGCACGTGGCGGCCCGCGACGACGGCGTCACCATCGACACTGACCGCATCATCGAGCGCTTCCGCGAGCTGAGCGGGGCCGGTTCGGCTGTCCTGCTCGAGGGCGTCGGCGGCGCGCTCGTCCCGCTCGACGACCGCCGCGACGTGCTCGACCTCGCGGTCGGACTCGGGCTGCCGGCGATCGTCGTCGCTCGACCCGCGATCGGCACCCTTAACCACACGGCGCTCACGATCGCCGAGTGCCGCAACCGGGGTGTCGACGTCCTCGGGATCGTGGTGAACCGCATGGCCTCGAACCCCGGAGAGGCCGAGCGGTCGAACGTGGACGAACTCGCTCGGCTGACCGGCATTCCGGTCGTGGGCGTCGTCGGCGAGATCGCCGGCATCGATGTCGACGCGGGGGACCTCGGAGAGATCGACGACCACCTCGACGACATCGACCTCGACGCGCTCGCGCCGAGCCTCCCCGACTACCAGACCGCGATCACCGCGGACGCCGAACACGTCTGGCACCCCTTCACGGCGATGCGCGAGTACCTCGGCGAGGACCCGGCTCCGCTCATGGTTGCGCGAGCATCAGGCTGCCAACTCGAGGACACGAACGGGCGCCGCTACATCGACGGTGTGTCCTCGCTCTGGGTCACCGTTCACGGCCACCGCGTCCGCGAGCTCGACGATGCGGTCCGCGCGCAGCTCGGCAAGGTCGCGCATTCGACGCTGCTCGGGCTGTCGAACGAGCCTTCGGCGGTTCTCGCGGGCAAGCTCGCCGAAGTCGCGCCGGAAGGCCTCACGCGCGTCTTCTACTCCGACAACGGCTCAACGGCCGTCGAGATCGCGCTGAAGATGGCGTTCCAGTTCTGGCGGCAGACGGGTCGGCCCGAGAAGGGCCGGTTCGTGAGCTTCGTGAACGCGTACCACGGCGATACGATCGGCGCCGTCAGCGTGGGCGGGATCGACCTGTTCCACCAGCAGTTCGGCCCGATGCTCTTCGATGCGACCAAAGTGCACGCGGCGTACTGCTATCGGTGTCCGGTCGGCACCTCGTATCCCGGCTGCGGGCTTCGGTGCCTCGACGCGCTCGAGGAGAAGCTCGCTGCCGAAGCAGAGCGCACGGCGGCCCTCGTGATGGAGCCCAAGGTCCAGGGCGCGGCGGGCATCCTCGTGCAGCCCCCCGGCTATTTGCGGCGCATCGCCGACCTGTGCCGGGAGCATGACGTGCTTCTCATCGCCGACGAGGTCGCTACGGGGTTCGGGCGAACGGGCTCGATGTTCGCGTGCGAGCAGGAGGACGTGCGACCGGACCTGATGGCCGTCGCCAAGGGCATCACCGGCGGCTACCTGCCCCTCGCCGCCACGCTCGCCACCGAGAGGATCTACGAGGCATTCCTCGGCACGTACGAGGAATCCAAGCAGTTCTTCCACGGTCACACGTACACGGGCAATCCGCTCGCGTGCGCGGTCGCCATCGCGAACCTCGATCTCATCGAGCGACACGACGTCGTTGCCCGGGCTGCGCGCTCGGCCGACGCGCTCGCACGGATGCTCGAACCGGTCGCCGCGATGGCGCACGTGGGCGATGTGCGCCGCGCCGGGATGATGGTCGGCATCGAGCTGGTCGCCGACAAGTCGACCGGGGACGCCTTCCCGGTCGCCGAGCGCGTCGGCCGGCGCGTGATCCTCAAGGCGCGCGAGCGAGGGGTCATCATCCGGCCTCTCGGCGACACGATCGTCTTCATGCCGCCGCTGGCGATCCCCGAAGCCGACCTTCGCGAGCTCGTGGACGTGACCGCGTGGGCGATCGCCGAGGTCACGGAGGGCTAGCATGGCCGAAGTCACTCGCGCAGAAGGTGCGATCTGGTGCTCCGGCGACGCACGGCCTCAGGCGAACTCTGCGCTGAGCCGGGCGACGGCACCGCAACCTCGCTGCGGCCTCGTCCTGCACGGCTACGGCGGCGACTGCGAGGAGCTCACGGAGCTCGCGAGCCGCACCGCCGATGGCGTCGGCGCGCGGGTGTTCGTCCCCGACCTGCCGGGACACGGCTCGCGGCGGGCCGAGCAGCTCACGCTCGACGCCGCGCTCGCTGCAACGCGCGCCGCGCTCGACGCCGTCGGCGAGCCGGCGTTCGTCGTCGCGCACTCGATGGGCGCGCGCCTCGCGCTGCTCGCGGGTGCCCCCGTCGTCGCGGCCCTCTCGATGCCCGGCGAGGCCGAGTTCGACGGCTCGCCGCGTGAGATGGCGCGCGTGCTTCGCTTCCGCCGAGTCACCGAATCCAAGCCGTACGCGGGACTTCTCGGCGTGCTCTCGGCTCCAGTCGTACCCGCGGACCGGACGCTTCTCCTCACCGCAGACTCCGATCTGGCGACCGTCACCGACCTCGCGGAGCGTTGGACCGCCGAAGGCGTTCAGACCGGTGTGATCGCAGGTGCCGACCACTCATCCATCGTCGACGCGCCCGCGACGGCGGACGAGGTGATCGCATGGCTGAACAGGGTCCTCGCATGACGCCCGCATCCACAACGGTGGGCGCGGCGACCAGGCCGGCCGACTTCTACGAGGGCGTCGCGGACCTCTACGATGCCCCCTCGCACGAGGCGTTCTACCGCGGGCTCGCCCACGAGCTCGTCGCGCTTCTTCCGTCCGACGCCGCAGTCCGGACGATTCTCGAAGTCGGCGCGGGGACGGGGTTCGGCACGCACGTCCTTCGCGAGCGGTTTCCGAGCGCGGCGATCACCGCTGTCGAGCCTTCGGCAGCCATGATCGCTCACGCTGTCGACCGGGTGCCCGATGTCGAGTACCTGCAGCAGTCGCTCGCAGATGTCTCGGCGGACGGCTCATTCGACCTGGTCGCCTGCTTCGTCGCCGAACACTGGCTCGAGGCTGGCGAACCCGAGCGGCTCGTCGAGCTCAGCCGCGGAGGCCTGCTCGCGCTGTCCGCGCCGATCGCTCCACCTCGGCCTCTTGCGACCGGCAATCAGCTGCTTCGCGACGCGGTCTTCAAGACGCGCGCGGCGGGCCGCTGGACTCACGATCGCCGCAGAGAGCCCGTACCGCGTGGTGCGCTGAGCACCCGGAGCGGATCCGTCCAGCGAGACGCGGTGGTCGGCGAGTGCTACCCCGATGCGCCGGCGTTGGCGCGTGCGCTCTACGAACGGGGGTCGCTGATGGCGGTGGCCGGTGATGGAGCGAGGGAGGTGGAGCGTGTGCTCGCATCACGCACGGACGCGACGGACGTCGACTTCACGTGGGCATTCCGCCTCTTCGTCGCCGATGACCGACCCTAGGTCCGACGGAATCCGCGAGGAGTCCTGACCCGCCGCCATCCGCGGCTCGGTGCCGACCGTTCGCGGCGGTTCGGGGAGCGGGCGATTGCGCGTTCGTCTTTCTCGATGCCTCATCACCCCGGTCAGGTGCCGTGCGCGCCAGCGTC
>JACRBU010000197.1 GCA_016213085.1 Coriobacteriales bacterium
GACGCCGTCGGCGCCGGTTTCGGCGAGCATCGCAACGACGTCATCGGCGCTGAAGACGTCACCGCTGCCGATGACGGGGACCGAGACCGCTTGCTTCACCTGGGCGACGATGTTCCAGTCGGCGCGGCCTTTGTACATCTGGCCGCGGGTCCGCCCGTGTACTGCCAGTCCCGCGACTCCTGCGGATTCCATCGCGAGAGCGAACTCGACGGCGTTGCCGTCGTCTTCAGTCCACCCCTTGCGGAACTTCACGGTCACAGGCGTGTCGCCGCAGGCCCTCGCGACTCGCTCGACGATCGCCGCGGCCAGCTCGGGCGAACGCATCAACGCGGCACCCTCACCCTTCGCCACGACCTTCGACACCGGGCAGCCCATGTTGATGTCGATGAGGGCGACGTCGCTGCCGCGCTCCTCGCTGATGCGGCGGGCCTGCTCGGCCATGACCTCGGGGTCGGTGCCGGAGATCTGGACCGCAGCAGGCACCTCTTCCAGCGACAGTGAGAGCATGCGCTGCGCGCGGGTGGAGCCGGCGTTGTAGTGCAGGCCGAGGGCGCTCACCATCTCGGTGTAGGTCAGGCCGGCCCCCATGCGCTTGCAGATCGCCCGGAACGGCGCCTCGGTGACGCCGGCCATCGGGGCGAGCAGGACCGGGTTGCGCTCGAGCAGCTCGGCAACCTTGTTCGGCATGGCCGTCACTCGTCGACCTTCAGGATCGCCATGAACGCCTCCTGCGGAACCTCCACCGCCCCGATGTTCTTCATGCGCTTCTTGCCCTTCTTCTGCTTCTCGAGCAGTTTGCGCTTGCGGCTGATGTCGCCCCCGTAGCATTTCGCGAGGACGTCCTTGCGCTTGGCGCGGACGGTCTCGCGGGCGAGGATCCTGCCGCCGATGGCGGCCTGGATCGGCACCTCGAACATCTGCCGAGGGATGATCTCCTTGAGCTTCTCGGTGAGCACTTTGCCGCGGTCGTACGCCTTGTCCTTGTGGACGATGAAGCTGAGCGCATCCACGGGCTTGCCGGCCAGAACGATGTCGAGCTTCACGAGGTTGCCGGGCTGGTAGCCGATGTACTCGTAGTCGAGTGAGGCGTAGCCCTTCGTGCGGCTCTTGAGCTGGTCGAAGAAGTCCATGATGAGCTCGGAGAGCGGCATCTCGTAGTGCATCTCGACGGTCGTCGCCGAGAGGTACTGCATGTCTTTGAACGTGGCCCGCTTGCCTTCGGCCAGCTCCATCACGGCACCCACGAAGTCCGGCGGGACGAGGACGGTCGCCTTGAGGTACGGCTCCTCGATGCGGTCGAGCTTCGCGGGGTCGGGCATGTCCTGCGGCGAGTGGAGGTGCAGCTCGTCGCCGTTGGTGAGGTACGCGTGGTACTCGACGCTCGGCGCGGTGGCGAGCAGGTCGAGGTCGAACTCCCGCTCGAGGCGCTCCTTGACGACCTCCATGTGGAGCAGCCCGAGGAACCCAACGCGGAAGCCGAATCCGAGCGCGTGGCTCGATTCCGGCTCGTAGACGAGCGCGGGATCGTTGAGCTTGAGCTTGTCGAGGGCGTCGCGCAGGTCGGGATACTGGTCGCCGTCGATCGGAAAGAGGCCGGTGTAGACCATCGGCTTGACGTCCCGGTAGCCGGGAAGGGGATGCTCGGCGCCGTTCTTCGCGAGCGTCACCGTGTCGCCGACCTTCACGAGCGACGGGTCCTTGAGACCCGTGATGAGGTACCCGACCTCGCCAACCGTGAGCGCCTCGACCGGGGTGTTCACGGGCCGCCGAACGCCGACCTCTTCGACATCGGTGACCGTGTGGGTGGCCATCATCCGGACTTTCATCGGCTTGCGGATCTCGCCGTCGACGATGCGGATGAGCGCGACGACGCCTCGATACGCGTCGAAGTAGGAGTCGAAGATGAGCGCCTTCAGCGGTGCATCGGGGTCGCCGACCGGGTGCGGCACGTTCCTGACGACCGCTTCGAGCGCGTCGCGGACGCCCTCGCCGGTCTTTCCGCTGGTCAGCACCGCCTCATCGGCGGGGACCGCGAGGCCCTCCTCGATCTCGTGGCGCACGCGCTCCGCATCGGCGGCAGGCAGGTCGATCTTGTTGATGAGCGGGATGATCTCGAGATGCGCGTTCATCGCCATGAGCGCATTCGCGACCGTCTGGGCCTCCACGCCTTGGGCGGCATCGACGACGAGCAGTACTCCTTCGCACGCCTCGAGAGACCTGCTCACCTCGTACGTGAAGTCGACATGACCGGGAGTGTCGATGAGGTTCAGCTGTTACGTTTGGCCGTCGTCGGCCTCGTACATCAATCGAACCGCCTGCGCCTTGATCGTGATGCCGCGCTCGCGCTCGATGTCCATCGAGTCGAGGACCTGCTCCATCATGTCGCGAGACTCGATGGTGTGCGTGAGCTCGAGCATCCGGTCCGCGAGCGTCGACTTCCCGTGGTCGATGTGCGCGATGATGCTGAAGTTCCTGATGTGGGTGGGGTCAGTCATAGCGGTCTAGTCTAGCAACGCCTACGCCGGTCGGGAAGGAAACTCCCGGCTACCGCCCGCCTACGGCTGATCCGCCCACTTCGCGTGCCCGTACGTTTCCAGCGCCTCGCCGTTGTCGTCGTCGATCACGACGACCTTCTCGCCGACGACCACGGGCGACCGCTCATTGTTTGGCACGTTGGTACCTGGCCGAACCGGGCCGCCGTGTGTGAGCATACGAGCTCCCGGAACGATGACGACCCACACCGGGTGGTCGACGAGCCCCTTCTCGGACCCTCTGACACGCAGGTTCGGCTGGGTGAGCAGCACGTAGCGAGCTTCGATCTCGCTATCTTTCGCGTCGCTGTCGGCGATCGTCTTGGCGAGCGCGACCGCGGCCTGCCGCGAGGTGCTGCTCTCGCGGTTGGTCTCCCGGAGACTGACCTGCAAGGCGTCCGTCCATGCCGTCGCCGCGCTGTCCTGAGAGGCGGGCGTGCGCAAGGTCAGCCCGGCGAGGGGCCACACGGACCCGCACCCCTTCAGCCCCGCAGCGAGTGCCACGGCGGCAAGGAACGCGGCGCCCCACATCAGTACCACTCCGACTCCGATGAGGATCCTCTTGCCCACCGCGTCCGCTCCTCGCTCAGGTCAGTTGCGCTCGTCCCAGACGGTCCACACGGAGTCGCCCGGGCCGATGTCGTTCTGCATCCAGTTCACGCTCTGCACTCGCGCAGCCTGGAACCCGACCCAGTAGCCGTCGGGCCGCCGATAGGTGACCGCACCGACAGTGACATCGTCGCTTTGACCGCCCGGCCACCCGATCGCCTCGGAATCGGATTCGGCCAGCACGCTGATCTCATTGGGGCTCCATCGCGTGTCCGCAACGGCCTTGCGCCAGCGGTTCATGCCATCGACCGAGAAGTAGTAGTACTTCGAGTCGCGCGTGATCTTGTAGTCGTGGTGGCTCGCGTCCACGGGCCGGTCGTTGTCGGGGAAACTCGTCCACTGACTCCACGTCTCGTCATTCGACCATTCGGCGAAGAACCACGGGCGGCTCCTGTAGGCGTCTCCCATCGAGCCATCGGCGGCGTAGCCGAGCTGCATGTATCGGCGCGGGCTGCGGCGCCGGGCGAGCATGACGGAGACTGAGGCGCTGCGCCCGCTCTCGACGACGCTCGGGTCATCGGTCTCGATCGCGTTGGCGTGGACGCCGCGGGCGTCGACATTCATCGTGCCGCCGGTGAAGAGGTTTGCCGCGGCCGGCTCTGCCGATGCGAGTCCGAGCAGGAGACATAGCGCGACCAGTGCAACGCCGGGCACGGTGCTGCGTGCGCGCCCGATCCGGGCACGGCGGTCTGCGACGATTCGCGTGAAGGTCATTCCTACCTCGCCACGTCGGATGGCGAGCCGGCGCGCTCGGCCAACAACGAAACGACGCGGCTGCCGGGCCGTCGGTTCGTGGGGTTATAGCTTAGTGCCGGGAGGGACCCCAACGGCACCCCGCATCCGACCGACGGCCGCACCCGTCCCGTCAGCGGTGGGAATCGATAGGACTGAGCGGTCCGAAGTGCGGTTTCCTTGGCTGCGCCCGGGGCCGTGTGATAGAGTGTGTCGGTTCGTACGCACCCCACTGCGACGGGCACTACCTGTATCGGAAGGAATCACGAACGTGGCGAATATCAAGAGCCAGAAGAAGCGCATCCTCACCAACGAGAAGGCGCGTCTGCGCAACAAGGCCGTCAAGTCCTCGCTCAAGACGGCGACGAAGAAGGTCTTCGCCGCCGTCGAGGCGGGCGACGCGGATGCCGCTAAGGCCGCCGCTCTGGAAGCCGGCAAGCTGCTCGACAAGGCAGCCAGCAAGGGCATCATCCACAAGAACCAGGCCGCCAACCGCAAGAGCGGGATCATGAAGGCAGCCAACGCGGTCGGCAAGTAGCCGGACCCGCTCGCCGTGGCGCTTACGCGCCGCACACCGCGAGCACCCCGCGTTCGAACGCGAGCCGGGCTTCCCGGCTCGTTTTCATTCCCGCCTCCGTCGCTGCCGCCCGCCGCAGAAGCCCGTCCAGCTCACCGTCCGCGAATCCGTCGGCCTGTCGGGGCAGCTGCTTGATCTGCCAGTCCGGTCGGCCGAGCGTACGCGCCAGCGGTCCGACGCCGCGCTCGCCCCTCTCGCCAAGCGACCTAGCGGTGATGAGGTCGCGGATCCGGCGGACCGACATCGCATGCAGACCGTACACGGACTCGCCGTCGGCCAGCAATCTCGCCAGGAGGCGCATCGCGCGAGCCGCGTTGCGATCGGCAAGCGCATCGAGGAACTCGAACACCGACGCGCCGGCGCTTGCGATGACGACGCCCTCGACGTCGTCCCTGCCGAGGGACTCCTTCGAGGCAGCGAACGCGATCACTTTCTCGATCTCGATCTCGAGCCTGCGAAGGTCGTAGCCGACGAGCCGCACCATGAGTTCCGCGGCATCCGGGGCAAGACGGCGTCCGCGAGCGGCGAAGGCGTCGGCGACCCACCGGGGGTAGTCCTTCTTCGCGGGCGCCTTGTACTCGGCCGCGCCACCCAACTTGTCGACCGCCTTGTACAGGCGCGTGTTCTTGGCGAGCTTCGGCGCAAGAAGCACGAGAACGGCATACGGTGACGGATCCCCGGCGTATGCGGCCAGCGTCTCGTGGGATTCCTTGTTGAGCTTGTCGGCGTTCTTCACGACGACCAGGCGCCGTTCGGCTCCGAACGGGAGCGTGTTGGAGACTCCCACAACCTCGTCGACGCTCGCGTTCTCACCGTCGAAGTGCGTGATGTCGAAGTCCGTTCCGCCTGCATCCACGAAGCGCTGGTGCAGCCGGGACACCGCTTGGTCGAGCAGGAGCTGCTCGGAGCCCGTGATGAGATAGACCGGCTTGAGGTCGCCGAGTCCGCTTGCCACTCATACCTCCCCGTCGATTTCGGACGCCCATTGTCGCACAGCTACGGCGGCATCATGACCACGTCCCCCTCCTCATCGGTCCTCTCGATCGCGATGCCCCGAGACTGCAGGATCGCAAGGGTCTCAGGCCGTGGATGTCCGAATCGGTTGCCCGCTCCCACTGAGATGACCGCCCGCTCCGGCCGAAGGGCGTCGAGCGCGGTTTCGTCGACAGCGCCTACGCTCCCGTGGTGTCCGACCTTGAGCACATCGACGTCTGGCAGAGCCCCGCGATCGGCGATCACGTCGAGGACGTCCGACTCGGCATCCCCGGTGAGCAGCGCCGAGGAGCTTCCGTTCTCCACAACGAGGACGACGCTCGCTTCATTGGAGGCGACATCCGGAACGCGCGCGCTCGGCCATACGACGTTCAGAGCCATCGGTCCGACGGACATCCGGTCCCCCGTC
>JACRBU010000198.1 GCA_016213085.1 Coriobacteriales bacterium
GGATCGGTCTAATGCTCGTCAGCCAGCGTCCCTCCGATGTAGACCAGAGCGTGCTGAGTCAGTGCGGCACGATCCTCGCCCTTAGGTTGACGAACAGCCATGATCGCTCTGCGGTTGCGAATGCCTTACCAGATGATCTCGGCGGCCTGGCCGATCTGCTTCCCGCACTCCGGACGGGGGAGTTGATCGCGGTAGGCGACGCGCTCCAAGTGCCGTCCCGAGTGAGGGTCCGAAGGGCAACGGTGAAACCCGTCGGCGACGATCCGCAGATGCCGGAGGCATGGCGGAAGCCCCAGCGACCAGACCCAGCTGGTTACGCTCAGGCAGTCGACAACTGGCGTACTCAGACGGCCGGTTGAGCAAGCACCGGAGGTACCAGGTGGCCATCGAGATGATCCCCGTCGTGTCCTCAAACGTCGGCGAGGTCGGATACGACGTCGATTCCCAAGCCCTTCACGTTCGATACCTCAACAACCGCACCTACGTGTATGCAGACGTTCCAGAGGCGGTCTTCCAGGAACTGCTCAGCGCTCCGTCGAAGGGGAGCTTCCTCAACCGCGTCGTCAAGGGCAACTACTCATATTCGGAGATCTGATCCTCAGTTGCGAGATGGATCGGCGAGAGTCAAGCCCAGACGTGGACGTGTGATGAGCGGCTTCGATCAAGAGCCCAGCCGGCTGCGCCGCGTCCTGGGTCGCGTCGACCTTCGCGATCTCGGAGACCCGCTCGCTGAGATTGGGCTCTTCGCAGGGGCTTCGGACTTGTCGGAGATCGAGCGGCGCCTGCGAGACCACGTGGCACAGGAGGTCGAGGCAGCCCTTGCGCTGACCGAGGAGTTCGATGCCTTCGACGTCATCGAGTTGATGCGGCAGCGCGAGTTGCCGATCTCGCCAGTTCTCGGTCTCAGTCCAGATTTCGATGGAAGCGGAGCGGCGATCGAGTTGGTGACGCTGGTGTTGCTGGCGCGCGGCAAGCGAAAGCCGAGTTCGACGCCGCGAGAGGAGACGCGGCCCAACGAGGCGATCCCGGAGCTGCACGATCGGGCGAAGCGACTGCTCAGGTTGGCCATCTACCGGGCGAAGGCGTGCGAGTTCATGCGAGGGCGTGATCCACTCGCTCGCCTGTCGGCGGAGTACCAGTCCTACCTGGTTGGTGTGCGGGCGCTGCAGTACGAGTCCGTTCAGGCTGAGCATGAGCGCTCGCTCTTCGATCGCCCCGAGATTGACCGGGTGATGCGCACCCAACTGGGCTTCACGCACCGCGAGTTCGTTGCCGTTCGTGACGCGATCCAGGATCGCTACAGCTGCATCCTCACGGACCTCCGGGACGTCACCGCCGACATCTTCGTGAGAGCCGACGCCGAACGGCGGGAGCCGACACCGGGCGAATCGGAGATCTTGGCGCGTTCGTTGATCGACATGATGTTCCTCCCTGCAGAACGAGCGGCCTTCACGGCCGCGGACGTTGCCGATCACGGCGCCCTGGACCTGAACGTCGTACAGCGCGTGCTCGACTGCTTCAGCCTTGACTTCGACTCGAGCGCCGACGCAACCACGCGCGTTGTGAACTTCCTCCATGCCCGAAACCCACTCGCAAGGCAGGGCCTCGTACGCGCTGACGGCAAGCACGTGCTCGTCAGTGGACCGATTGGAGCCGATTCGTTTCGCGCTACGGCAGAGCAAGCGTTGAAGAACACCCCCGACTGGGGGCGCTATGACGCGACGCGCCGAGACGTGAGCGAAGCTCTGGCCGTCGTAGCACTAGAACGCGCACTCGATTCTCCGCCCTTCGCGACGAACCTCAAGTACTTCGCGCCCGCACCGGATCTGCTACCCAAGTCCCTCGGGCGTGGTTGCCCCAGTCCAGAGGCGGTCGGTGTCGTGGTCGAATCGGACGCCTTGTTTGTCATCGACGACGTCGCAGTGTGCCTCGAAGTGAAGGCTCGATCCGTCGCCGAGCAGGCGAGACGAGGGGACCGTGCTCGACTGGAGACCGAGATCAAGAACATCATGGGCAGCGGTGCACATCAGGCTCGCCGTCTCGAGTCGCTGATCTGTGACAACGGCGGTGTATGGGACGCCAATGGGTTCTGGATCGATTTGAGCCATGTCCGAGAGATTCGCACGGTCGTCGCTGGCCTCGACTACTTCGGCCCGCTCGGCGTCGCGCTCGGCGATCTGGCCGACGGCGACTTGGTCGGACAAGGAAGTCTCCCGTGGATCGCGTCAATCCACGATCTGGACGTCATCAGTAGGGTGATCGACCGACCCGCCGAGTTCCTTCTCTACCTTCGACGTCGAACCGCCTCCGGAGTGGCGCGGCATTACAGGGGCTCCGACGAGCTGGACTTGTTCATGCTCTTCTTGGGCGGCGGCCTCTACGTCGAGGACGACCCTGACGAGATCTACCGTGCGCACCCCAGAGCCGCGGCGCCGACAAGGACGGCCCGCGACCGCTACGAGCAGGCAGCTCAACCGACGCTGGTCGGTACCTACACGGACCCGCTCGATGCCTGGATGTACTGGGTCGAGGGCAGCAGTCCGGACCGGATGGAGAAGCCGGTCTTCAACGTTGACTCGGGAGCGGCAGAGCTCGTCGACTTCCTCGCCGACGGCGCGAAACCGGGCTGGCTTCGAATCGGGGCCGACGTCCTCGGGCTCAACGGCCGTTCACAGCGGAAGCTGCTCGCCAACGTGCAACGCGTTGTCGACCAGACATGCGCGGACGCGCGTCCGCACAGCCTCACCCAAGGTTTCGCGGGCGCCGATGGGTATATGACGTTCTTCGTCGGTACCGTTCCGGCGGGTGCAGATCGAGCGGCCGAGGCGGATCGGCTGTGCACCTACATGCTGGCGAAGAAGCACCAAATCCAGTCCGATCGAAGCCTCGGCCTCCTCATCAGTCACCGCGGCCGCATCGAAACGACGATGTATCTAAACGATCCTCCGTGCGCGGACGACGATCTGGATGCGCTTGGTGCAGCTATGGGTCTGCGGCGCACATGGGAGCCGAGTCGGCCACCCTCGGTATCCGAGAAGAAGCGTAAGCGCCGAGCGAGGCGCCGACGGCGGCCGTAGAGCGAAGGGCGCCGATGCGCGACGCGGGTCTGGTGTCGCATCCTTGAGTGTCAGGAACTGTTGCGAGCGTGGTTCTTTGAATCAGGCGTCGCTGACGAGTAGCTCGACCGGTCCACCATCGGGGTAGCTCACGACGATGTGCATCTCTCCACCCGTGGCCTCGACGAAGCGTCGGAGCGTCGACAAGAGCATGTCGCTGCGCCGTTCGAGGCGTGACACCTCGGACTGGTCCATGTCGAGCAGATCGGCGAGCGTCGACTGGGTGAGCGCTCGCGCTTCGCGGAGTCGGCGGAGCGTGGCCTGCCGGCTGCTGATCTCGTCGAGCAC
>JACRBU010000009.1 GCA_016213085.1 Coriobacteriales bacterium
GAGCACGTCCTGGACGACGCCGCGCTCGGCGGCCCTTCGATCGATCTCGTGCAGGAGCCTGAGCGAATCGACGGAGTGGATCAGATGGGCCCGCCCCACGACGTCTTTGACCTTGTTCGTCTGGAGCGAGCCGATGAAGTGCCAGCGCACGTCGGGGAACAGCCCGTACTTGCCGAGGAACTCCTGGACGCGGTTCTCGCCGAAGTCGCTCATGCCGGCCTTGATGGCCGCTCGGATGTCCTCGATGCCGACGGTCTTCGTGACCGCCACGATGGTTACCGCCTCGGGGTCTCGCCCGCCGCAATCGGCAGCATCGGCGACCTGGCGTTGTATCGCCTCGTATCTCGCCTCGACCGGCAGCACCATTACCCGACGTGCGTCTCGGGCGCGCTCAGGTCGCGCTCACCCGTGATGAGGTAGGCGATGCGTTCGCCGATGTCGACGGCGTTGTCGGCGATGCGTTCGAGGTAGCGGCTCGCGAGCACCATCGACGACGCCCACTCGATGTCCTCCTCGTCGTGCAGCCTCGCGAGCTCCCGGAAGAACTGCTTGTAGAGGTGGTCGATCGGCTCGTCGAGCTCGGGCAGCTTGCGCGCCAGCTCGAGGTCGCGCTTCTCGAGGGCCTCGCGCGTCGCGTCGAGAACGCGGTACACGAGGTTGCCCTGCGCCTGGATGAGATCGTAGAGCGTCTGCGGTCCTCGACGACCGGCGGTGCGCCTCGTGGCCTTCGCGATGTTGACCGCAAGGTCCGCCATGCGCTCGAGGTGGATCGAGATGTAGCTGAGCGATTGGAGAAGCCTGAGGTCACGGGCGACCGGGAATTGCGTCGCGATCGTCTCGAGAACGCGCTCTTCGATGCCTACGGTGCGCACATCGAGGTCGTCGTCGTTGTTGATGACCTTCTCGGCGAGGTCTACATCACCTGTGAGCAGGGACGTCACCGCGTCACGAGTTGCGGACGTCACGTCGCGGACGATGTCGACGACGTCTCCGTGAAGGTCCTTAAGCTCTTGTCTGAACTGGTCGCGCATGCGGGGATTCAGCTCCTCTTTGCCGAACATGGGGCCTTCGGCCCAGTATAGCCCTCACCATTCACACGGATGCGACAACCTTGTTACATCTCCGCACATACCCTGTGAGGTACCCCGCGCCTAGCCGAAGCGCCCGGTGATGTAGTCCTCGGTCCGCTTGTCGCGCGGCGCGGTGAACAGCTCGCTCGTGCGGTCGTACTCGACAAGTACCGCCGGCTCGCCGGCAAGCTCCTGAAGGAAGAACGCGGTCCAGTCGCTCACGCGCGCGGCCTGCTGCATGTTGTGCGTGACGATGATGATGGTGACGTCGTCCTTGATCTCGGCCATCAGGTCCTCGATCTTCTGCACCGACGTCGGGTCGATCGCCGAGCACGGCTCGTCCATGAGCAGCACCACGGGCTGCACCGCAAGCACACGCGCGATGCACAGGCGCTGCTGCTGACCGCCGGACAGCGCGAGCCCGTTCTTGCCGAGGATGTCCTTCGCTTCCTTCCACAGGTTCGCGCGCCGAAGCGACTCCTCGACGATCCCGTCGAGTTCCGACTTCCTGCGGATGCCCTGCAGGCGCGGGCCGTACGCGACGTTGTCGTAGATCGACTGCGGGAACGGGTTCGGCTGCTGGAAGATCATCCCGACCCTGCGCCGCAGGTCGACCGGATCGACGCCCGGGCTGTAGATGTCCTGGCCGTCGATGAGCATCGTGCCTTCGACTCGGGTATCCGGGATGAGGTCGTTCATTCGGTTGATGCAGCGCAGAAAGGTCGACTTGCCGCAGCCGGACGGGCCGATGAACGCGGTGATCGCGCCCTTCTTGATGTCGACGTCGATGTCGGTGAGCGCCTGGAAGTCGCCATAGTAGAAGTCCAGACCGCGAACGACGCACTTGCTCTCGGTCGCCTCGTCGGCGTGGGTCGTGATCGGTGTCTCAGTCATCGCCGTCCTAGACCTTCCTGTAGCGCTTCAGGATCCAGCGCGCGCTGAAGTTGAAGCCGAGGATCATGATCATGAGCAGCAGGGCGGTGCCGTACGCGGCGGGCAGGTTGATGCCCTCGCTCGCGAGCAGATACAGGTGCACGGTCATCGGCCGTCCCGAGTCGAGCGGCGTGACCGGAAGGTTGATCGCCTGCCCCATCGTGTAGATCACCACGGCGGTCTCGCCCACCGCGCGGCCGGTGGCGAGCACGATGCCGGTGATGATGCGCGGACCCGCCGCCGGGAGGACCGCTCGCGAGACCGTCTGCCACTTCGTCGCGCCGATGCCGTAGCTGCCCCAACGGATGTAGCGCGGCACCGAGCGAATGGCCTCTTCGGTCGTGCGCATGACGATCGGCAGCATGAGCAAGGAGAGCGCGAGGGCGGCCGAAGTCATCGAGAGGTTCAGCCCCATCGCCTCGACAAAGAGCGCGAAGCCGAAGAGCCCCATGACGATCGAGGGCACCGAGGCAAGCGAATCCGCGGCGAACCGGATCGTCGAGACGGTCTTGCCCTGGTGCGCGTATTCGGCGAGGTAGACCGCAGCGAGGACCGCAATCGGCGTCGCGATCAGCATCGCGAGACCGGTCACGTACAGAGTCGAGACGATCGTCGGGAAGATGCCACCTTCGGAGTTCACGCCGTGCGGCCACGTGAACACGAAGGCCGGCGACAACGCGCGCACGCCGTTGACGAACACGTAGAGGATGAGCGCCCCGAGCACGGCCACGGTGATGAGAGCGCACGACCACAGCACGGCGAGTGCGATGCGATTCGCGGTCGTCTTGTTCACGAGCGGCTCCCGAACCTCGAGACGATGCGGACCGCTGCGACCAGGAACATCGAGATCGCGAAGAGGATGACCGCCATGCCGAAGAGCGCCGTGCGGTGGTCACCGGTCGAGTACGGCATGTCCATGACGATCTGGCTCGTCAGGGTCGACAGCGGCTCGAAGACGGTTCTCGGGATAACTGCCGCGTTCCCCGCGACCATGACGACCGCCATGGTCTCCCCGATCGCTCGCCCCATCCCGAGGATGATCGCGTCGATGATGCCGATCTTTGCCGCCGGGACGACGACCTTGTAGATGGTCTGCCACGTCGTGGCGCCCATCGCGTAGCTCGCTTCCTTGACGCCCGGGCTCACGCTCCTGAGCGCGTCTTCGGAAAGCGCGGCGATCGTCGGGACGATCATGATCGCGAGGATCAACCACGCGGTCACCGCCCCGAAGCCCATGCCGCCGGAGAACTCGGCGATGATCGGGCGAAGCATCACGATGCCGAAGAAGCCGTAGACGACCGACGGGACCCCGGCGAGCATCTCGACGGCTGGTCGCACGACGGCGCGTACCTTCGGCGAGGCTATCTCAGAGAGGAAGACGGCTGTTCCGACCGCGAGCGGAGTCCCGATCGCGAGCGCTCCGAGCGTGACGATGAACGATCCTACGATCAGCGGCAGGATGCCGAACGACCCGTCGGTAGGCGCCCACTCGAGCCCTCCGATGAACTCGCCGAAGCCCACCGAGGTCACGATGGGCAACGCCTTCCATCCCACGAAGAGAAAGATGAGCGCCACGCCGAGCACGGCCACGAAGGCCGAGAGGAAGAACACCGTCGCAAGCACGCCCTCTTTGACATAGGTCGCGCGCGACATCAGCTTCAGTTTGCCTGTCACGGCCGGAGTCCTCTTGACGGGCTCGGTCGCCACCGCCTCAGCCGCCCCCGTTGTGGATCCGTCGCTCATCTCGCGCCCGCCTGTCGCGAGGCCGGGATGAAGCCGGCGTCGACCACGACTCGGTCCTGGATCGCGGGCGAGAGCACGAACTCGGTGAAGTCGGCGGTCAGGCCCTTCGGCTGCCCCTTGGTGAAGAAGTGGAGCGTGCGCGAGATGGGGTAGTCGCCGCTCGAGACCGTCTTGTCCGACGGCGTCACGCCATCGATCGCCAGCGACTTGACCCGACGGCTCGTGAAGCGCGGCTCGACGAAGCCGAGCGAGATGTAGCCGATCGCGCTCTCGCTGCGCGACACGACATCGCGCACCTGGCCCGTACCGGGCAGGACAGCGGCGTGCTTCTCGAACGGGGTCTCGTCCATGACGATCTTCCGGAACGCCTCACGCGTGCCGGACGCTTCGTCGCGGTTGACGAGCTGGATCCGCTTGGAGGGTCCCCCCACCTGACTCCAGTCGGTGATCTGTCCCGCGAAGATCGCGCGAAGCTGCTCCGAGGTCAGACCGTCGACCGGATTCGCGGGATTCACGATGACGGCGATGCCGTCGTAGGCGACCGGGGTGTCCACGAGGCCGAGCCCCGCTTCTTCTTCCTTGAGGTCGCGAGAGGACGTGCCGATGTCGGCCGTCCCCGCCGCCACCGCTTCGATGCCCGCCGAAGACCCCAGGCCCGAAACGAGTACCTTCGCTCCGCCATTCCGGGTCCGGTACTGCTCCGCGCTGATCTCGGCGATGGGGAGCAGCGTCGTCGATCCGGCGACGATGAGTTGCTTGTTCGCCGCGCGACCCGAGCCCGCGTTGCAGCCTGTAAGGCCTCCAACGAGCAGGAGCGCCGCGGCGAGGAGCGCCACGGTTCGGCGGATCATCGGCCCAAGCGCTCCGTCCCGAGGATGCAGACGAAGGCGCCATGACGACCGGTCACGCCGCCTTCCGCGCGGTAGGAGAAGAATCGGTCGGTCGCCTCGGCGGTGCATGTTCCGAGTCGACTCACGTTGCTGGCAAGCACGCCGGCTCCTGTCAACGATTCAGTCACTACGGCCCCGAGATCGAGGCGGTCGGATTCGACCGGCGCAACTGTAACAAACGTGTTAGCGAATTGCGAAAGGATTTCGTCACCGACCTGGTAGCAACAGCCACCGATATGCGCCCCCACATAGGCGTGCAGCCGAGAGGCCTCGACGCCGAAGTCGCGCGAGAGGGCAGCGACAGCAAGGGCCGGGATCCCGGCGAGCGCGCCTCGCCACCCCGAGTGGACGACGGCGACCGCGGGCGCGTCGGGTTCGACGAGGACGATCGGTACGCAGTCGGCGAAGAGCAGCAGGAGCGGGAGGTCCGGCGTCCGGGTCATCAAACCGTCGACGCCCTCGACCGTCTGGCGACCCGCCGACGCGAACGCCCCCCTACCCGCATCCACGTTGTCCACGGCCACCACCTCCGTACCGTGTACCTGCTCGGCGGTGACGAGCCTCTCGCGCAGGTCATCGAGGCCGAAGGCGGCCAACAGACGACCGCGGTTCCCGTCCACTGCCGCAGGGTCGTCACCGACGTGTGAGGCGAGGTTCAACGAAGAGTACGGCGGTTGGCTCACGCCGCCGGAACGCTCGGGGAATGCGACGAGGATGCCGCGCTCGCGCATATCGGGATCGGTCCAGTAGACGATGGAGCCGCGCTCGGCTCTGACGAGGCCCTCACCGGTCATACCGACCCCTTACCGACCGTGTTCGCGCGCGTTGGCATTTCGTGGTAAAGCTTACTCCTAGGGGAATAGAGCGCTGAGGGGGGCACAGCCGCTCCCTATCCGCGCGGAGAGGAGCTGCTCGTGGACATTGGTCGCGCGTTCAACGCGCCGTTCAAGGACAGGGAGTGGCTGAAGAAGACAGCACTCGGCGGCCTCCTGTTCATCGTGCCGATCCTGCAATGGGTCGTGTACGGCGCCCTGATCAAGTACATCAAGCGTGTGACCGCCGGAAGCGATGAGCTCCCCGACTGGGGCGACGACTTCGGCGGGATGTTCAAGGACGGCTTCTTCGTCTTCCTTGCCGGGGTGATCTTCGCGCTCCCGGCGATCGTCATCATGATCATCGCGATCCTCCCGATCATCGGAGCGGCTCTCTCGACGGGCGCCGATTCGGACGCAGCGGGAGCCCTGATCTCCGGGGCCGGCGGGCTCGCGTGCCTGCTCTACCTGGTTGCCATCGTCTACATCATCTTCGTCTCGATCTACCTGTACGCCGCCATCGCCCACTACGCGATGAGGGGCACGTTCGGCGCGTTCTTCGAGTTCGGCGAAGTCATGGGCAAGATGCGCGCCCCGGGTGCCGGCTTCTGGACGGCATGGTTGATGAGCATCGTCTTCACGTGGGCCGCCGGATTCGCGGGCGGGATCGCCAATGGCATCCTCAGCATCATCCCGTTCCTCGGAAGCATCGCCGGGTTCTACCTCATGGGCTGCGTCTACTACCTCGCGGCCATGATGTCAGGCAACCTGTTCGGCCAGTACTCGGTGAAGGCCTACGGGCTCACCCCGGCGATGCCCTCGGTGCCCTCCGCGCCGTCCGCGCAATCGCCTTACGCACCGCCTCCACCTCCGTCCGCAGCGCCGCCGGCACCGCCCGCGCCTCCGGCGTCCACGCCGCAGGCCCCGCCCGCGACGACGCCTCCGGCTCCGCCGGCAGCCGCTCCGCCGGCGCCACCAGCACCGCCCTCGGAGCCCACGCCTCCGGCACCGCCCGCGCCTCCCGCACCGCCGAGCGATCAGGGCTAGCCGGCGCGATCCCAGACCGAACGACGACGCCCGCTCCGGCACTCGCCGGGGCGGGCGTTTCTGTGCTCAGGATCGGGTCGTCGGTTCGCTCGAACGTCAGCGACCGGCTCGCGCGTGCCGTGATGTCTGCCTCCGGAAACAAAGCGGACCCGGTGGTGACGAGGTCGCGCCGCCGTCACCACCGGGTCCATTCGTTCGCGCTCTGAAGAGCGCGAGTATGCGCCGCGAACTAGAAGGTGCGCTTCTTGAGGAAGGCGGGAATGTCGAGGTCCTCTTCCCCGCCGACCGGCTCGAACTGAGGCATCAGGAGCGATTCGTCCTTGTCCTCGCCCTCGGCCGCACCGAACTCCATCGTCTGCTGGCGCCGCTTGCCGTCGAAGCCGGTGGCGATCACCGTGACGCGGATCTGATCCATCATCGAGTCGTCGATGACTGCGCCGAAGATGATGTTGGCGTCAGGCGACGCCGCTGCTGCGACGACCTCGGCGGCCTCGTTGACCTCGAAGAGCCCGAGGTCGCTGCCACCGGCGATCGAGAGCAGAACGCCTTGCGCCCCTTCGATGCTGGACTCCAGGAGCGGGCTGGAGATAGCGGCCTTGGCGGCGTCGTGGGCTCTGTTGTCGCCGGTGGCCAGGCCGATACCCATGAGCGCCGAACCGGCGTCCTCCATGATCGTGCGGACGTCGGCGAAGTCGAGGTTGATCAGCCCCGGGACGGTGATGAGGTCCGTGATCCCCTGCGTGCCTTGACGCAGGATGTCGTCCGCGATGCGGAACGCGTCGAGGATGGACGTCTTCTTCTCGGCCACCTGCAGCAGGCGGTCGTTCGGAATCACGATCAGCGTGTCCACCACATCGCGAAGACGGTTGATGCCGTCGTCCGCGAGCTTCGCGCGCTTGCGTCCCTCGAATGAGAACGGCCGTGTCACGACGCCGACGGTCAGGGCCCCGATCTCCTCCTTGGCGATCTCGGCGATAACGGGCGCGGCACCGGTGCCGGTGCCACCCCCTTCACCCGCCGTCACGAAGACCATGTCAGCGCCCTGCAGCGCCTCCTTGATCTCGCCGCGGTTCTCCTCGGCCGCCTGGAACCCGACGTCAGGGTCGGCTCCAGCTCCAAGGCCCTTCGTCAGATTCACACCGATATGAACTTTGTAGTCAGCGTCGGACATCAGCAGAGCTTGAGCATCTGTGTTCACCGCAATGAACTCGACACCCTTCACGCCCGCTTCGACCATGCGGTTGACACCGTTCGTCCCGCCGCCGCCGACACCCACTACCTTGATGACTGCCAGGTAGTTTGCTCCGGTCTCGAGCATTCTGGTCCTCCCCGGATCGCCCTCCTGAGCCCATCCCTCAAGCTCTAGTTTACCGTTACGCTGCTGGTAGAACACTCAATCTTGGCATAAAGGTTACCCGCAAAGCAAGAGTTTCTTTCCAAGAATCTGAAAAGAAAGAAAAGGCCTTAGACCGGCCGAGGAAAACTGCAGCTCAGGGCTGCTCCTCAAGGCCTCGCCAGGTCGGCCTGTCCGTCGTCCGGACGTTGATGTAGACGACCTTCCCCCGCTGCTCGGCGAGAATCCGTCGGACGATCTCGTCCTTCTTCGCCATGTCATCAGCTCGGCCGACGATGATCTCGATGTCACCCGTGGTGAGCAGGGCGGTCCTGTCGATCTCTGGCGCGACGACCGCGCGAACGATCCCGCGCAACTCGGGGCTCAGCCCCTCGATCACGCGCAGCGCGTTCACGAGCTGCCGAGAGTCGGTACGGGTCCCGGTGCGTGCCGCGAGATTCGGGATGCCCGTGACGAAGACCGGCTTCGGCGTGACGTCACCGACCTGGCGGACCTGCATGATCCAGGTCCCGTCGGTGGCGATGACCCAGCGCTTCTTGCCGATGGCTACCACGGCACCAGGTTCGCGCTCGACCACCGTGATGCGGAGCGTGCTCGGGAAATCCCTCTCGACCTCGGCGTCTGCGATCCACGGGCTGCGCTCGATAGCGCCGGCGATCGTGTTCGTGTCGACTCTCAGCAGCGTCGCGTCGCCGGGTACCGCGGCCCCCCTCAGGATCTGGTCGCGCGTGAGCCTCGAGTTCCCGTCGACCTGCACGTTGCTGACCGCGAACGCCTGCGATCGGTACACGGCGACGAGACCGACAACCGCGCCCACGACGAGAACAGCAAGCGCCACCCACAGCGCGGTGGTGCGGATCCGCGCCGTGCGTTGACGGTGCTCGCGCTCCTCCTTCTTGGTGCGGGCGAACGCGCGCGCCTGACTGGAACGCTGGCGTTCCTCGCCTGCGTTGCGCTTGCGAGGCTCCTTGCGCTCAGTATGAACCTCAGGTTCACCCTTATTGTATCGGACCCGCATCGTCTCGGATGCGCCGATGACGACGCGTTTACGCGGCGTCGAACGACCCGAGGAAGCGGACTTCCGGCGTGAGTTCGATCCCATACTGGTCCCTAATCGCGTCCCGAAGGCGCTTCATGAGCATCGCAACATCGCGTGCCGTGGCGCCACTCGAGTTGACGATGAAGTTCGCGTGCACGTCGGACACCTGCGCCCCACCCTGCCGAGCCCCCTTGAGTCCGGCGGCTTCGATAAGCCGACCCGCCGAATCGCCTTCAGGGTTCACGAACACCGAGCCGGCGTTCGGCAGACCGAGGGGTTGAGAGCGCTTCCTTCGGCTTAGGCTCGCCTCCATCGCGCGGCGGATTCGGCCAGCATCGCCCTCGGCAAGACGCAGAACAGTCTCGACGATGATACCGCGACTCGCGAGGTCCGTACGCCGGTAGCCCCAGGGTACCTCGTGCCCCCGTATGGCTCGCAGGCCCTGGCCTGGCACGAAGAGCGTGACGGACTCCACCACGCCGCCGATCCATTCGTCGCGACTCCCGGCGTTCATGGCCAGAGCGCCCCCGACGGTTCCGGGGATGCCGACCGCGAACTCGAGCCCGCTCATCCCCGCCGAGAAGGCATCTTGCACGAGCGTGGCGAGCGCGACCGCCGCTCCGCTGTGAAGATACGAGTCGACGATCGAGTGCCTTCGGAAGTCCCTGCCGAGCACGACGACGGCGCCGCGGTAGCCCTCGTCGGAGACGAGCAGGTTGCTGCCCTTCCCGAGCACGGTCCACTCGATGTGGTCCTCCCCCAGGATCCTCGAGAGCGCCGAGAGGTCGGAGACGCAGTCAGCCTGGATGAAGAGGTCGGCGGGTCCGCCGATCCTGAAGGTCGTGTGGCGGGCCATCGGCTCATCGCGCCGCACCGGGCCGGCGAGTTCGGCGCACAGGCGCTCGTATGCTCGCGCTACAGACACTCTTGTCCGTTCCCGGAGCGCTCGTCGAGCGCGCGGATGATCTCGGGCCCGATCGACGTCACGTCGCCCGCGCCCATCGTCATGACGAGGTCGCCCTCCCGGACGACGGAGGTCACGTAGGGCACAACGTCGGCGCGGTGGGGCAGCCACGCGGTACGTGCACGCGGCGTGTGGCGCAGGACGGCGTCGACCACCGTCTTGCCGCTGACACCCGGGATCGGCGCCTCGCCGGCACTGTAGACGTCCATGAGCACGACGCCGTCCGCACGGTCGAACGCCTGCCCGAAGTCGGATGCGAAGGCCTCGGTGCGCGAGTAGCGATGCGGCTGGAAGAGCGCCCACACGCGGCGGTATCCGAGTTCGGACGCGGCCTCGAGGGTCGCCTTCACCTCGGTGGGATGGTGCGCGTAGTCGTCGACGACGGTGATCCCGCCGCTCACTCCTACGCGGTCGAAGCGTCGGCGTACCCCACCGAATCCGGCGACGGCTTCCGCCGCGTCACTCGGCGAGAGACCGAGAGCGTACGCGGCGGCGATGGCCCCAGCTGCATTGAGAGCCATGTGGGCCCCGGGAAGGCTCGTCTTCGATGCGACGACCGTCCCGTCGGGCACCGTCGCTTCGAAGCGCATGCCCATCCCGTCGCGCTCCACACGCGTCAGACGCACATCGCAACCCTCGGAAACGCCGTACGAGAGCACGTTGCGATCGAGCGTGCGAGCGAGCTCGAGGAGGCGCGCGTCATCGCCGCACACCACAAGGGTGCCTTCGGGGCGTACCGAGCCCATGAACTGCATGAACGTCTGCTCGATCATCTCGAGCGACTCGTAGTGGTCGACGTGGTCGACCTCGATATTGGTCACGAGCGCGACGTGAGGATCGAGGAACGTGAAGGAACCGTCCGACTCGTCGGCCTCGACGACGTAGTAGTCGCCCTCACCGCAGCGAGCGTTCGATCCGTAGCCGTGGACCTCCCCTCCGATGAGGAAGGTCGGGGACTCGCCCATGCGGTCGAGCATCGTTGCGACCATCGAACTCGTCGTGGTCTTGCCGTGAGTGCCGGCGATCGCGATCGTCCGGCGGTCCCCCGCGACGTGCGCGAGCATCCGCGCGCGAGGCCACACCTCGATGCCCCTTCGGCGAGCCTCCGCAAGCTCGGGATTCGTCTCCGAGATCGCCGAAGACACCACCACGACCTCGGGGTCGCCGAGGTTCGCGGCGTCGTGCCCGATCGTGATGGCGATCCCTTCGTCGGCGAGCGCGCTCGCGTAGCGCGACCCCTTGAGATCGGAACCGGTGACCACCTTGCCCTGGCGGTGCAAGACGAGCGCGATGCCGCTCATTCCGACCCCGCCTATCCCTATGAAGTGGGCGTACGCAGTTGGCACTTACGCTCCGTCCTGATCGGTGGTTCCGAAGGCGCCTGTGGTGACGCGCCTCGCTAGATCGGCGACCCGCTCGCCGGCGTCGGGCCTCGCAAGGGCCGATGACGCGGCAGCCATGTTAGCACGCTGACCCTCGTCGCCGAGCAGCGCGAGCAGGCTGTCACCGAAGCGTGGAGTATCGAGTTCGCTATCGGTGACGAGCATCGCTGCCCCGTGCTCGGCGAGCGCCTTCGCGTTGGTGGTCTGGTGGTCGTCGGTTGCGTAGGGATACGGCACGAGAAGGGCGGGGCGCCCGAGGCACGTGATCTCGGCGATAGAGGTGGCCCCGGCCCGGGCGACGATCAGATCGGCGGCCGCAAGCGCGTCGCCCATGTGCTCGAGGTACTCGTGGACGTGCCAGCGCCCGTCTCCCCCGCCAGCGGCGTCGAGCATCTTGCGGACGCTCTGGGCCTCGTTGCGTCCCGCGACATGCACGATGTGAAGCCCCGGGACTTCCAGCAGTCGGTGCCTCAGACCCACGACCGCCGTGTTGATGTGGCGCGCGCCTCGGCTTCCGCCGAAGACGAGGAGGACCGGCGCATCGGCGGGCAGGCCGAGTTCCTCGCGGCCCGCCCGCCGGTCGGCGGAAAGCACGCGCTCCCGTACCGGATTGCCGGTGAGGCGCACGCGATCGGGGTGTTTCAGATACGGCCGCGACTCGTCGTAGGTCACGCCGACCCCGCCGGCCCAGCGAGACAGGACGCGATTGGCCAGCCCGGGCACCGAGTTCTGCTCGTGCAGAGCCAGTGGGATCCGCAGCATGGCCGCGGCGAGCCCGACGGGAATCGAGACGTACCCGCCAAAGCCGAGCACGACATCGGGGCGCTCCTTGCGTAGGATGCCGATGGCCCGCAGCGTCGACGCGATGGCCACGACGGCAGCTGTGAGCAGCGTCAGCGGCCGTGAGCGGTCGAAACCCTGGGACGCTATGCCGACGAAGGGCACTCCCGCCTCGGGAACAAGACGGGCCTCAAGGCCGTTCGGCGTGCCGACGAACAGGACTTCGTCACGCGCGCTTGCGAGAACCTGAGCCACGGCGAGCGCCGGGTAGATGTGCCCGGCCGTTCCTCCGCCGCTCATCAAGACCTTCACGAGGCGTCTTCTCCCTTGCGGGTCGGGGCGTCTTGACGGCGCGCGGCGCCTTGCCGCCAAACCTAGACACCGAAAGTATCAGGCCGACGCAGCCGAGCGTGACGATCATCGACGAACCGCCGTAGCTCACGAAAGGCATCGGCTTGCCGGTCACCGGCATCATGCTCGTGACAGCAGCCATGTTCATCACGGCCTGCACGCCGATCATGCCGGTCAGCCCACCCGCGAGCAGGCTGCCGAACGAATCGCGCGCGCCGATCGCGATTCGAACACCCGCATACAGGAACACCGCGAACGCGATGACGATACTGATCGCACCGATCAGCCCCGCCTCCTCGCCGATGATGGCGAAGATGAAGTCCGTGTGCGCCTCGGGAAGGTAGAAGAACTTCTGCCTCGACATGCCGAGGCCGAGCCCGGTGACGTTCCCCGTCCCGAACGCGAGCAGCGCCTGTACGGTCTGATAGCCCTTCCCGAGCGGATCGGCGAAAGGATCCATGAACGCGACGACGCGCTGCATGCGGTACGGCTCGGCCATGATGCCCACGACCCCAAGCACGCCGACGAAGCCGACCACCGCTCCGATCCAACCCATCGGGATGCCGCCGAGGAAGAGCACGATCCCCACGCCGATGACCAGCGCCAGTGCGGTCCCCAAGTCAGGCTGGAACATGACGAGCAGCGCGGGCACGCCAGCGAAGATCAGCACCCGCTTGATGAAGTCGCCGTCGGTGAGCTTGCCGCGCCGCCATTCGACGGTCAGCCCAGCGACCGCGATGAGCGCGGCTATCTTGGCGAACTCCGAGGGCTGCAGGTTGAA
>JACRBU010000199.1 GCA_016213085.1 Coriobacteriales bacterium
CCCCAGCGCCCATCGCATCCTCCCCGTGCCCCGTCCGAAGCGCACGCCCGGACGTCGACCGAGGATACCGCAGTTCGCGCCGGGACCAACTGAATGCGCTTACTCCCTGCCGGCGCGCTTCCTGTCCTTCGTGCCGAGGACGCGCTTTCTGAGCCTGATGCTCTTCGGCGTGACCTCGACCAGTTCGTCGTCCTCGATGTACTCGAGAGCCTCCTCGAGTGTGAACGTCACCGGAGGCGCGAGCTGAATGCCCTTGTCCGCCGAGGATGCGCGCATGTTGGTGAGCTGCTTCGCCTTCGCGACGTTGACGACGAGATCGCCCGACTTGGAGTTCTCGCCCACGATCATGCCCTCGTAGCACATGACGCCGGGACCGACGAACAATGTGCCGCGCGTCTGAAGCGTGTCGAGCGCGTAGGCGACGGACTTGTCCGTGGACATCGCGATCAGCGATCCGTTCTGACGACCGCCGATCTCTCCGCGATACGGGCCGTACTCGCTGAAGTGATGGAACAGCGTCGCCTCACCGCGCGTGGCGGTGAGAATACGCGTGCGCAGGCCCATGACGCCGCGGCTCGGGATCTTGAACTCGAGGTGAGAGTGCTCGTCGCGCTGCACCATGTCGATCATCTCGCCCCCGTTGCTGCCGAAGATCTCGATGACCTTGCCTGCGTAGTCGCTGGGGACGTCGACCACCGCGAGTTCGATCGGCTCCTCGAGCTTGCCCTGCTCGTTTCGCTTGAGGATGACCTGCGGGCGGCCCACCTGGAACTCGTAGCCCTCGCGGCGCATCGTCTCCATGAGCACAGACAGGTGCATGACGCCGCGACCCGCGACCTCCATGCCGGTCTTGTCCTCAGACTCGGTGATGTTCATCGAGATGTTCGCCTCGGCCTCCTTCAGGAGGCGCTCCTTGAGCTGGCGGCCACCGACGATGTCGCCTTCCTGGCCGACCAGCGGGCTGTTCGACGCCGAGAACACGATCGACATCGTGGGTTCTTCGACATGGATCGGGTCCATGCGGATCGGCTCGATGCGGCACGTCAACATGTCGCCGATCTCGACGTCCTCGGCGCCGACAACGGCACAGATGTCGCCGGCATGAGCGCTCTGCGCCTCGGTCCGGCCGAGCGCCTCGAAGGTGTAGAGCTGCTTGACCGTCGCCTCGTGACGCGAGCCGTCGTTCTTGATGACCAGGATGCGCTCCCCGTTGTGGATCGTGCCGGAGAACAGTCGCCCGATGCCGATGCGTCCGACGAAGTTCGAGTAGTCGATCGTGCAGACCTGCATGGCGACGGGCCCGTCGGCATCGCAGTCGGGAGCCGGGATGTGCTCGACGATCGCATCGAGCATCGGCGTCATGTCCATGTTTCCGTCGTCCGGCTCGAGGCGGGCGTAGCCGTTGACCGCCGACGTGTAGACGATCGGGAAGTCGAGCTGAGAGTCATTGGCGCCCAGGTCGAGCATGAGCTCGAAGACCTCGTCGATGACCTCGTGCGGACGCGCGCCGGGACGGTCGATCTTGTTGATGACGACCATCGGCTTCAAACCGTGCTCGAGCGCGTGCCTGAGCACGAAACGGGTCTGCGGCATGGGTCCTTCGAACGCGTCGACGAGCAGCAGCACGCCATCGGCCATCTTCAGAACGCGCTCGACCTCTCCGCCGAAGTCCGCGTGGCCGGGCGTGTCGATGACGTTGATCTTGATGTCGTTCCAACGGATCGAGATGTTCTTCGCGAGGATCGTGATGCCGCGCTCCCGCTCCTGGTCGTTGGAGTCGAGAACGCGTTCGGCCACATCCTGATTGGCGCGGAAGACGCCGGAGGCGTGCAGAAGCCGATCGACCAAGGTGGTCTTCCCGTGGTCGACGTGAGCGATGATCGCGATGTTTCGGACGTCGTTTTGGCGCATGGGGCTCCGAGATCGAGTCGTCGGGATAGGGCGCGCGAACGCGCGCGACGGAACAGAGTAGCATGCCCCGCGCCATTCCCGTGAGGGCCGTCGCGCAATGGGCCCGCAGCTTGTGCTTTGGGCAGGCCTGAGGGGCTGCAAGCCTCGTGAGGGCGATTTGGGAATAAGAACCTGCCAACGATCGCATGTCTCGCGACGGAAGCTTGCCGGGGCTCCGTCCGCCACCCGGCCGCGGAAGCGGCCTTTTTCGTGCGCGCCGGGCTCCGTGAGAGGTCTTCGTCCACGGAGGGGGGGCTGCGCCACGCACGATTCGCCAGGAATCAGCGTTCCAACGAATGGGGGGAACTAACGTGCGATTCACTCGCAGACTGGCGACGCTGACCGCTTTGGTCGCGATCGGCGCGCTGGTGTTCGGTACGGCGACGGCCTTTGCGCTGACGCCGGAGCCGATGCTCGAGAACTCATACGGACAGAAGTTCGCCGGTCAGGAGGTCTGCGTCCAGTGCCACGCGACGGCATACGACGAGACGACCCACAGCAACTTCGCCCGAACAGCGGTCGAGCCGACCGAGGAGGACATGTGGCCAGCCGGGCGCATCGGCGCCGGCGAGTCCATCGTGGAGACCGAGGTCGCGTTCGTGCTCGGCTGGAACACCGGGCTTCGTGAATACCTGAAGTGGCGGCCCGACTACTACGACAACGCCGCTGGCCCCATCCGGATGCTCGAGGGCATGGAGTGGGACCCCGCACTTCCCGACACCTGGGAGCTCGCGCTAGCCGGGATCGAGGAAGCCGACTACGGCTGCAGCCAATGCCACCACCTCGGCGTCCAGAAGAACGGCTATGCGCCGACGCAGGGGCATGGTGCCGGCTCCGAGGCTGCGACCCAGACCTCGTGGGCCATGGTCGCAGGCGCCGACAAGGCGGAGCTCGACACATGGGTCCCTGGAGCGTCGATCCAGTGCGAGCGGTGCCACGGCACCGGCCTCGAGGCCGCTGCCGACGAGGGCGGGCACTGGCTGACTCAGACCAAGATCGTCGGCGGATGGGCTTCGGACCGGTACGGGATGGCGGCGAGCAAGCGCATCCTGGACTCCGGAGTCTGCGGACAGTGCCACGGCACGTACAAGTCCGGCAGCAACATCGTCGGCTACACGCCCGACACGACGCTCACGGCGTTCGTGACGCCGTACAGCGTTGCTGAGTCGTACGAGACGCCCACGCGCTTCTTCCCGAACGGCATCAACAAAGGGATGAAGCACTCGTACTACAGCGAGTGGACCGTGTCGGGCCACGCGCTGAGAGCTCGAGAGGGCACGAGCGGCGCATTCGCCACCGAATACAACAAGACAGGCGCGTCGCACTTCAATCCGAGCACCAGCATCCTGTGCAACCGGTGCCACACAGGTGAGGGCTACCTCAAGCGCAAGGACGTCGAGATCATGAGCGACTGGGTCGAGTCGACGGCGAATGCCGGCTACTTCGGCCAGGAATGCGCGGTCTGCCACGTCTCGCACGGCGCTCAGACCGATAGCGGCATGGGCGTTCGCGAGCCGGATGTCGCGGGTGAGGGTAGCTGCACGGGCCTCTCGACCGACAACGCGAGTATCTGCGAGGACTGCCACAACTGGCAGAACGAGATCACCGGCGGCACACCGGTCATCACGACGAACCCGACAACGCGCGTCGTGAGTCACCCGCAGCGCGAGATGCTTCATGGGCGCCAGCTCTTCGAAGTCGCCGAGGGCGAGGAATTCATGCCGGGCGCCAAGTGCGAGGAGTGCCACATGCCCGCGTCGCGGTCGGACTTCCCCGACCAGACGCAGCTGCCGCGCTACGCGAACCAGTCGTGGAAGCGCTACAGCCACCGCATGTTCATCATGGAGCCAGCCGACGCCGAGAGCTACGGCCTCGCTCCGTGGGGCGACTCGTGCTCGCCTTGCCACGCGGGCGAGACTCAGGCCGAGCTGCAGGCGAACATCGACGGCTGGCAGGACGAGGCCACGGCTCTGCTCGATGACGCCGAAGCCGCGCTCACAGCCGCTCGCCTTCGCACGGAAGCCGGGACGGCCGCGGGCACCCTGCTCATCGGCCGCGGCAACTTCAACGTGAAGGCGGTCCAGCAGGACGGCTCCGGCGGCGCGCACAACCCGCCGTACGAGCAAGCCGGGCTTGAGGCCGCGATCCGTCTCGCCGACTCCGTCGGTGGCGACTTCGATATCGTGGCCCCCGGCACGATCTTCGTGAACAACCGTGCCGCCATCGCAGCCAACATCATGAACGGTGACGCAAGCGATGCGGCCGGCGCTGCCGTCGCTCTCGAGCGCAGCACCGGTGGCGGCTGGGTGCAGGACGGCGCGACGACCGCCGACGAGAACGGCAACGTCGCGTTCATCGTCGCCCCCGCGGCGGACACCACATACCGCCTGCGCTGGGACCGCTCGTCGAGCAACACGTCCGACCTGTACAGCGACACGTTCACCATCGAGGTGGACAAGTTCGCGTCCGCGACCACCTCGACCATCACCAAGACGAGCATGCCTCTCGGCGCGACCTGCCAGCTCAAGGGCACGGTCACCCCGTTCGGGCTGCCCAGCACGGTGACCATCCAGTACAAGAAGGGCAGCGGCAACTGGTACACCTTGGGGACGGTCAACGTCAGTGGGACCGGCACCTATGCCAAGAGCTGCAAGCCTGGCTCGAAGGGCACCTGGTACTACCGTGCCCGGTACAACGGAACCGCCACGATCGACACGTCGTTCTCACCGGCCCGAAGGGTCGTCGTGTACTGACGCAGAGGCGTCACTGAGGACAAGACAGGGCCGCGGTGCACACGCACCGCGGCCCTTCCTTTCCGACCGATTCTGCGGGAATCGCGAGCGGACTAGCGAGCCGGCATCGTCTGCGACTGCTTCATGAGATAGCCGCTCAGCTCGCTCTCGAAGTTCTCGGCAGTGTCCGGAGGCATCACGACGACGAGCGCCGACTGCCCTGGCTCAAGCGCCTCTCCCACTTCCTTGAACGCATTGCGATCGACGACCTCGTCCTTGATCGCGACCGCGCCTGCACCTGCGATAGCGCCGCCGGCACCGATGCCGATGGCGAGCGCCAGCGCCTCGGCAAGGAGAGCCGGCGGGAAGAGCGCCCCGAGAACGACGCCGATCACGGCTCCGACGCCCGCGCCGGCCGCGATCCCGGGCAGGTTCGTCAGGTGCTTGTGGACCTTGCCCGTTTCGGCATCTCGGTAGATGACGATGCCCTCGGAGATCTCGTAGTCCCCGTCGTGCGCCCGCTGCAGCCACTTCTCCGCCGCCTCGGTGTCTTCGAACGTGGCGACGAGCGCGGTCATGGGTGTGTCAGCCATCGGTTGTCCTCCCCGTGGGTCGACTCAGCGTAGGGTCTACTCGAAGAGATACCCGACTCGGCGACGACCTCGCGTCGGCCGTGCCACCGGGTGGGGACGCGGAGGTGCGAGAGCTACCGTGAGGACTCGGGCAGAACCGCGACTCCCCAGCCCGTACCGGTGTGCGTCGCGATCACGCTGCCGGCCTCGTAGATGTGCATCTCGATCGCATCGAAGCGGCTCTTGATCTCGTCGGCCAGCCAGGACGCGCGCTCGATCGACATGACGTGCCCCACCGCGAAGCGCCCGCGCGTGGCCGCACCCATCTGCTCGGCCACCCAATCCAGTGTCTGCCGCAGGGCTGCCTTCTCACCGCGGGTCCTCGCCAAGGGCTGGAAGGTCCCTTCGGCGTCCACCGTGAACGTCACCTTCAGATTGAGCAGCGACCCGAGGAACGCCGACACGTTCCCGATGCGCCCGCCGCGAGCCAGATTCTCGAGGTTATCGAGCCCGACGATGAGTCGCACGTCGTCGCGGACGCGCTCGAGACGTTCGATGGCCTTCTCGGCCGAGAGCCCTTCGGCAGCGGAGCGAGCGGCGTCGAGTACCTGGAACGCCAAGGCCCATGAGAGGTTGCGCGAGTCGAAGACGTGCACCTTGTCGCCAAAGCGCTCCGCTGCGAGACGGGCCGATGAGAGCGTCCCGGAGAGCTTCGAGCTGATGTGCACGGAGATGACCGAATCGGCGACCGCAAGTGCTTCTGTGAACGCGTCGACGAAGGCGCCCGTGGGCGGCTGCGACGTCGTGGGGAGCGCGGGAGCGGCCTTCATGCGCGCGAAGAACTCCGCTTGGGTGAGGTCTCCATCGTTCAGCGACTCCCCGCCGAACGAGACGTTGAGAGGGACGACGCGCACCCCGTGACGCTCGGCGATCTCTGGCGCAAGGTCTGCCGTGCTATCCGTGACCACAGCGAATCGTGGCATCCGAGCCCCCTCGGCTGGGCGTTCCAACTGGGCCATTCGGCTTCGAATATAGCATCGTGTAGCCTTCAGGAGGCGGCACTACGCGCCGATGTAAGGGGTGCAGACCTGTGCGCCGTGGCGCATGGCTCTGCGCACGTCGACAGCATGAGTTCTGGAGCGAAGATGGCCCACACGAGATCTCGCCGAGCGTGTCGAATCCTCCTTCCGCTTGTCGCGGCGGCGATCGCACTCACCGCGACCCCGGCCATGGCGCACGACTACCAGTACTGGTACGCCAGATCCCAGAGCAAGATCTTCATGTCCACGACGCCAGGCTCTGCGCTCATCGGCCGGGCGAGCGCGTCGAAGAACACCACGATGACGCTCACCGCGGCGCGCGGCGAATACGAGAGCCGGCAGATCGTGATCCGGCCGACGGCCGGACCGATCGAAGACGTCTGGCTCGAGCCGTCGGACCTGGTGACCGAAGACGGCAGTTCGACGATCGATGCGGCCAACGTCGAGGTCTTCAAGGTCGACTACGTGAAGGTCTCGATCCCGTCGCGTGGATTCCGCCGCAAGGGCTACTTTCCTGACCCGCTGATCCCCATGAAGCTCGTCAACGGCGAGCGGCTCGGCTGGAAGCCCTTCGGCCAGCAGCCGACCACGGCGTTTCGCACCGTCACGAACCTGCGGACGCAGTCGTTCTTCGTCACCATCCACGTTCCGAACGGGACGGCCGCGGGCATCTATCGCGGCACCATCCGCATCACGGCGAGAGGCGTCTCGGACGGCGAGGACCTGCCCGAGGTGGTCGTTCCTGTTCAGATCGAGGTCTATCCCTTCTCGATCGAGAAGCGGACGCTCAAGACGAGTTTCGGCCTGAGCAACAACTACGCGATGTACGCGGGCTCTGCGAACCACAAGTGGTTGCGTCAGGGCAGTGGCGAAGATCGCATCACGGAACGAACCGACTTCTCCGGCGACCAGATGCTCGGCTGGTACCGATACATGCAGGAGCACCGGGTCTCACCCCAGAACCTCTCGCCCGGTTTCGATTCCAACGGGGCCCAGATGCAGGCGCGGAACTCATACCTTTCCGACTACCTCGATACGGGCGCGGCTTCGACTCACGACGGAGACCGGCTCGCGTTCAACACCGCGCAGATGCCGCAGTTCCTGCGCCCCGACTACGTCAAGAATCCGTTCGCGAGCACGACCAGGCGCCGCAACGCGACGACCTACTACCGCTCGATGAGAAGCTCGCTCTATCCCTGGCTGAGCAAGACGTACGCGTACCCGGTCGACGAACCGCTCGCCAGCCAGCGGTCGTTCGTGGAACGCTACGCGTCATTCATCCATCAGGTCGCGCCGGGGGTCAAGTTCCTGCTCACGACGGATCCCGTCACGATGCGCTACCGGCCGCTGAAGGGCGTGGACGTCTACGTTCATCGGCTGCACTTCTTCTACCGTGACAAGTCGCGCTGGATCACGCCGCTGCGGAACAAAGGCAAGAAGGTCTGGATCTACACGCACGCCGGCGCGTACCAGGCGCAGACGCCCAGCTACCTCATCGACGGTCCGCTCACTGACCCGAGGGCGCAGGGCTGGTTCGCCTACCACAGCTACGCGGACGGCCTGCTCTACTTCAACGTCGCCGCGTGGCGTCCGAAGCAGGGCGTGAGTACGTATCGGAACCCGTATGCCGACCCGCTCTCCGCTCGCCCCGGCTGGGCCAATGGCGAGGGCTCGCTGACCTACCCGGGCTACTATCCGGCCAAGGGGCTCTACATCCAGGGCTCGCCGCCGGTCGGAAGCCTACGGATGGAATCGCTGCGAGACGGACTCGAGGACTACGAGTACCTGAAGCTGGTCCAGGCGAAGAAGGGCCGGACCTACGCGCTGCTCGCCTACACCAAGCGCGTCATCGGGCCGCCGAGGACCGTCATCAGCGCGCAGCGCAAGACGTTCCCGGCCTATCCCAAGTACCAGACGACGTACGACACGGTACGCCGGGACATGGCGAACAAGCTCAAGCAGTACTACTGAGCCGCTGCGGGATCACGGTGATCGCAGTCAGCCTCGGGCTGCCCGGCGGTATCATCGACGTGTGACCTCCTGTAGCCGCATCCTCAAAGCCGGGACGAGCGCCGCCATCGGCGCCGCCGCGGTCTACGCGCTGACACCGGTCGCCGACCCCGATCTCTCGTCGAGGCCCGATCCGGCTCGAGACTACGAGGATGCCGTCGCCCGCATCGATTCCGTCAGGCAGGCCGAAGACACGATGCCGCTCGTCGAGTCGGGGCGCAGCTTCGCCCTGCTCCACGGAGGCCGCACCCAGCGCTCGGTGGTCCTCCTCCACGGCTACACGGCCAGACCGGACCAGTTCGCGCGGATCGCCGACGCCTACCGCGAAGCCGGAGCCAACGTCTGGGTGCCACGTCTGCCGTTCCACGGCGAGACGGACCCGATGACGACGAGCATCGGCCGCCTCACGAGTCCTCTCCTGCGTGGATTCGTCGACGCTGCCGTCGACATCGCGGCAAGTCTCGGCGAGGCCGTCGAGGTCGTCGGGCTGTCCGGAGGAGGCTCACTCGCGGTCTGGAGCGCTGTCACCCGCGACGAAGTCCGGCGGGTGGTCGCGATATCGCCGCTGCTCAAGCCGCAAGGGTACCCGGCCTGGTCGATCATGCCGCTGGTCAGGGCGTACCGCGTCCTCCCGGACACCTACCGCTGGTGGAGCGAGAGCGAGCGAGAAGCCCTCGAGTGGGGCGGGTATCCGCGCTTCTCATACCGGGGGATCGCGGCATTCGTCGGTCTTGGGCAGTGGGCGCTACGCAAGGGCAGGCGCCTGGAGCGCTCGTGCCCCGCGCACGGCGAGTTCGTACTGGTAGCCAATGAAGGCGACCAGTATATCGATGCAGCGTACAACCGCAGGTTCGCCGAGGAACTCGCGGCCCCGTGCGAACCCGTCATCGTCGACATCCCGGAAAGCGACGAACTCCTGCACAACCTCGTGAGCGTCGACGGAGAGGTCGCCGCTCGGATAGACCTCGCCTACGCGTGGCTCGAGATCGCCCTCGGCATACCCCTGCGCGCACCCTCTGGGAATACCGGGTAGACTCGCCGCGCACGCTCCAGAGATGGCCTCCTCGTGCCGATGTCATAGGTGACGCTCAGCACACAGGAGGTCTTGCAGATGGTGCGGTCGGTACGCGGACGAGCCGCGCTTCTGGCTGCTCTGCGAGTGGCGATCGCGACGACACTGGTCCTCGCTGCTCCAGCACAGGCTTCACTCGCCGCGACTCCCGCGGAAGCTCCCCCGATCCCGCTCACCGACGACGTTCGAATCGACCTCTCGTCGTCCCGCTCGCTGAGTGCGCTCGCCGCCGTCCCGGATTCCGGAGACTACCGGATCGACGCGCTTCTGTACGGAGCCAAGGTGGGCAACCCCACGGTGACGTACAGCTTCTACTCGGATTCCGTCTTCGGCGGAGCGTACTCTGGAAGCCAGACAGGAGTCGCTGAGGTCAGTGACGGCGTGAAGACGAACGTGCGGCGGGCGCTCGAATGGTACTCCTCGATCACAGGGCTGCAGTTCGTCGAAGTGACGGAGACTCCCTCGAACATCGGCAGGCTCCGGTTCATGCGCTCCGACATGGGCAGCTCCTACGCGTACTCGTACCTTCCGACGTCGGACGCGATGTTCTCCCTCGCCAGCGACGTGCACTTCAACCCGAGCTATGACTTCTACAACACGTCCAATACGAACGGGTTCCAGAACCCCTACGGCTACCACGGGTATGCAGCGATAGTCCACGAGATCGGCCACGCGGTCGGGCTGAAGCACCCGTTCTCCGACGGCTCCGACCCGGACGTTCTCCCCGCCAACGAGGACAACGACTCCAACACGGTGATGTCATACACGTTCAGGGGACGCTCCCCCGGTACGGGGATGGCCTACGACGCGCTTGCTCTCCAGTACATGTACGGAGTGCGCGACGCGGCGCCCGCCGGACCCTACGCATTCCAGCGCGCGGACCGATACTCGGTCGATGGCCACACCAACTTCACGTCCGGCTCGACGTGCAAGCAGCTGATATGGGACACGAGCGGCTCGGCGGAGCTGGATCTCTCGGCACTGCCCTCGTCGTCGTCGGGGTATCGCGTGGATCTTCGACAGGGTGGATGGATCAGCACGAACGCGGCGTATCTGACCACCTACTTCGACAACGGCGCGTCTATCGCGTACGGGACGCACGTCGGCGATGTCACGAGCTCATCGAGCGCAGACACCTTCTACGCCAACGGTGATGCGAACGTGTTCGGCGGCTACGAACCCGGGCGCTCGACGGGCAGCGACACCATCATCGGGGCTTCGGTCGGCGACACGATCGACCTCTCCGCATACGACGACACCGGCGTGACGAGGACCCGCACCGGCGATGACCTGAGACTTGGGCTCGGCACGAGCGGGTCCGTCTTGGTCGTCGGCTACTTCACCGGTTCGACCCCCGAGATCGTCACGACACCGGCCGAGCCGCAGGCGACGCAGCTCTCGCTGTCTGCCGAGGGGACCTCGGTCGCGGTCGGTTCGACGCTGACGCTCAGCGGCGAGCTCCGTGACATCTCCGGCGAGCCGGTGGGTGGGGCTGACGTCGCGATCGATTCGGTCGCGACCCAGACCGCCGAGGTCGCCGCAGCGGTGACCGACGGCGACGGTCGCTTCACGGCCCAGGTGACTGCCGAGGCCGACACCGCCTACGTCGCGCGGTTCGACGGAAACGACTCGTACCTCCCGAGCGAGAGCGAGGCCGTCGATCCACAGGCGCTGCATGCCACGCGAGTGACGGTCGCCACGAGCGCGACGAATCCCGCATGGAACTCGCCCGTGACGATCACGGGCAACGTCTCGGACTCGGAGAGCGGCGAGCCCGCCATCGGCGACCTCGTAGCGCAGGTCCGCAGCGCGTCTGGAACCTGGACCGAGGTCGCCCGCGAGTCGGTCGAGGGGACCGGTACGATCTCGTACACGCCGAAGACGGGGGTCGTCCTGAGGCTCCACTTCGTCCCCGACGGCGAGTGGCTCGGCAGCGACAGCCCGACCGTCGCCCTGAAGCCCAAGGTCGCCTTCACGACAGTGCGCGCATCGAGAGTCGGACGCCTGCGCTACGACTTCACGACCACGATCGCACCGCGCCACACGAGCGATCGAGAGATCCGCATCTACCGATGGCTCAAGACGTCACGGGGATGGCGCTCGTACGGCTACGTCCACGCTCGAACGAGCGACTACGGATCGATCGCGCGCTGCACGGTGCGGAGCAGCTCGATCCGCCAGGCGGGGAGCTGGAAGGTCCAGGCGCGTCACATCGAGGACTCGAAGAACGCCGCGACCTGGGGGCCGCCCGCGTATTTCCGCGCCCGATAGCCCATCTGTGCAGCAAGGTATGATGAACGGGGGATTATCACGCTGTCGAACCGCCTCCCCGGCGAACGCGTTCGGGGCGAGACGACACCGCTGTGCAGATCGATCGGGGGAGCCACCGCATGATAGACGCTGGACCGCGGCCCAAGCGCGCCCGCGTCGCGATTCTCGCCGCATGCCTTGGCGCGGTCATCACGTTCGGTAGCGGAGTCCCGGCAGCGTCGGCGATGAGTGCGCTCCCCTGCGATCACCGGTACGGGGCGTCGGCGACATGGACGCATTCGAGCGACGGCCTGCGCACCAAGACCGCGTTCCTCCCGGAGATGCTCGCGTTCCAGTACGGTGCCGGATTCACGGTCTTCGAGAGCGCTTCAAACGCGGGACGCCCGCCTCTGTCCGCTCGCAAGGCCGCATACAGGACCGGTCGCCTTCGGCCCAGCCTGTACTTCCGTGGCGACCTGGGCGGGCCCGCAGAACTCGCCGCGGAATCCCGGTGGTTCTACGAGACCTTCGGCAGGTGGCCGTCCGCGCTCTCGTACGCCAAGGGCGTGGACGACGACAGCTACGCCGTCACGAAGTACGTGTTCGGAGCTCGAAACAGCCGATGGGAAGAGCAGACCGCCTACGGGATGAGTCGCGAGAATGCAGGCACCGCGCTCGGAAACCCGTGGACCGAGTTCCTTCCGGATCACGCCTCATCGATGCCCAGCTCGACGCGCTTTCACGACATGGCGGTGCGAGAGACCAGGTCGGGTGGCGACCCTAATCCCTACTACGACATGCCGCTCAGCGAAGTCATCAGCGCGACGGTCGACGTCGCCGAGAGCGCCGTGGCCGCTCGAGGGTGGTACACCGACTTCACCCACTGGAGCGGACCCAGCGGACCTCAGCTGACATCGTTCGTGAGCGCCCACATGGACGCGCTCGACGCAGCAGGCACGCCGGTCGCGAGGATTCCGTATGACGTGGCGGCCCAGCACGCCTTCCTCCGAGACAGCGCCGAGTGTGCGCTGACCGCCAACCCCGACGGTTCCGTACACCTGACGGTGGGATGGTCCTACCCGTACGCGAATCCGCCTCTGAGGGCCGTCTCGATCCCCCTGTCGGTCAACGTCGACCTCGAGGACACCGCACTGGAGGGCCACGACATCGACGCGATCGGGGACGCCGGCATTCAGAAGATCGGAGACGATGAGTACGTCGTCGAGGTCCCGTTCCGCCGGGAAGGGTCGGCGGTCAGGCTGGTTGCGACCACGACCCCGGCGTACGACGACCTGACGCCGCCGTCCGTCGAAGTCACCAGTTCGGGCACCGTCGTCCGGTTCACAACGAACAGGCCGACGAAGGCAGTGCTGTTCGTAGCAACCGCGCAGAGCCAGAATGCGCTCGCTGCCGAGGTGGTCTGGCGCTCGTCGGGCCGGGCGAGCTCACACCAGGTCGACATGGCCACGGGTCAGACCTACGTGGGGGCGAACGTACAGACCTTCTCCAGCTCGCCGAACCCGCTGCGCCTCTACCTGGGCGTCATGGATGCCCGGGGGCGCTCGGCGCTTGTGCCGGTCAACGAAGGGAGCGCCGACACCTTGTTCGTGGGTGTCGCTCCGAGCGTCCGAGTCCCCTACCGCTCCTCGACCCTGCTCAGCGCGCGCCTGCTTGACGCCGGCGCCACCCCCCTGCCGGCCCGACCGCCGGCTGTGCAGATGGAGGCAGCGCCCGGAACGTGGAAGACGGTCGCAACGGCCGTCGCGATCGCCGGAACGCCCGGGTCGTATCGCGCTCGCATCGTCCCCGGCAGCGCGGGTCCCACCCGCTATCGATTCAGGTTCTACGGCGACTCCGTGTACGAGAGCGCGACGTCGAGGGTCGTCACGACCATGCCCTGCGCCCGACTCAGCGTGAGCGTGCCAAGGAACGGGCGCTCGGCGACGGTCTCGATCGCGCCAGCCCATCGGGGCGCGAGGATCGTCATGGAAGTGCAGCGTCGTTCGGGTGGACGGTGGCGACGCGCCAGGACGCTCATTCGGACCACGTCCAATCGAAGCCTTCGGGTCGCCCTCGGCGTCTCGCGGGGCTCGTACCGGATCCGAGCGACGCACGCAGACGCCACGCATGCACGCTCGTTCAGCCCGTGGCGCACGTTCCGGGTGCCATAACCGCCGGATGAACCGCGACAGTCGCGGACGGAGACCGCGCGGCCTCAGCGTCCAGGATCTACGGGATCGCCTCGGTCCTGGGGTTGCGTGATGGCGTCGTAGAACAGATGCATCTGCGCGGGCGACCATGCGCTTCCGACCCAGATGGCGGTCAGGCCGAGATCCGCATCGAGCGCGCTCTTGCCGAAGGTGAGCTCGGCTTCGCCGCTCGTGAGGGAGACCCCGTCGAATGTCGAGCTCGACGCGCTCTCGCGGCCGTCAAAGAAGGCGGTAGCGACGCTTCCGGAACGAGTAAAGCCGACCATGTGGAAGGCGTCGTCGACCGGATCGGACGGGCTGCTCTCGATCGCTACGTACGCCTGCTCTCCGGGTTGAGTCGAGGGGGCCTCGAACCGCCACGCGCCCTCGGCGAGCGCGACATCGAAGCCGTTCGTCGCGCTCGATGCGTCTAGGAGCACCCCTGAGGTCGGGAGCGGCTGGCGTACAAGTGAAACGAACGTCATGTCTCGGGTTCCGGGATCGAGCTTGGTGGCGCTGCCGGCAAGGTAGTGGGAATCTGAACCCCTCAGGTCGGCCGCCCAACCGATGCCCGAGAAGGCCCCCACGGTCTTGTGCACGGTTCCCTTCTCGGTGAGATCCACCCGCGACGAGGAGCGATCGGAGAAAGGCCCGAAGGGGACGTCGGTGAACCCGTGCAGGAAGCGGAGGTCCGTGTCATCTTCGGGACGCTCGGGCGGATCGGCGTACCTGTCACCGTACTTGACCGTGATGTACTGGTCCCCAGCGTCACCGCTGACGTCGACTCCCCTGAGCA
>JACRBU010000017.1 GCA_016213085.1 Coriobacteriales bacterium
CGTCTCGAACTGGTCGGCATCGACGCCGATGAACAGCGCGTTGTTCTCCTGGGCCGACTTGATGGAGCCGAGGCCGGTCTGTCCTGCGGCCGCGAACACGATGTCGCAGCCTTGCTCGATCAGGTTCGTTGCGGCTTCCTTGCCCTTCTGCTGATCGGTGAAGGACCCGGTGTAGACCGAAACGACCTCGATGTCAGGATCCACCGACTTCGCACCCTGGATGAACCCGGCCTGGAAGCGCTGCACCGGCGGGATCTCGAGTCCGCCCACGAAGCCGATCTTCTTGTCATCGTTGATGCGAGGATCGAACTGCGTATCGGTGGTGAGCAGCGCTGCCAGCACGCCGGCGAGATACGCGGCTTCCTGCTCCTTGAAGTTCAGGCCCACCACGTTCTTCGCCGGATTGGGATCGAAGAACTGGTCGATACCCCCGAACGTCACCTCGGGATAGGCCGTTGCGACCTTCGAAACGGTGTCCTGCATGAGGAAACCCACGGCGAAGATCGGATTGTAGCCGGCGTTGACGAGCTGATCGATGTTGGACTCGTAGTCGGTCGGCTCCTTCGACTCGAGAACCCTGGTTTCGATGCCGAAGTCCGCCTTCGCCCGCTCCAGGCCCTGGTTCGACAGGTCGTTGAAGGACTTGTCTCCGAGACCGCCGACGTCAGTGACCATCGCCGCCTTGACCTCAGGCTGCTGCTCTCCACCTTGCTGCTGATCCTGCGCCGCCGGCTGGCATGCGGTCACCATCGACATGGCGAGCACAACCGACAACGCCACAGCAGCGAACTTGACCCACGTGGACTTCACGCCGATCCCTCCCCTGGTTCACGGTTGCCGACCTACATAGCGCAGAGCCGACCGGTTCGGGAGCGCTGAGGCGCTCCTTCATGGTTAGTGCCCCTTCGGAGACCAGGTTCCTACCACATTCGGCAGGTTTTTCCTGTTCGCGGAGCGACCGTGCTTCGGCGAGCCGGGACGCTGATTCGGGGAGCTAGCGTACGCGTGCGCGTGGATGCGTGCTCAGGTACTCCTCGCGCACGTGGCGTCGGTCCACGTGCGTGTAGATCTGCGTCGTGGCGATGTCGGCATGGCCGAGCAGCTCCTGCAACGCACGGAGATCGGCGCCGCCCTCCAGCATGTGGGTCGCAAACGAGTGCCTCAGCGTATGCGGGTGGATCTCGAGCCCGACGAGCGCACCGTACTTGCGCACGATCGCGAACACCGCCTGGCGCGAGAGTCGCGAGCCGCGAGCATTCAGCAGCAAGGCGGAGTGATCCGTCGCGAGCGAGCGCTTCCCCCTGAGGTTCGGACGGCCGAGCCGCAGATACGCGTCGAGCGCGTGCATTGCCATGCCCGCGATCGGGACGAGCCGCTCCTTGGCGCCCTTCCCGAAGACGCGCAGCAGGCCGGCGCTCAGGTCGACGTCCGCGAGATCGAGACCGACGAGCTCGCCGACGCGCATCCCACAGCCGTACAGGACCTCGAGGATGGCCCGGTCGCGAATGCCGGCGGCGTTGTCGGGGAATGGCTGCGCCAGCAGGCGCTCGATGTCGCCGATGGAGACGACATCGGGCAGTCGCTCGGGGACCTTCGGCAGCGGCATGCGCGCGGATGGATGGTTCTCGGTGATCCCCTCGCGAACGAGGAAGCGGTGGAAGCTCTTGATCGCCGCCACTTTGCGTTCGACCGAACTGGGGGCCAGACCACGAGCGCGAAGGTCGCCCACGTGCGCGGTGATGTCGTCGCGCGAGACTGCCGACGGAGAGGACACCGCGCGCGCATCCAGCGTGTGCGCGTATTCGGCGAGGTCGTGCCGGTACGCCGCGACGGTGTTCGCCGACGCGCCGCGCTCGACCGCGAGATAGCCGAGGAACTCCTCGATGCTCGACTTCATGGCGTCAGTATAGGGCTGCGGCGACCTCTCCCGCCGCGAACGCCGCCGAGAAGAAGGCCGGGTCGTCGGCGGGGCCGCGCCCCATGGTCTTCACCGCGAGGCCCCGCAGGTCGGGGGTGGCGCCGGGCGAGTCGACGCGGTCGTGGTGCTCCCAGATCCCGGCCTCGTCGAGCGCCCTGTCGACTTCGGCAGCCTGCTCGGCGCCAAGTGCGGGGACCGCGACGACGGAGCGCGCGAGTGCGACGGTGGCGAGCGCCGACACCGTGTGATGGCTGAGGCCGCGGTGGCGCTCCCGGGAGTCGGCGAAGCTCAGCCTCAGTGCCGCGATCGGCCGTCCGCCGAGCGAGGCCGCGGCGTTGATCGCCTCACCCTGAGCGACGCCGCCATGACCCAGCGGAGTGGCCGTGCCGACGACGCCGGGACCGATGGCGACGATCGCGACGTTGGCAGAGCACACGGCGCGAGCGGCGAGCAGTCCCGAGTGGAGATTGACCGCCTCGAGCGTGCCTCCGAAGGACTGCCCGCACGTGATGGAGGCGTCGATGAGACCCGTGTCGATCATTGCCTCGAGCAGACCCGAGAGCGGAGCCGGGAGTGCCGCCTCGTCCGTC
>JACRBU010000018.1 GCA_016213085.1 Coriobacteriales bacterium
GGTAAGCGGCGACCGTCTCGTTGACGCTCGACGCCTTGGCCGACACGACGATGTCCTCGAAGCCGCGGGACTCGAAATGCTTGATGAACGACGCCGCACTCGCGGCGAGCTTGTCGGCGAGTTCCCAGTCGAGATCGCGGTACTCTTCCGCGAGCGAACCGGCGTTCACACCGATGCGTATCGGGATTCCCGCGACGCCGGCCGCGTCGATGATCGCGTCGACGCGGTCCATGTCGCCGATGTTGCCGGGGTTGATCCGCAGCTTGGCAGCGCCCCTCACCGCGGCGCCGATCGCGATCCGGTGGTCGAAGTGCACGTCCGCGACCACGGGCAGCGGCGATCCGTCCACGATCTCGGCGAATGCGTCGAGCACGTCGAGTCTAGGAATCGCCCCGCGAATGATCTCGCACCCCGCCGCGGCGAGGCGGCGGATCTGGCTCAGCGTGGCTTCGACGTCGCGGGTGTCGGTGTTCGTCATCGACTGGACGGAAACCGGCGCTTCGCCGCCGACAGCGACGTCGCCGACCATCACGGGCCGCGTGGAGCGCCTCGGCAGCATCTGATCTCCCCCGCCGATCGTTAGTGGGCGATTTCTCGGTGCGACGTCTGCGGTGACGACGCGGTGCGGCATCGGTCGCGGCCGACGCGGTGCGGTGTCAGCCGTTGACGATGTAGCGCATGACGTCAGCGTACATGAGGTAGCCGATGAGCGAGAACAACACGAGCATCCCCACCACGGAGACGGACAGCGAGACCCTGCGCGAGACCGGATGGCCGATGAGGCGCTCGATGATCTCCATGAGGACCTTGCCCCCGTCGAGCGGGGGGATCGGCAGGATGTTCATCGCGCCGAGCGAGAGCGAGAGCAGTGCGACGATCCACGCGTAGGACAGCGCCCCAGCGGCGGCCGCGTTGCGGACCTCGACGCTGATCCCGACGATAGAGCGCGCTCCCGAGACGGCCACCTGGAAGGTCTGGGGATTGAAGAACTGGCCGATCGCGACGAAGACCATGCCGAGCCAGACGAAGGACTGTCCGAGCGCTTGCAGGATATTCGGCTTGATGAGCTCGCTCGTGGGCTGTACGCCGAGGAACGGCCGATCGCCTTCGGGGGCCTCACCGAGCGTGACCTCGGCGGTCTTGCTCGCACCGTCACGCTCGAAGGTGATCGACGTCTCGTCGCCAGGCTGGTAGAGCGCCATACGCTGCAGGAAGTCCTGCCAGGTATCCACGTCCTTGCCGCCGAGTCCGGTGATCGTGTCGCCCGGCTTCAGTCCGGCCGTCTCGGCAGCGCTTTCCTTGACGACTCGCGTGACCGTGAGCGACTGCTCGTAGTAGCCGAACGCCGATAGCACGACGGTGAACACGAGGATGGCGGAGAGCAGGTTGACGGCGACGCCGGCGCACAACACGAGGATCCGCTTCGTAGTGGACAGGCCACGGTACGTGCGCTTGCGGGCGGCGTCGAGCATCTTCGTGGGGTTGGCCGCCATCTCGGGGTCCTGCAAAGAGCGATAGAGCTCGCCGCGATTGAACATCATCGCGGCCTTCGACGGGTCGTTGATGTCGAGCGCCTCGATCGCGTACCAGTCGGCGAGCGTGTCGAGCAGTGCGACGGCGCGGTCGATGTCGATACCCGCCGCCTCGGCGAGGCGCGGAGCGTCGATGGTCTCGGATCGCGTCGCGAGCGCGAGGGCGTCCGCGAGCAGCGGGTCCTCGTCGCCCGGCTCCATGCCCGCGATGCGGACGTAACCGCCGAGCGGGATGGCCGTGACGCCGTAGTAGGTCTCCCCGATCCTCAGGCGCACGGCGGGACCGGGCAACCCGAGCATGAACTCGTGGACCTTCACGCCGAACATCCGGGCAGCCACGAAGTGACCGCCCTCGTGAAGCAGGACGAGGATGGAGAAGGTCACGACTCCCCAGAAGACTATCTGCAGTGCGTCCAAGGACACCCTTTCATCGGATCTTGGTCGTCGAGCGAAAGCGAGGTATGTGCCGAGTACTAGGTACCCGCCGTATCGCTATCGCGACGAGAGAACCTCTTCGGCGCGTGCCCGAGCCCACGTGTCGGCTGCCTCAACCTGCTCGAGCGAGCCGAGCGGCTCGGCATCGTGGGCCGCCATGACCGATTCGATCGTACGAGGGATATCGGCAAATCCGGCCCTGCGCGAGAGGAATGCGGCGACCGCGACCTCGTTGGCGGCGTTCATGACCGCCGGCATGGTGCCGCCCGCCTTCCCTGCCGCGAACGCGAGCGAGAGCGCGGGGAACGCATCGACGTCCGGATCGCCGAAATCCAGACGCGCCACCTGGGCGAAATCGAGGGCGGCGACCGGGGCGTCCCACCTGCGGGGTCGCGAGAACGCGTACTGGATGGGAATCCGCATGTCGGTGGTACCGAGGTGCGCCTTCACGCTCGCGTCGGCGAACTCGACCATCGAGTGCACGATGGACTGCGGGTGCACGAGTACCCGGATGCGGTCGTAGTCCACGCCGAAGAGGTGGTGCGCCTCGATGACCTCGAGGCCCTTGTTCGCGAGCGTCGCCGAATCGATCGAGATCTTCGGCCCCATGTTCCAGGTGGGGTGCGCGAGCGCCTCTTCTACCGTGACGTTCGCCATATCGGCAGCGCTGCGGCCGCGGAACGGGCCGCCGCTCGCGGTGAGCCAGATCCGCTCGACATCGGCGCGCTCCTCGCCAACGAGGCACTGGTAGATCGCCGAATGCTCGCTATCGACCGGCACGAGGTTACTCTCGGTGGCAAGCGCCGTCACGAGCTCGCCACCGGCGACGAGTGACTCCTTGTTGGCGAGCGCGAGCGTCTTTCCAGCCGCGAGCGCGGTGAGCGTCGCCCGAAGGCCAGCGGCGCCGACGAGCGCGTTGAGTACGACCTCAGCCTCGGGCAGCTCCGCGAGCTCGGCGACCGCCTCGGGGCCCGAGCCGACCATGAGGCGATCGCCGCCGAGGTCACGAGCGCGGCCGGCTGCATCGGAGTCCGAGAGCACGATGCGCTGCACGTTGAATGCGTGAGCCTGTTCGACGACCTGCTCCGCGCTTGTGTGGGCGGCGAGACCGACGACTTCGATGCGATCGGCGTGGCGTGATGCGACGTCAAGCGCCTGCCGGCCGATCGAACCGGTGCAACCGAGGATGACGACACGCACGCGAACGGTCATCGCTGCCCGCCCCACCACAGCACCCAGTACACGACGAACGACGCAAAGATGGTCGAGTCGAGCCGATCGAGGAACCCTCCGTGACCAGGGAGCATGTAGCCGGAGTCCTTGATGCCAGCCTCGCGCTTCACGCGCGACTCGAACAGGTCACCGATGAGTGCGGAGACCGCGACCGCCGCCCCGGTGAGCAGCGCGAGCCACATCGTCACGCCGGTCTCGGGAAACAGGGTCGGAACCGCGACCCACACCGCCACCGTCGCGAGGAATCCCCCGAAGAAGCCCTCCCACGACTTCTTCGGCGAGATGCGCGGAGAGAGCTTGTGGCGGCCCCACAGCGAGCCCACGAAGTATGCGACGACGTCGGAGGCCCACACGCTGACGATGAAGGCGAACGACAGGATGAGGCCGAACTTCAGCTCCCGAACGAGCACGAGGTACGAGAGCATAAAACCGGTGTAGACCGAGCCGAACACCGTGACGGCGACGTCGGCGGTTCGCACACGCGTGTAGAGCACCGACCACGGGATCGCGAGGGCAACGAGAGCAGTGAGCGAAGCCGAGGTCCCGCGCAGGCCGAGCAGCGCGGCCATCACCGGCATCGCCGCAGCCGCGACCACGCCGAACAGCTCGTTCGGCAGGCGCTGTTCGCGGCGCGCGATCTGGTAGAACTCCCAGCTCGCGAACGCGGCCATGGCAGCGATGATGACGCCGAGCCAGATGCCGCCGAACCAGAGCCCGAC
>JACRBU010000015.1 GCA_016213085.1 Coriobacteriales bacterium
CTCCCAGGTGAAGTCCTTGTCGTCGCGGCCGAAGTGCCCGTACGCCGCGGTCTTGCGGTAGATCGGGCGGCGCAGCTCGAGGTCGCGGATGATCGCTCCGGGACGCAGGTCGAAGACCTCGCCGACCGCCGTCTCGATGCGCGAGACAGGCACCGTCTCGGTGCCGAAGGTCTCAACCAGGATCGAGAGCGGGTGCGCAAGACCGATACCGTAGGCGACCTGAACCTCGCAGCGCTCCGCGAGCCCAGCGGCGACGACGTTCTTCGCGACCCAGCGCGCCGCGTACGCGCCCGAGCGGTCGACCTTCGTGCAGTCCTTGCCCGAGAACGCGCCGCCCCCGTGGCGAGCGTACCCGCCGTAAGTGTCGACGATGATCTTGCGGCCGGTCAGGCCGGTGTCGCCCATCGGGCCACCGATGACGAATCGGCCGGTCGGGTTCACGTAGATAGTCGCGTCGCCGGAATCGATCGCCTCGTCGGCGAGGACCGGGTTGATGACGTGCTCGATGAGGTCCGAGCGCAGCAGGCCTTCGACGTCGACGCCGTCCTTGTGCTGGGTGGAGATCAGCACCTTGTCGATCGCCGCCGGCTTGCCGTCTTCGTAGCGCACCGAGACCTGCGTCTTGCCGTCCGGACGCAGGTAATCGAGGGTGCCCGCCTTGCGGACGTCGGTCAGGCGAAGAGCGAGGCGGTGCGAGAGGTAGATCGGCAGCGGCATGAGCTGGCTCGTCTCGTTGCACGCGAAGCCGAACATCATGCCCTGGTCGCCGGCGCCCTCGAGGTCCAGGGGGTCCTGGTCGCCGTGCTGGGCCTCGTAGCTGCAGTCCACGCCCGCCGCGATGTCGCTGCTCTGCTCGTCGACGCACGTCATGACGCCGCATGTGGAGCCGTCGAAGGAGTCCGGAGTCGTCTCGTTGTAGCCGATCTCCTTGATGGTGTCGCGGACGATCCGAGGGATGTCGACGTAGCCGTGGGTCCGGATCTCGCCGCCGATAACGACCAGGCCGGTCGTGATGAACGTCTCGCACGCGCAGCGCACGTAGGACGGATCCGCCTTGCTGCCGTCCTCGCGCTCGTACCCTTCGGCCGCGAGCTCCTTCTCTCGGGTGATGATGGCGTCGAGGACCGCGTCCGAGATCTGGTCGCAGATCTTGTCCGGATGCCCCTCGGTGACTGACTCAGACGTGAACAGGAACTCGCGCTCGGCCATGCTACCTCCTCAAAGGGCCCGCTCCGGGCCGCTGCTGTCGCGGGGGCAAACAATAACGCCCCCGCCTGGTCAGACAGGGGCTTCGCTCCGCGTGCGCTGCCGGGCGCCGGTTGCTGTTCCCTCATCTTCCAGGCAATTTCATGCCTGCCGAGATGTGGCACCGTGCGCCGCTTTCGACGTCGGTTGCCGGGGCTTCACAGGGCTCGGTCCCTCCACCCGCTGCGGCTTGCCGTAAAGCCGCCTCATGATGAGCAACGAGACTCTAACATGCTCGCCGGTCAAGGGACAACGCGCCCGAATGGCGGTCGGGTATCATCTTGCGAGCCGGCTTCCGCCTGCGGCGGTTGAACGGCGAGCGCAGCGAGTCCGATTCGAACCGACGCGTTGATGACGGCGAAGTCCGTCATCAACTACATGGAGGACGAGTGGCCATCGGTAGTAGCAGGAACCAACCGCGTCTCGATGCCGCGGCGACGTTGCTCGAGAAGATCGTCGCGTGGGCCGAGGGCGCTGTCGCGCTCGTGCTCGCATTCGTCATCGTGCTGGCGGTCGGCACGGTCATGTACGCGGTCGTGCAGGGGGCGCTGACCTTCCCGTTGGAAGGCGCCGAGCTCAAAGGCATCATCACCGCGGTTCTCGACACGTTCATCATCATCGAGCTGTTCCGTATCACCGTCGCGTACGTGAGACACGCCGAGGTCATCCCGACGGTCCTCGAGACCGCGCTGGTCGTCGCGGCCAGAGAGATCGTCGTCATCGAGGCCGGCAAGAACGAGCCGATAGCCGGCGCCGCTGTGGCGGCCACCCTGCTCGCCATCGCACTCGCGTGGTTCCTGCTCTCCAAGACGCGCGCCACGCTCTCGCGCACTCGCGCCAATGAGGCCGCTCAGACCGACGAGCCCAGCTGATCCACCCCCATCCGAGGAGTCATCCGTGCCCGAGAACGTCCGCGTCCGCTTCGCGCCCTCTCCCACCGGTCACCTGCACATCGGCGGCGCTCGTACCGCCGTCTACAACTGGGCGTTCGCCCGCAGGTACGGCGGCCAGTTCATCCTGCGCATCGACGACACCGATCCCGAGCGCTCGACGCAGGAGAACACCGAAGCGATCATGCGCGCGATGCGCTGGCTCGGCCTCGACTGGGACGAGGGTCCTGAGGCCGGCGGATCGTCCGGGCCGTACCTCCAGTCCGAGCGCGGGCCGCTCTACCGCGACGGCCTGCTTCGGATGATCGAGGCCGGGGCCGCGTACCCGTGCTTCTGCTCGACCGAGGAGCTCGAGGCGCAGCGCGAAGCCGCGCGCGCCGAGGGCGGCTACGCGACCTACGATCGCGCCTGTCGGCAACTCGCGAAGGACGAGGTCAAAGCTCGGCTCGATGCGGGTGAGGCGCACGTCTGGCGCCTTGCGGTCCCCGAGGGCCGCGGCGACATCATGTTCACCGACGCCGTGCGTGGCCCGGTCTCGTTCCCCGCGGAGGCCATGGACGACTACATCATCGTCAGAAGCGACGGGACGCCCACGTACAACTTCGTCACGGTGCTCGACGACGCCGGGATGGGGATCACGCACGTCATCCGCGGCGACGACCACCTTGCGAACACGCCTCGGCAGATCCTCGTCTACGAGGCCCTCGGCGAGCCGGTTCCCACCTTCGCGCACATGTCGATGATCTGGGGGTCGGACGGCAAGCGCCTGTCGAAGCGTCACGGAGCGACGTCGGTCGAGGCCTACCGCGACATGGGTTACCTGCCCGACGCCCTCATCAACTACATCGCGCTCCTCGGGTGGTCGATCGACGACAAGACGACGCTCTTCGACCGCGCGACCCTCGTCGAGAAGTTCGCACTCGACCGCATCTCGAAGAACCCCGCAATCTTCGACCCGGACAAGCTCGAGTGGATGAATGGCGTCTACATCCGCGACATGCCGCCCCAGGCGTTCGTCCACCAGATGGTCCCGTGGCTCGATGCCGCGGGGCTCGCCAGCGCCGACGACATAGCGGACCGGAACGACTGGTTCCTCGCACTGACCCCGCTCGTCACCGAGCGCGTGAAGCGCATGGACGAGATCGCGCCGATGGTCCGCTTCCTGTTCGAGGACATCGAGATCGACGACACCGCGCGTGAGAAGGTGCTCGCCAAGGAGGGCGCCGGGGAAGCTCTGCGTGCTGCTGCGGACGCGCTTCGGGCCGTCGAGGACTGGAACCCGGCCGCCATCGAGGCCGCGATCCGCGATATCCCGCCCGCACTCGACCTCAAGCCGAAGCTCGTCTTCCAGGCTGTGCGTGTCGCCATCACCGGGTCGGCGGTCTCGCCGCCGCTCTTCGAGTCCGTCGCCCTCCTCGGCCGGGAGCGATCGGTCGAGCGCGTCGAAGCCGCTCTCGCGAGCATCTAGCAGCGCCGGAGCGTCCACTGACGGTCAGCCATTCGCTGTCCGAGCATTGCCGAGGACTTCGCCGATTACCATTTGACAAGCGAGTCAGAGGGTACGTAACATACCTTCTCGCGCCGCACTCCGGCGTGTGAAATCACTGGGGTATGGTGTAACTGGCAACACGTCGGATTCTGGTTCCGAAGAGTCTAGGTTCGAGCCCTAGTACCCCAGCCAGAACGGCCCGTTCGTCTAGCGGTTAGGACACCGCCCTCTCAAGGCGGAGATCACGGGTTCGAATCCCGTACGGGCTACCAGAGCTTGCCGAAGACCCCCTCGCGAAAGCCGCAGAGGGGGTCTTCTTATGCTATCGTCGGCGACCATGGATACTGAGATGCCATCCCCCTCGGAACGCGCGCCGGAGCGCACCGACTTCATCCGCGACATCGTCGCTGCCGACCTGCGTGAAGGCCGCATCGACACCGTCGTCACGCGCTTCCCGCCGGAGCCCAACGGCTACCTCCACATCGGTCACGCCAAGTCGATCTGCCTGAACTTCGGCATTGCGAGCGAGTTCGGCGGCCGTTGCCACCTGCGCTTCGACGACACCAACCCGATCAAGGAAGAGCAGGAGTACATCGACGCCATCGAGGCCGATGTCCGCTGGCTCGGCTTCGACTGGGGCGAGCATCTCTACTTCGCTTCCGACTACTTCGAGCAGCTCTACGAGTGGGCGCTCGATCTCATCAGGGCCGGCAAGGCGTTCGTCGACGACCTTTCGGCCGACGAGATCCGCGAGTACCGCGGAACGCTCACCGAGCCCGGTCGAGAGAGCCCGTCGCGCGACCGTTCGATCGAGGAGAACCTCGACCTGTTCGAGCGCATGCGCGCAGGCGAGTTCCCGAACGGCGCTCATGTGCTGCGCGCCAAGATCGATATGGCGTCCGGCAACATCAACATGCGCGATCCCGTTCTCTACCGGATCGTGCACGCGGCTCATCCGCGCACCGGTGACGAGTGGTGCATCTACCCGACCTACGACTTCGCGCACGGCCAGTCCGACGCGATCGAGTCCATCACTCATTCGCTCTGCACGCTGGAGTTCCAGGACCACCGCCCGCTCTACGATTGGCTGATCGAGAACCTGCCGGTCCCGAGCCGCCCGCGCCAGTACGAGTTCGCGCGCCTCAATCTGACCCACACGGTCCTGTCGAAGCGCATCTTGCTGCGTCTCGTCGCCGAAGGACACGTGCGCGGCTGGGACGACCCCCGCATGCCCACGCTCTCGGGCATCCGCCGCCGCGGCTTTCCCGCCGAAGGGATGCGCGATTTCGCGAACATGATCGGCGTGGCCCGGGCTGACAGCGTGGTCGAGGTCGAGATGCTCGAGCACGCGGTTCGCGACGTCCTCAACCGCCAGGCGCTGCGCCGCTTCGCCGTCCTCGACCCCCTCAAGGTCGTCATCGAGAACTACCCCGAGGGACAGGTCGAGCAGATGGAGGTCGTCAACAACCCCGAAGACGAGTCCGCCGGGACTCGCGCGGTGCCCTTCTCGCGCGAGCTCTGGATCGAGCGCGACGACTTCATGGAAGACCCGCCCAAGAAGTTCTTCCGCCTCGCTCCAGGACGCGAGGTGCGTCTGCGTTCGGCGTACTTCGTGACCTGCAACGAGGTCGTGAAGGACGCCGACGGCAGCATCGTCGAGCTCCGCTGCACGTACGACCCCGAGACGCGCGGGGGCGCTTCCCCGGACGGCCGCCGCGTGAAGGCCACGCTCCACTGGCTTTCGGCCGCTCACGCCGTGCCTGCCGAGGTGCGCCTCTACGGCCACCTGTTCAGCAGCCCGTGTCCCGGAGCGAACGCTCGCGACATCTTCGAGGACCTCAACCCGGACTCCGAGACGGTGCTCAGTGGCTGCTTCGCGGAGCCGTCGCTTGCGGATGCGCCTATCGGCGAGACCGTGCAGTTCGAGCGGCTCGGGTACTTCTGCGCCGATCCCGGCTCCACGCCGGGCAAGCTCGTCTTCAACCGGACGCTCACGCTCAAGGACACCTGGGCGAAGCTGCAGGCACAGGGGCGCCACGATACGCCGTAGGCGGTCGGCACCCTCTTCGCTGCTAGAATGGCTAGTGGAGTGAGCCAGACGGTCGCGCGGCGCTTCGGCGGCGTGAGGAAAGTCGGGGCTCCACAGGGCAGGGTGCCTGCTAACGGCAGGGCGCGGCGACGCGACGGAAAGTGCCACAGAAAAGAAGACTCCCCCGCCACTTCGGCGGGAGAAAAGCTGAAACGGTGCGGTAAGAGCGCACCAGCGTCATGGCAACATGGCGGCTTGGCAAACCCCACCCGGAGCAAGGACGAATAGGAGCGGTCAAGGCCGGCCCGGCCGTCGCTCGGGTTAGTCCGCTTGAGGCCGTCGGCGACGACGGTCCCAGATAGATGGCCGTCCACGACAGGACCCCGCTTATCGGCTCACTCCACGCAAACGAAAACGGCCCCGCGATTCTTGCGGGGCCGTTTGACGTTGCGGGAGGTGCGCAGCTAGCGCTGGATGACCTTCACGCTGTTATTCGAGAGCCTGATGATCTGGTAGTACTTGATCGTCGCGCTCTTGTAGCTCGAGGTGCGGCTGTTCCCCGCTTTGTCGGTCGCGCGGATCTTGTACTTGAACGTGCCGCTCTTCATCGACCCGGTCGAGCTCTTGCCGTTCCAGACGAGGGCCTTGTAGCCGTTGGTCCTATCGGCCTTGACGTTGCGCCAGAACTTGCCCGAGGAGTCGTAGATCAGCAGCTCGCACGTGGCGTCCTCGCCGAGTGTGAAGTGCACGTTGAGGTTGTCCTTGTATCCGTCGCGCTTGCGAGGATAGAAGGGGTTCGGGCCGCCGGATATGCTCGTGATCGACGGGGCCGACTTGTCGAGCTTGACCGTCGTGTCGTCACTGGCGGTCCTGCCGACCATGTCGGTTGCCACCGCCTCGAGATCGATGATCTCGTTGTGAGAGTGGCCAGAGAGGTCAGCCGGGAACGTGTAGGGCGCCGACGTATCGGTGTGCCTCAGCACGCCGTCCACGTAGAACCGGACCGATGCGATTCCGCCCTCGTCGTCGGCGTCCGCCTTGATGGTGGGCTTCACGCCGACCGTTGCGCCGTTCGTGGAGGGAGTCGTGAACCTCACCGTCGGGACGTCAGGGTCGACGCCGACGTTGACGGTCGTGGACTTGAGGCCCTCGTTCGTGGCGCGGTCCACGGCGGACACGGAGAACGTGTGCTGTCCCGGCGACAGGTCCTCGATCGTGATCGAGCCGGAATTCGCGCCCTTGTACCAAGGGACGCCCTGAGGTCCGGCGACCGGGTCTGCCACGGCACCACCGGGTATCAGGCACGCTCCGTCGACGTAGACGCGGAAGTAGGCGGTACCCGACATGCTGTCGTACTCGTTCGAGTCCCACCTGAGGTTGACCTTGCTGCGGCTGCTCCATCCTGAGAGCGGAGTCGAAGAGATCGCCGACGGGTAGGCCCGCACGTTCGCGACCCGGGACGGGTCGGTCACGTCGATGCCGAAGGGAATGCGCATCGTGCCGGTGTGGTTCCCGCCGTCCGAGAGGATGTCGGCGTGCATGTACCACCAGCCTTCGGCGGCGGTCTGCGCGTGTCCGGGGAATACGAGGCGACCGTCGGCGGACGCGTCGTCATCGAGGACGGCCTGGATGTCGGCGGTCCCCGTCAGGTGCGTGCCCTTCGCGAGAGCTGACCGCTCGTAGAGTTGCGGCTGCGTGATGTCGATCCTCGTGGAAGGCGAACGGTTCCACGTGTAGAGCATCTCCGGGCGCGTCTTCGGGTCGACCGTGGGTGTGGTCAGTGTGAGCTGCGGGTTGAGGGAGTTGCCCCAACCTTCGCGCCAGAAGTTGTTGTCCACGTCCGGATTCGTCGTGGTCGTCCCGCCCCAGCCTGCCTCGTCGACCGGCCAATAGTCCGCAGCCGATGGAATGAGGTTCGGGTCGTACTCGAAGGCCTGCGTGAGGACTTCGGTGTTGCCGAGGGTGTTCGAGACGCGCGCCGTCAGGGTGTGGTTGCCCGGAGTGATCGCGGTAAGGTCAGCGAGGATCATGGCGATCACGGTGTCGTCGGAGCCACCGAACGGCGTGAAGCTGCCGACCGGCGCACCATCGACTTCGAAGTCGATGTCGGTGATCCCGTGCGTGTCTGTGGCCGCTACACGCAAGGGCGCTGCGGATGTGAGGCGCTGACCCGGCTGTGGCTGAACGATGATGCCCGCGGGCCTCGGCCAGTTCCTGTCGAGCTCGAAGGACCAGGTCTGCTGTTCGGTGCGGTTGAGCATGTCGGTCACGACCGCCCGGACCGCGTGGGTGCCGTCCGTGTAGCCGGACCAGTCCACGTCGAGCGAGGCGTCGAAGTCGGAGGTGAGCGAGGCGGGGGTGTCGGTCCCCACCAGGACGCCGTCGACGTAGAAGTCGACCTTCTGTACGCCTCCCTTGTCGGTTGCGGTTGCCGTGAGCGGGTCGAGACTTCCGATGCTTCCGCCGTCGGCTTCAGGGCCCGTGATCTCGATCTTGGGAACGTCCGGGTCGCAGTATGCGATGACGGTCTGTGGCGTGGAACGGTTCGTTGCTCGGTCGATCGTGGTGACCTGGATCTCGGATCGCCCGGGTGGGAGGCTTTCGATCGTGACCGCGTTGGGGTCTTCCATCTCGGCGTAGAAGCGGTCAGCGGGAAAGCCGCGGTCGTCGGCCCACCAGTACTCATCGGGGTCGGGCATCGGGCACAGAGCCTTGGTCTCGAGCTCGCCATTGACGGTGACTTCGAAGGCCCCCGCTCCGGAAAGGTCGTCGTAGTTGGGCCCCGTCGTGCTCTCGGTGTCCCAGCGGACGATGCGGCGGGTGTACGGGGTCCACGTGGTGACGGCCGAGTTGCCGTCGATCGTCGCGCGAAGGTTCGCGACCGGCCGCGGCGCGGTAAGGTCCACGCCGTACGGGATGTCGAGCGTGCCCGTGGGGGTCTCCGCTCGCAGCGGATTCGTGAGTCTGATGTGGATCCACCACTGGCCCTCACCGGGGAGGTTGATTCCTCGCGGAGGGTCGAGAGGATACGGATCGAAACCGCGTCCAGCGCTGATCCCGAGCACATCGAAGACGTGCGTGTAGACGGTTCCTGAGGACTCAGAGGAGAACTCGACCGGTTGGCTGAACGACGCGTTTGGGACGGTCGTTGAGGTTTGATCGAACGCGTAGAGGAAGCCCGTCGTGACGATCTCCGGATCACTCGGGACGTTCTGCATGTTGAGGTTGGGGTAGAGCGAGTTGCCCCAGTTCCATCGCCACGAGGTCTCACGCTCCAAGAGGTCACCAGGGTTGGTATCCGTGGTCAGCGAGCCCGGGGGCCAGTCGTCTTCCATGATGGCGACTGCTGGCGCTGGGCTTAGACTGATGAGCAGCATCGCGGCTACTGCGGCGCGGACGACCGCGACCACATAAGTGCGGATCATGGTACTCCCCCTGGTTCGACGTCTGGTGCAGGTGGTCCTCGGTTGATAATCGGCGTTTCTGTCGCGATTCATGAGGGATTTCCCTCGTGATGCCTTGATCGATCGACGCGCCGTCTCACCGTGGAGGTGAGTGCGTCGGCGGTGTTGGCGTTGAGCACCTCGTATCCCGCTCCAGCGATCGTCGCGATCTCGCGAGCGGCGCCGGAGCCCCCAACGGCGGTGTCGAGCAGCAGCGAACGCACTCCTGCGGCCCTCACGCGAGCGGCGGCGGCGCGTGCGTCCTCGCTGCCCAGCCCCCCTTCGAGCCCGATGTTGGCGCGCCCGTCGGTGACCATGACGAGCCACGGAACGACGGTCTCGTCGCGCCGGCGCTCCGCTTCGAGGAGCTCGAGGCCGGTCAGTATCCCTGCGGCGAGCGGAGTCGAGCCCCCGACGTCCATCGTGCGCAGCCGAAGGCGAGCGAGCTCGACGCTTGAGGTGGGCGAAAGAAGGGTCGAGGCGCGGTCGCCCCGGAACGAGACGAGTCCGACGCGATCGCGTCGCTGATAGGCGTCGACAAGCAGTGAGAGGACCGCCGACTTCGCGGCCTCCATTCGGTTGAGCGCCCCCATGGAGCCGCTCGCATCGACTGCGAACACGATCGTCGCACCGCAGCGCTTCGAGCGCACGGCGCGCCTGAGGTCCTGCGCCTCGACCTTGACGGCGAGATCTCCGGCCTTCGCGTCTCCCTGCCGGGACGCTGCCGCACGCACCGTAGCATCGACGGCGACCTCGGAACTCGCTCGTGGCGTCTGCTGCTCGGCCCGGACGTATCTGCCTCGCGCATCGGCTGCGAACGTCGGCGTCGTCGAGCCCGAGGTGCTTCGCCGGATGCGGTCGCGAACGGCGTCCGCGATGGCGGTGGTCTCGGCCTCGGCGGCTTCGGCGGGCGTGGCGCGGTGCACGCCAGCCGCTTCCAGCCCAACGCCCATCCCTCCTTGCGCATCGCTCCCCTCGCCGGCCTCGGCGCCGCAGACGCCGGAAACCAGCACTCGGATCGTTTCGGCCGCTTGTGCGGGTTCGGTGAGTGCCGATGTGCGCAGCCGATGTACGAGCGCGAGCGGGGCGACCTCGGCGACGTGGCGCGCGGTCACGGCGTCGTCGCTCTTGAGAGCCGCCAGCGCGGACGCGGCGCGGGTGATGACGTGGTCGGCGCGATGCCCGTCGACTTCGGCGGCGATCGTGAGTCGGGCGACGAGTTCGAGTATATCGTCGGTCCGGTCGAGGTGCCCGAGGCGAGCGCGCGCGTGGGCGATCGAGGCTCTGAGCACGTCCTCGTCGCGGGTGAAAGCATCGGCAAGAGCCGCGGGGTCGGCCTCGAATGCCTCGCGCCGACGAATGATCTCGACGCGGGACGCCATGTCGCGCATGGCGGCGACGTCGACACAGAGGCCGAATCGGTCGAGAAGCTGCGGGCGAAGGTCACCCTCCTCGGGGTTCATCGTGCCGACCAGCACGAACCGCGACGGATGCGAGACCGAGAGCCCCTCGCGTTCGATGACGTTGACGCCCATCGCCGCCACGTCGAGCAGCGTATCGACGAGGTGGTCGTCGAGGAGGTTGACCTCGTCGACGTAGAGGATGCCGCGGTTGGCGGCGGCGAGCAGTCCCGGCTGGAACGCGCGGACGCCGGTCGTGAGTACGCGCTCGAGGTCCATAGAGCCGACGAGGCGGTCTTCGGTGGCCGAAAGCGGCAGGTCGATGAAGGGTGCCGGTCGTTTCTCTCGCTCGCGGATCTCGCGTTCCGGATCGCCGCAGGAGTCGCACCAGGACTCTGGGTGGGCGGGATCACAGCTGACCACGCAACCGCCGAAGGTCTCGATCGGTGGCAGCAGCGCCGCCAGCGCCCGAACCGCCGTGGACTTCGCGGTCCCCTTCTCGCCACGAACGAGAACGCCGCCGACCCGAGGGTCGACGGCGTTGATCAGCAGCGCTGTCTTGAGAGTGTCCTGGCCGACGATGGCGGAGAAGGGGTAGGTCGACACGCGCGACCGAACCATACTCCGCACCCTCCCCTCAACCGCTCCGCAACCCGGGATGGAGCTCCCCCAGGGCTGGTTGAGCAGCCGCGCAGCGGTCTGCTCGAACCCGCCCGTGGATGACGGCAAAGTCCGTCATCGACAAGATGATATGTCGTTTGGGAGGGCGCGCCTACTGGTCTAGAGCGATTTCCACTGGAACGAGCCGCAGGTCGTCGGATCGAGCTGCCCCTTGTTCGGGCAGGTCGCGACGTAGACGCAGTCGTCGCAGGTCAGCGTCGCGAGATCGGATCGGAAGGACTCGACGCGAGCTGTGTGAGCTGGGGTAGGCGCCGGCGTGACCTCCGGCACGGAGGGCGCCTGCGGCGGTGCCGGCACCTGAGGTGCGGGTACTTGCTCGGGCGCAGCGAGCTCGGCAGGCTGCGGCGTAGCGGCCTCGGCCACCTCAGGCTCGGCGAGCTCGGCCTCGGCCAGCTCGGCCTCGGCCAGCTCGGCCTCGGCCATCTCGGTCGTGGTGGCCTCAGGCTGCTCCACCGGCGCCTCGAGCGATGCGTTCAGCTCCACATCGCGGATGAAGTCCGAGATGTCGTCTGTGGCGGGGACTTCGAGGGGTGCCTCGGCGGCCGGAGTCTCGAAGTCGACGGGTGGCGTTTCGGCTTGGGCGGCCGACAGCTCGATGTCGTCGAACTCGGCAACGCCCATCGGCGCGACGGGTTCCGCAGCCGCTTGGGGCGGTACGAGAAGCGGAGTGGCGTCGACCGCAGGCTCCTCGAGAGCGTCGAAGTCGGGCATCGCGACCGGCTCCGCGGCTTCGATGGGAGCGGGGGTCTCGGCGGAGAAGTCGAGGGCCGGGACTTCGGCGGCGGGCGCCAGCTCCTCTGGCTCAGGCTGCGGAAGCTGCTGGTCCCAGGGCCATTCCGACGGGGCTGGCGACACTGGCTCGGGGGCGACAATGCCCTCGCTCTCCATCGACGTCGCGGTCCTTGCGAGGGCATCGCGCAGGGTGGTGTCGGCCTGGTCGGTGATGACCTCGGCCTCTTCGGCGACGGTGTCGGCGTCCGCAATGACGGCGTCCGCGAAGGCGGGGTCGACCGCTGCGATCGGCTCTTCGGGCGCCAAGGCGGCGGGTTCATCGATGGCTTCGGCGACGGGCTCCTCGATCGGAGCGACCGGCTCTGGCACAGCGGCCACCAGTGGCGCGACGGGCTCATCCGGCGTCGGCTCGAGGAGGACGTCGTGAGCGACGACAACGGGCGGCTCGTCAGAGACGATGACTGTAGCGTCTTCAGGAGCGGGTTCGGGCTCGACTTCGGCGGGCGCCTCTTCGGGCACCTCGACCTTCGGGATCTCCGCAGCGGCCACCTCGGCTTCAGCGGCCTCGGCGGCGGGCATCTCGGCCCCGGCTTCGGCGATCTCCGCGGCAGCCACCTCGACCTCGGCGACCTCCGCGACCGGCACCTCGACCTCGACCTCCGGGATCTCGATGACCTCGAAGGGCTCGGGTGCCGACTCCGCCTCGATCGCCGC
>JACRBU010000020.1 GCA_016213085.1 Coriobacteriales bacterium
ATCGAGCAGCGGGTGCACGCGCACGTGCGTGCCCGGCGCGAACTCGGTCTTGAAGTAGCGCCAGAGCTCGGGCGGCTGGTCGTCGACGTTCCAGTCGTTCTCGGCGTCACGCGGCGAGAAGTAGCGCTCCTTCGAGCGGCTGCCCTCCTCGTCGGCGCGTACGCCGGCGATCACACCGGTGTAGGGCTGCGCGTCGGGCTCGGCGACGAGATCGCCGGTCGAGAGATCGAGTCGCTTGCGTGGCCACTCTCCCGAGAGCGTGCGCTTGAGCGCTTCGGCTTTCAGCTTCCGGCAGCAGGCGATGCGGTCCACATTGCCGTCGGGGAAGGTCTCTCGCGCGTCGAGCGCCGCGCGGTTCTCGCCGACGATCAGCGTCAGACCCCACTCCATCGCGAGCCGGTCGCGATAGCGGATCATCTCCTGCACCTTGAATGCGGTGTCGATGTGCACGAGCGGGAAGGGCACGTGTCCGAAGAACGCCTTGCGTGCCAGGTGGAGCATGACGGTCGAGTCCTTGCCGATCGACCAGAGCATGCACAGGTTGCCGAGTTCCCGATACGCCTCGCGCAGGATGTTGATCGACTTCGACTCGAGTGCGTCGAGGTGGTTCATCGGCGATCGCCGCCTCGGCGGTGCAGACCGCACTCCTTGTGTTCGAGCGACTCCCACCACCAGCGTCCGGCGCGCTCGTCCTCGCCCGGGAGCGTGGCGCGCGTGCACGGCTGACACCCGATGCTGCGAAAGCCTTCGTCGTGCAGCGGGTTGTCGGGGACATCGTGCTCGCGGATGTAGCGCCAGACGTCCGACTCGGTCCAGTCGAAGAGCGGCGAGACCTTGATGAGGCCGTTCGCCTCGTCCCACTCGACGGCCGAGAGGTCCTGCCTGGTCTGCGACTGCTCGGCCCGAAGGCCGCACACCCAGACGTCGAGGTCGGCCAATGCCCGCCGAAGAGGTGCGACCTTGCGCACCGCGCAGCAGCGCTTCCGAGCTTCGACGCTCTGGCGGAACGAGTTGACGCCACCGGAGCGCACCAGCTTCTCGACGTCCGCGGCGTCGGGGAAGTAGCCGTGGATGTCGACGCCGTAGCGGGTCGAAGTACGGTCGAGCAGGTCGTAGGTCTCGGGAAACAGGCGCCCCGTGTCGAGCGTGAAGACCTTCATGGCGGGAGCGCGGCTGGCGAGCATGTCCGTCAGGACCTGGTCTTCGGGTCCGAGCGAAGTCGCGAACGCGACACGATCGCCGAAAGTCCCGGTGAGCCACTCAAGGAGTTCGGGCGCCTTGAGCGAGCCGGCGCGGTCGCGCAGAGAGTCGATGTGTGCGGGTGTTGCCATTCGGTGGGCCTCTCGTTGGCCGGGGTGCTGTTGCCGCCGCTGCGGCTGTGCGGCCCCGCTGCCGCGTCTGCTGCTGCTGCTTATTCCGCATGGTCATGGTGCGGATAATGCGATATGGAGCGGGTAGGGTAGCACTCTACGCGCGGACCGCCCGCGCGACAACACCTCAAAGCGCACTCATCGACGGGGATTGAGCCCACGGGGCGGCAGGGATTGGGCGCGCTCGGCGGGAATCAGACGAGGGGGGTTCAGTGGATTCGGAGGAGCCATGGGTCGAGAGGGTTCACTCGCAAGCGAGTCGCTCTACGTGCAGATGCGTGATGGGACGCGCATCGCGGTCGATGTCACGCGGCCTGCCGCACCTGGCGCGGGCACGGTACCAGCGGTCATCACGGCGACTCGATACTGGCGGAGCTTCTCACTCAGGACCCCGGGATCGCCGGGAGGGTCACCGCTCGGTCCCCGCGATCCCATCGGCGACTTCTTCGTCGAACGAGGCTTCGCGGTCGTCATTGCCGACGTCAGGGGCACGGGAGCTTCCGAAGGAGTCTGGCCGCACCCTTGGTCGAACCTCGAGATCGACGACCTGCGCGACATCGTCGACTGGGTGGTCGATCAGCCGTGGTCCAATGGCCGAGTCGGCGCGACTGGGATCTCATACGAGGGCACGACCGCCATGCTGCTCGCGTCGCTCGGGCACCCGGCGGTGAAAGCCGTCGCGGCGCGCAGCTTCGAGTACGACGTGTACGCGGACATCGTCCGTCCGGGCGGCGTACTCAACGAGGGCATGATGCGGTCCTGGAGCGAGAGCCTCACCGCCCTCGACGAGAACAAGCCGCCGAAGCTCTTCGGCCCAGGCCGTCTCCTCATCAAGGGCGTCCGCCCGGTGGACGATGACCCGAAGGCCGAGAGGCTTGCCGCGATCGTCAACGCCCGTTCCAACCCGCCGGTCTTCGAGGCCGTCGCCGCGATCACGGACCGCGACGACCACTACGACGAGCAGGAGGTCACGCTCGACGACCTGAGCGTCATGTCGCGGCTCGAGGATCTCAGGGACGCATCGGTGCCGATACAACTCTGGGCGAGCTGGCTCGACGGCACGACCGCGCGATCGGCCCTCCGCTTCTATGACGAGCTGCCGAACGTGCGCGAGGTCCGCATCGGCGCCTGGAGCCACACCGGCGCTCAGCACGGCAGTCCGCTTTCGCATCGCGGGGAGCCGGACCCCCCCTTGGCCGACCAGTGGGTCGAGATCGCGGCGTTTCTGGGCCCCCGGCTGCTCGAGGCCTTCGACGGGCGAGAGATCACCGAGACGGAGCGCCTCGTGCACTACTTCACGCTCGGCGAGGAGCAATGGCACTCGACCCCGGTCTGGCCGCCGGCGCACGTTCATCCGGTCACGTGGAACCTCGCCGGCAATGGCGCGCTCGCGACCGACTCGACGGACGAGCGCGTGATGCGCCACGTCTACGACTCCTCGACAGGGACCGGCAAGTCGAACCGCTGGTACACCCAATTGGCGCAACCGGTGAGGTACGGCAATCGAGCGCACGAAGACCGTCGCCTCGCGACGTGGGACTCGGCCGCTCTCGTCCACGGAATCGAGGTGACCGGTTCGCCGCGAGCGACGCTGAAGGTCCGCGCCAACGTGACGGACCTGGCGCTCTTCGCGTATCTCGAGGTCATCGACCTCGACGGCTACGTCCACTACATCACCGAGGGTCAGCTACGAGCGCGCCATCGCGGTGCAGGCGGGCGATCGACCTACCTGCGCGCCGATGCCGCATCCCTGGGACCGGAGGATGTCGCGGAGTTCTCGATCGAGCTGCTGCCGACGTCGGTCTACGTGCCGGCGGGTTGGCACCTTCGGCTTGCTGTGGCGACCGAGGACAACGCCAACTTCGAGTCCCTCAACGCCGGAGTCACGCCCGAAGTCGAGTTCCTCTGCGGCGGGGGATCTGGGTCGATACTCGTCCTGCCGACCGGCTGAGGCGCCGACGCTCGCGCGCCGACGCCCTCCGGCGATCTACATCTGCACCGGGGTCATGATCGCGAACGTGGCACCCGCCGGGTCGGTGAGCACCGCGAACGTGGCCACGCCGACATCGGTCGGCTCCACGTCGATCGTTGCTCCCAGATCGCGAGCCTTGTCCACGGCTGCCTGGGCGTCGTCCACGGCGAAGTAGTCGAGCCAGTACGGCGGGACCTGCGACGGGATCATCTCAGGCATCGGCATGATGCCGGCTTCCGGCTGCCCGTCGACGCTCACGGTCCAGTAGGGCTGGTCGGACTGAGCACGCTGGATGTCCCAGCCGAGCAGTTCCTTGTAGAAGGCGACGGCCCTTTCCGGATCGCGCGTCTCCAGGTCCCCCCACATGATGGTGCCGGGGGTCCCGAACTCCTCGGCGCCACCGTGCTCTCCCGCCTGCCAGAAGAAGACCGTCCCGCCGGTGGGGTCCTGGATGCCGACCATCCGCCCCTCCGCCATGACATCCATCGCCGGCATGACCACGCGGCCGCCGAGCTCTTCGGCGCGGTGCGCGAGTGCTTCGGCGTCCTGGGCGGCGAGGTACGTGTTCCACATCGACGGCATGCCGGTCTGCTCCATCTCGAGGTTCATCTGCGACGCCCCGGCGATGCGATGACCGTCATGGGTGAACATCCGGTAGATCGGACCCTGGTCGGTCGGGATGTCTTCGTGATGCCAGCCGAAGAGGCCCTCGTAGAACCGGGTCTGCTGCTCGAGGTCCTTTGCGGCCAGGTCGACCCACGTCAGTTCTCCTTGCTTCCTGCGCTCCATGCGCGCTCCTCTCATCGTCAACCGGCCCGAGGGTTCACTCGTGGTTCTACCCACCGGTCCGCGGGGTCGAGGTCGGTTTCGCGCAGACGTGACGGCCGTCACTGCAAACCTCGGCTGACCCGTTCTCGGCGGTCGGCGGCGGATGCACACTGCGGATACCGGCCATCACGTAGTGATGCCGGTTCTCGGGTCCACCGCACGTCTGGAGGTCTACGATGCCCGCCGCCGCCTACTGTTCGGCATGTCGTCAGTTCGTCTTCGTCACCGCCGAAGGGGCGTGCGAACACGGGCATCACCGTCCGAACCTGCGTGGCATCCACGAGGCCACCGTCGATCGCCGCACCGGTCGGCCCAAGCCGCCGAGCGCGCGCGACCTTCTTCGCGGACCGTCCGATGGCGCGCAGCAGGGGTTCTTCGGCAATCGCGTGACTCCGGCGGTGGCCGCCGCCCCGCCGGTCGCGCCTCGCGCCGTTGCAGAGGCCCCATGCGCCGAAGCACCGCCGCGCGACGGAGCGTTCGCGCGCCTGTTCGGCGAGCCTCGCGGGAGGCACTCGAAGGGGTCGTCGGGTAACGTGCGGCGGACGGCCATCGGGCTGCTCGCCATCGCGATCCTCGCCGTCGCCCTCGCCGATGGCTACCTGGTCGCCACGTCGAGCCCGATCCTTCCTGCGGACCTCCCGGCGCTCCTGGCGCTCGCTCCCTAGCCGGTCCGCCCCCCGCGACTGCGCGACGTCCGTCGCGGCGGACGCGGGTCCGTGATGATCGGCACGTCGCCGGTCCTGATCGGCCTCGTGTGAAGGTCCTCGCCGAAGGTCTCGAATGCAGGCACGCTGACTTGGCCGCCCACGCGGTTCGCGATCCGATCGAGAAGCTCGGACGTCGGCAGTTCGGCGTCGGTCGCCACGAGCACCACGTTGTCGTTCGGCCCCGGCAGCCGTCCCTCGGCCATCTTCACGCGGAAGACCCACACTCGCCGCCAGACGTTCGCCGCGGTGCGATGGAAGCTTCGGAAGGGACGGCTGTAGTCGCCCTGAACGGGGCCTATGAAGTTGTAGGCGATGACGCCGTCGGGAGCGAGGTGGTCGCGGGCCTGGCGGAGGAACTCCTCGGTGGTCAGCGGCCGCGGGATCCGGTCGTCGTCGAACGCGTCGACGACGATGATGTCGTAGCTGCTCGCCGCCTCGCCCACGAAGCGGCGCCCCTCGCCGTGGACGATGTTGATGCGCTCGTCTTCGGGCAGGCCGAAGTAGTCTCGCGCCACCTGCACGACGGCTTCGTCGACCTCGACGACATCCAGATGCATCCGAGGGTAGTCTCGCCACATCCGCTTGATCAGCATCCCTCCCCCAAGGCCGATCACGAGCACCCGCGTGGCCTCCGGTTTCACCGCGACCGTGACGTGCAGGTACGCCGAGTACTCGAAGTCGGTCTCGAACGGATCGCTGAGAAGCATCGACGACTGCCGAGTGCGCTTGTGGCGAAGGTAGCGAACGCCACCGACATCGGTGACGCTCAAGTCGGGATGCGGAGTCGGGTGATCGACGGTCATCGGTTCACCTGACGAGCACCGCGGCGACGGACGCGGCCCATTCCCTGACCTGCGCCTCATCGATGTAGTCGCCCTCTTTGGCTCCCATGATCCGCAGGATCTCGCGCTCCCCGGCGGACAGCAGCTCGGGCCGAAAGACGCCCGGGAAGGCGGCGGCCGAGAAGGGCGTCACCGCAGGGTGGCACTCCTCGATGCGCTCCAAGAGGGCCTTCGAGCGCTCCTCTCCATGCCTGGAGTCGACGACCGGCGTCAGCGACACCGTGAACAGAGCGGTGGGCGAATCGATGAGCGTGCTGGCATTCTCGGCCATGTACCGGTCGGCCTCCTTGTAGATGCGGCGCATGCGAACGCCGCTGCCGAGGATGATGGCTTCGTAGCCCTCGGGGTCGGAGGCATCGGCGTACTCACGCACGTCGGCGGTGAGGCCATGGCGGCGCAGTTCGTCCGCGATGGTCTCCGCCACTTCGCGTGTGGCGCCGGTTCGCGTGGCGTAGGCGATGAGTACGTCCTTCATGCGCCATTCGTACCCACGTCGGGCGCGAGCTGGGGTTTCACACCAGCGAAACCACCCGTGCTCGGACTTCTTACCGAGCTTTCGCACGCATGCAACCACTCGAGTCCGGCGCTCGGCGAAGCTTGCCTCGAAGCTATCAGCCGAGCGATGGGGGTGGTATCAGACCCGACCGACTCCTCGATCTCACTCGACCCGCAAATGCGCCAGTCCACCTGTCCCGACACCGCTTTGCATGGAGGAGAGTCCGACATGAGAGTACGCCCGGGTGCACTCCGCGCCCTTTCATCGTTCGTCGCTGCCGCGCTGGTCGCCACCTCTGGTGTCCTCGGCGGTATCGCCGGCGCCGCGTCGGCAAGGCCGCAGCACGAGACCCCGCGTCCGAAGGTCAAGAACGTCATCGTGATGATCAGCGACGGTGCCGGCTACAACCAGTTCCTCGCCGCCGACTACTTCCAGAACGGCCAGGGTGGCTCGCAGCGCTTCGAGAAGTTCCCGGTCGCCGTCGGCATGAGCCACTTCGCCGAAGGCGGCAGCTACGACCCCTCACTCGCCTGGAGCGACTTCGACTACGTCAAGCAGAACCCGACCGATTCCGCGGCCGCCGCAACCGCGATGTCGACCGGCAAGAAGACCTGGAACGCCGCGATCGGCATGATCGGCAGCGAGACCACTCCCACCGCTGTCGAGCATGTTGCCGAGCGCGCCGAGAAGCTCGGCAAGTCCACGGGCGTCGTCACGACCGTGGAGTGGAGTCACGCTACTCCCGCCGGCTTCG
>JACRBU010000019.1 GCA_016213085.1 Coriobacteriales bacterium
CCGCACGAAGCTCAAGGAGTTGAAGAGCGGCCGAGTGGTCGACTACACGTGTAGGGCAGGCGAGAAGTTCGACGACGTCCGCGTGGAGACCAAGAAGATGCAGTATCTCTACAACGACGGCTCGACCTACTACTTCATGGACACCAGCAGCTACGAACAGGTCGAACTCGATGCGGACTTCGTCGGCGATTCCGCGAAGTGGCTCAAGGAGAACGACGAGGTCGAGATCATGATCGCCGGCGGCGAGATGATGGGCGTCGAGCCGCCCATGTTCGTCGAGCTCGAGGTCACCGAGACCGATCCCGGTTTCAAGGGCGATACGGTGCAGGGCGGCAACAAGCCGGCGACGCTTGAGACCGGCGCGGTCGTCCAGGTCCCGATGTTCATCGAGACCGGCGACAAGCTCAAGATCGACACCCGCGACGGGCGGTACGTCACGCGGGTCTAGCTCGAATCGCCCGCAGGATGGCGGGGAAGTCCGCCATCCTGCATACTGATTTGCTCAGCGTGTTCGTGACGGCCGGCCGAGGCCAGGCCGCACCGCACCGATTGGAGGCGCGATGCGACCGGTACACATCACCGATACGACCCTTCGTGACGCACATCAGTCGCTCTGGGCTACCCGAATGCAGATCGGCGACATGCTGCCGATCCTGCCGAAGATGGACTCCGTCGGCTTCTGGTCGATCGAGGCGTGGGGCGGGGCGACGTTCGACGCCTGCCTGCGCTTCCTCGACGAGAACCCGTGGGACCGCCTTCGGGTGATCAAGCGCGGCTGTCCGAAGACGCCGCTGCAGATGCTGCTCCGCGGGCAAAACCTCGTCGGCTACCGGCACTACTCGGACGACATCGTCAGCCGATTCGTGCACGCCCCGATGCGCAACGGCATCGACGTGTTCCGCGTCTTCGACGCGCTGAACGACATCCGCAACGTCGAGGTCCCCGCTCGCGCAGTGAAAGAGGCCGGCGGCCTGTTCGAGGGCGCGATCAGCTACACGGTTTCGCCTGTGCACACCCTCGACTGCTATCTCGAGTACGCGCAGAACCTCAAGGAACTCGGTGCAGACACCATCTGCATCAAAGACATGGCGGGCATGCTCACGCCCTTCAGGACCGAGAAGATGGTCACGGCGCTGAAGAACGAGATCGGCCTTCCGATCCACGTGCACTGCCACTACATCGGTGGCATGGCGCCCATGAACTATCTCAAGGCGGCCGAAGCCGGCGCGGACATCGTCGACACCGCGGTCGTGGCGCTTGCCTTCGGCAACAGCCAGCCTGCTGTCGAGATGATCGTCGCTGCGCTCAAGGAGTCCGAGTTCGACACCGGGCTCGACCTCGACCTGCTCTTCGAGATCGCCGACTACTGGGAGGGCGTGCGCCGAAGCAAGGGGCTCAAGCGCGGCGTGACCTCGCTCCTGCAGATGGAGGTCTTCAGCCACCAGGTCCCGGGCGGCATGATGAGCAACCTCATCAGCCAGCTCGAGGTCCAGAAGGCGAGCGATCGCCTGCTCGACGTGCTGAAGGAGATCCCTAAGGTGCGCGCTGAGGTGGGGTATCCGCCGCTCGTGACGCCGATGTCGCAGATCGTCGGCACGCAGGCGGTCATCAACGTCCTGACGGGCAAGCGCTGGTCGATCGTTCCGCAGGAGATGAAGGACTACATCCGGGGGCTTTACGGCAAGGCGCCGGGTCCGATGGACCAGGAGATCGTGTCCCGCGTGCTCGTCGACATCGAGCCGCTCGCGGACGACATCCGGCCTGGATCGCTCGCGACGGGAACGTACGAGGATGCCGAGCGCGAGATCGGCGACCTCGCCCGCAGCGAGGAGGACGTGCTGATGTATGCGCTCTTCCCGAACGAGGCTCGCGAGTACTTGAGTAAGCACCGCGAGGGGGCAGAGAAGGCGGTCTTCCTCATGAGTGAGGAGATCGACACCGTAAGAGAGGGAGAACAGGTGGACGTCAATCAGCTTCGCGAGCTCATCAAGGTCGTGCAAGAGGCCGACGTGAGCGAAGTGGTGATCGAAGAGGGTGACTCCAAGGTCACGGTGCGCAAGGGTGGCTTCTCCGCTCCTGCCGCCGCACCTGTCGCCGCCGCCGCTCCCTCGGCAGAAGCTTCCGCCGCAGCAGCACCGGCGGCCAGCGAGCGTCCCGCCTCGTGGAAGACCGTGGTCGCCCCGATGGTCGGCACGTTCTACGAGGCTCCTTCGCCCGGTTCGCCGGCGTTCGTCTCAGTCGGCGATGCGGTCGAAGAGGGTCAGACGCTCTGCATCGTCGAAGCGATGAAGCTCATGAACGAGATCCAGGCCGAGGAGGCCGGCGTGATCCGCGAGATCGCTATCGCGAATGGCGATCCGGTGGAGTTCGGCACGGTCCTGTTCTACTACGAGCCGGCCTAGGGGCCGCGGATGTTCGATCGCATCCTGATCGCGAACCGCGGCGAGGTCGCGCTGCGGGTGATTCGTGCCTGCAAGGAGATGGGCGTCGAGACGGTCGCCGTGTTCTCCGAGACCGACCGCGACTCGCTGCACGCTCGCATGGCCGACCAGGCAGTGTGCGTGGGGCCGGCGCCTTCGGCGCTCAGCTACCTCAACATGCCGAACATCATCTCCGCGGCGCTCACGACCGGCGCGCAGGCGATCCATCCCGGCTACGGGTTCCTGGCCGAGAACGCCGGGTTCGCCCGCGCGGTCGCCGACAGCGGGCTCGTGTTCATCGGGCCGTCACCGGAGGCCATCGAGCGCATGGGCGACAAGTCGATGGCACGCGAGACGATGGCTTCGGCCGGCGTGCCGGTCGTTCCGGGCAGCGACGGTGAGGTCGAGTCCTTCGAGGAGGCCCTGGAGTTCGCGACGAAGGTCGGGTTCCCGGTGCTCGTCAAGGCTGCGGCCGGCGGAGGCGGCAAGGGGATGCGCGTTGCCGAGAGCGCTGATGACCTGAGGGCGAATCTCCAGGCCGCCAAGACCGAAGCGGCAGCGGCCTTCGGCAACGATGCCGTCTACATCGAGAAGTACCTCAAGCGGCCGCGCCACATCGAGTTCCAGGTGCTCGCCGACTCCCACGGCAACGCCATCCACCTGTTCGAGCGCGACTGCTCGATCCAGCGCCGTCACCAGAAGCTCGTCGAGGAGGCACCTTCGCCCGCAATGACGCCGGAGCTGCGTCAGCGCATGGGCGACGCGGCGCTTCTGGCGGTGCGTGCCGTCGACTATCAGAACGCCGGGACCGTTGAGTTCCTGCTCGACTCCGACGGTGGCTTCTA
>JACRBU010000023.1 GCA_016213085.1 Coriobacteriales bacterium
GCCAGGATGGCCGCCGTGGCGGGGGTGCTGTTCGTGTGCGCGGTGAACCGGGCGCGGTCCCCGTGGGCTGAGCTCGCGTGCCGGGCGCTGCTCGCGCAGGTGCCGGGCGGTGCGGACGTCGCCGTGGGGAGCGCCGGCACCTGGACCCGCGGTGGCGAGCCGATGTGGGGGCCTGCGGCCCAGGAGGCCTGGTCGCGCGGGTTGGACCCCGAGGGCTTCGTGTCGAGGATGCTCATGCCGGCGATCGCCACCGAGGCGGACGTCGTCCTCGCGGCGACCCGGGCGCTGCGGGACGAGGTGATCCGTTCGGTGCCAACGGTTCTCGCCCGCACCTTCACCTGGCGCGAGCTCGCCTGGCTCGTCACCGCGCAGCCGCCGGCGTGGGCGGGGGAGTCGCTCCCCGAGCGGCTGCGGCTGCTCCCGGAGCACGCCCGGCGGGCGCGCGGTGCGGTCGCCGCCCCGCAGCCGGAGGCGCTCGACGTCGACGACCCGGCCGGCCGGTCGCCGGCCACGGTCAGACGCTGCGCAGACGAGACCTTCACCGCCGTGACGACGATCGTCGGCGCTCTGGTTCGCTGACCTGCCCCGCCCCCGCGGGTCGCCGCAGTAGCCTGGCGCGTCGGGGAGTGTTCACCTCATTACCCTCCGTGGCCTTCCGGGTCGCGTCGAGGTGTCGCAGGACCGCGCCGGAGCACGGCGCGGCGGAGAACGGGGAGCTGGATGGGATCGCGGCGCACGAGCAGACGGCGGAAGGCCGCCTCGGGGCGGTCGCTCGCCGTGGTGGGCGGGCTGTCCCTCGCCGGGGTGGCCGCGGTCGCGCTGACGTTCAGCGGACCGAAGGCCCCGCCCGAGTACCGCTCGCCGGTCGACGTCGCGCCGGCCGCTGCCGACGTGCCCTCCCCGGTCACCAGCAGCGCGGCGGCACCGACACCGACACCGACGCCGGCGCCCGCCGCCGACGATGCGGCGGCCGCGAGCGGCACCGTGGCCGTCGTCCTCGGTGACGGGCTGTCCGCGACGCCGGCCAAGGACGCGTCGTTCGCGTGCGCCGCGGTGGTGCGGCGAGGCTGGCAGTGCCGCAGCTTCGCGGCGGCCGGCAGCGGGTACCTCTCGCGGGGGGACGACGGCACCTATCTCGACCAGCTCGCGAGGGCCGGCTCGCTCGAGGACGTCGGGCTCGTCGTCGTGAGCGGCGGTGGCGTGGATCGCACCGCCTCCGCCGACGCGGCCCGCGGCGCGGCCGAGCGGCTCGTCGCGCGCGCGGTCTACACCTTTCCCGCGGCGACGATCGTTCTCGTGCCGCCGTTCGACACCGGTACGGGTGCCGGGCCCGGCGGGACGGCGATCCGCGACGTGCTCCGCGGCGAGGCGGACGGTCGCGAGGTGCGGTTCGCCGACCCCGCCGGCTGGTTCCGCGACGTCCCCGCCGTCCTCGCGGACGACGGCCGCTCGCTCACGGCGAGGGCGGCGTCCGTTGCGGCGCAACGGCTCTCGGCCGTCGTCCCGCCGGCTGCGGACGCCGCAGGCTGACGTCCGCTCGCCGGCCCCCGACCTGGGTGGGTCGGCTGGGTCGTGCTCCGGGCCTCAGCGACCCGGGCGACGCAGGTCGCGCAGCAGCCCTTCGAGGTCGATCGACTCGGGATGCTCCGCCGGCGCGGTGCGGGGCGGCGGGGGCGGCACCATCCAGCTCTGCGGCACCGGCTCGACCGTGGGCGGGAACTGCTCGCCCTGGTGGCGGTGCGCCCGCTCCGGCTGGTGGGCCTGGTGCGGTGCCGGCTGGTGGGGCGCCGGCTCGCTCGGGAGCGCGACGACGGGCGGCGGGGCAGGGGCCGTGGGCGCGGTGAAGCGGGTGAGGTCGTGCGGCATCGGCGGGACCGGTGCGGGGCTCGGCGTGGCGACCGGGGCGTGGGCCCGGCGCCGCTTGCGCCCGTTCGCGGCCGGCGGCTGCTCCGATGCCGACGTGGCGCCGTCCGGCCTGGGGCCGAACATCTGCGGGGCCGGCGCCACCGGGGCGGCGGCCGGGGGAGTGGCGGACCGGTAGCCCTCGGAGCTGTAGCCGCCGTAGGAGTAGTAGCCGGTGCTCGTCTTCGGCACCCGGTTGACGAGCACGCCGAGCACCGGGGCACCGGCGGCGCGCAGCGTGTCCGCGGCGGCGGCGAGCTGGTCGACCCGGGTCGAGGTGACCTTGGCGACGACGACGGCGCCGGCGGTGATCCGGGCGAGGATCGTCGCGTCGGTGACGGGCAGCAGCGGCGGCGAGTCGACGATGACCATGTAGCCCTGCTCGACGAGCGTGTCGACGATCTCGACCATCCGGTGGCTGCCGATGAGCTCGCTGGGGTTCGGCGGGATCGGCCCGCTCGCGAGCACCCAGAGGTCGAGGTCGTCGCGCCACTTCTGGACGGCGTCCGCGGGCTGCACGTCACCGAGCAGCACGGAGGTGAGGCCGACCCCGCCGGGCAGCAGGAACATGTCGCCGATCGTCGGACGGCGCAGGTCGGCGTCGATGAGCACGACCCGCTCGCCGCTCTGCGCCATGGCGATCGCGAGGTTCGCCGACGTCGTGCTCTTGCCCTCGCCGGGCACGCTGCTCGTGACGACGAGGCTGCGCACCTCGGTGTCGACCGAGAGGAACCGGATGTTCGTGCGGAGCTGGCGGAACGCCTCGGCGCGGGGCGAGAACGCGTCGTGGACGATGAGCGGCGTCTCCTTGACGGTGACGTCCTCGACGATCGCGGAGAGCACCGGGGCGCCGGCGATCTCACCGGCGTCGTGCCGGGTGCCGATCGACTGGTCGAGGGTGTCGCGGAGCACTGCCGCGCCGACGCCGAGCCCGAGCCCAACGAGCAGCCCGAGCGCGAGGGCGAGCTTCTTGCGCGGGGAGTCGGGCACGACCGGCAGCACGGCCGGCTTGATGACGGTGATCTTCACGGGCGAGGCCCGGTTGGCGGAGGGCACCTCGAGCGCGCCGACGAATGCGGTGAAGCGCTGGCCGATGGCGTTCGCGATGTCGCGGGCGCGGGCGGGTGAGGTGTCGGTGACCTTGACGTCGAGCAGTACCGTGTCGAGCGGGCTCGACGCGGTGACCCGCTTCGCGAGGCTCTGCGGGGTCTCGCGGAGGCCGAGCTCGTCGATGACCGGCTGGAGGACGTCGGGGGAGGAGATCGCGGCGGCGTACGACTTGACCCGCTGCTGGGTGAAGGTGCTGCCCTGGCTCAGGGTGTTGATGTCGGCGTTGCCGCTGCTCGTCGTGACGAAGAGCTGGGCGGAGGCGCTGTAGATCGGGGTCTGGCTCCACGCGTAGGCGGCCGCGCCGAACGCGCCGAGCACGGTGACCGCGACGATGAGCAGCCACTGGGCGCGGGCGATGCGCAGGTACTGGGCCAGGGTCATGAGACGTCCTCTGCGGTGGGCGTTCGGTGGTCGGGCACGCGGCGGGCGTCGCGGTCAGAGCCGGGCGGCGGCGTGGTGCTCGACGAACCAGCGGTAGGTGCTCTCCACGCCCTCGCGCAGCCCGGTGCGCGCGCGCCACCCGAGGTCGCCGAGCCGGGAGACGTCGAGAAGCTTCCGGGGCGTGCCGTCAGGCTTGCTCGCGTCGAAGACGAGCCGGCCCTCCCACCCGACGACGTCGGCGACGGTCTCGGCGAGCTCGCGGATCGCCACGTCGACGCCGGTGCCGACGTTGATCGTCTCGGGGTCGTCGTAGTGCTCCAGGAGGAAGAGCACGGCGTCGGCGAGGTCGTCGACGTGGAGGAACTCGCGGCGCGGGGTGCCGGAGCCCCAGATCGTCACTTCGGCGGTGCCGGACGCCTTGGCCTCGTGGAACCGGCGCAGCAGGGCGGGCAGCACGTGCGAGCCGAGCGGGTCGAAGTTGTCGCCGGGGCCGTAGAGGTTCGTCGGCATGGCGCTGATGTACGGCAGGCCGTACTGCCGGCGGATCGCCTGCACCTGGAGGATCCCGGAGATCTTCGCGATGGCGTAGGCGTCGTTCGTCGGCTCGAGCGCACCGGTGAGCAGCGACGACTCCTTGATGGGCTGTTCGGCGCGCTTGGGGTAGATGCACGACGACCCGAGGAAGAGCACCCGGCCCACGCCGTGCTCGACGGCGGCGTCGAGCAGGTTCACCTGGATCCGCAGGTTCTCGGAGAGGAACTGCGCCGGGTACGTCGAGTTCGCGAGGATCCCGCCGACCTTGGCGGCGGCGATGACCATGACGTCCGGCCGCTGCGCACCGACGAAGGCGAACGTCGGGCCCCGGTCGCGGAGGTCGAGGTCACGCGACGTGGCGCCGACGAGGTCGTCGCACCCGCGCGCCTCGAAGGCCCGCCACACGGCGGAACCGACCAGCCCGCGGTGGCCCGCGACGTACACCCGCCCGAAATCGGACATTAGCGAAGTACTCCCCGTTTGCTCCATCACCCTGCGTGCTGCTTCGGCTACACGTTACGGTAGCCGCGGCGCGGGCCGAGGGAGTTCCCGCACCTTCGTGCGCATTTGTGTGACGCACCCGACGATCGAACGCACGGCACTCGCCTCACGTGTGCCGGCGATGGGGGAAATGCAATGAAGAAGGCGCTTATCACGGGGATCACTGGGCAGGACGGCTCCTATCTAGCAGAACTTCTGCTGGAGAAGGGCTATGAGGTGCATGGCATCGTCCGTCGGTCCTCGTCGTTCAACACGAGCCGGATAGACCACCTCTACCAGGATCCGCACGACAAGGACGCTCGCCTCTTCCTGCACTTCGGTGACCTCACCGACGCCTCACGTCTTGTGACCCTGCTCGAGAAGGTGCAGCCTGACGAGGTCTACAACCTCGCCGCTCAAAGCCATGTACGCGTCTCGTTCGACGAACCCGAATTCACAGGACTGACCACTGGAATGGGTGCGACTCGCCTTCTCGAAGCGATCCGGATGATTGGGCTCAACTGCCGCTATTACCAAGCAAGCAGCTCGGAGATGTTTGGTGCGACGCCCCCGCCGCAGAACGAGGAGACCCCCTTCTGGCCGCGCAGCCCCTACGGCGCTGCGAAGGTCTACTCATACTGGATGACGCGCAACTACCGCGAGGCCTACGGCATGTTTGCGGTGAACGTCATCCTCTTCAACCATTAAAGCCCGCGCCGCGGCGAGACGTTCGTAACCCGGAAGATCAGCATGGGTGTAGCCAACATCGCTGCAGGGCTGCAGCAACACCTATACATGGGGAACCTCGACGCCGTCCGAGACTGGGGGTACGCCAAGGAGTACGTTCAGGCGATGTGGATGATGCTGCAGTCGGCGGAACCCAACGACTATGTCATCGCAACCGGCACTGCCAACACGGTCAGAGATTTCCTGGATTATGCCTTTGGGCACTTGGGCCTAGAATGGCAGAAGTACGTGCGCTTCGACGAACGGTACCTGCGGCCGGCTGAGGTCGACTCCCTGATCGGCGACCCGTCCGCGGCGGAGAACAAGCTCGGTTGGAAGCCGCGCACGTACACCGCGGACTTAGCTCGACTCATGGTCGACAGTGACGTCAAGCGAGTTGGCCTCAAGACGCAATGATGGTGAGTCAAGCTCACGTTCAAGCACCGGCTGTTCGGACGAGACGGACCTCCCCAGGTCAGCGAAATCTGGCGCTGGTGCTCGCAGCCAGTTTCCTTCTCGTATTGTCGATGCTCTATCTCGGAGAAAGCCCTCTCTCGGTCGACGGCACCATTGGGATGGTTTCACTCTCGATCGCCTTCTTGTACGCCGCTTGTCTACGTGTCGATCGGCAGGCCCTATACTCTCCAGCCACGTGGATGGCCGCCGCGTTTACATTAATCTTTGTGCTCAGACCAATCTATGACCGCGTGTACCCCGAGAACCTGGCGCAGGGACAATTCGGCCACGACCCCGCGCCAACGCTGGCCCGGGCGCTGCTCCTCGCTGCGATCGGCTGGTGCGCCTGGTGCGTTGGCTACCTCGGATGTCAAGTGTCGGCCGCAACTGACACGGACGTTCAGGAGTCTCGTCAAGAACCCCCGCCCGATGGAGTCGTGAAGCGCGCAGCGCTGGTTGCCACGCTGAGCCTGTTCGGATTCGCTCTCTACATTGCGACGTCTGGCGGGCCAGCGTTGCTTCGACAGTACTTTGTCGGACGAACGTCCAACTTGCAGGAGGCCCTACACGGAACGGTGGCGTACCTTACGCTTGCACCAATTGGCTGTGTCGGCCCGGCGGTACTCCTCCTTACGCACAGACTCTCCGCGAGGCAACGCGGACTAGTGGCTGGGATGATCACGCTCGCGCTATTTCCCTTCATGGGGCCGGGGGACCGTAGCGTAATCCTGCCCATCATAATGAGCTGCGGGCTTGCGTGGTGGTCATGGGGATCCCGAAGGGTAAGCAAGCTAGTTGCTGTCATCGTAAGTTGCACACTGCTCCTCGCCCTCGTGTCCCTGCCCAGGATCTGGCGACAGGATACGGTCGAGCAGGCAAGGGCAGTAGCTCAGTTGGAGGACCAAGGAGAGCTTCAGGGTCTCGCCAGCGGATTCATCGGCGGAGCAGACACCGCCATGGTCAATACATTCTCCGTATTGATTCAAGCCGTGCCATCTGAACTCCCCTATCGCTACGGACGGACGTACCTCGAAGCGCTGGGCAGGCCCGTGCCGCGAGCTATCTGGCCGCAGAAACCGGGATCTGCTGACCAAACCCTAAATCAGATTCTCTTTCCCCGAACTGCGGCACAGGGCGTTGGCTTTAGTTTCTCCATCTTGGGCGAACCATTTTACAATGGTGGTCTCGCCGGCGTCATCGTCATCCTCGGACTCCTCGGAGCGCTCTACGGGCGATTGTCGAGATGGTGCCAGACTCGCCAACGAGACAATCTGAGTCTTGCCCTAATCTCGGCCATGCTTCCGTTCCTCTATGTCTTTACACGAGGAGGTATTGGTGTCGACTACCAGCGCGCTCTCTTCGTCGTGCTGCCGATGCTGTACGTCGCCCGAGGGCACTACCCAAGGACCTCGAGGTGAGGGAACCTATGAGCCGCGCCGGCGCGCGTGCTCGGAGAGAATTCACCTCCCTACGCGGACTCGCATTCTCATACGGCGCAATATCGTCGATAATGATCGCCAACACCCTGGCCGGCGTGATAGTTGCACGGAGTCTCTCTGTAGGTGACCGCGGACTTGTGGTCCTGGCCGTGCAGCTTTCCGGCACCGCGGGTTCGGTCGCGATGCTCGGGGCGCCTGTAGGGGTCGTGCTTGGCCTCTCGCCAGGCAAACTTGGCTGGCCGATCTGGCCCCTGTCCTGGCGTTTGTCGGTTGCTACCCTGGTCTGTGCGGTAGGCGCCACATCGACTCTGTGCTGGGTCTCCGGAGAGAAGTTCTCGTTGGGAGGAAGCCCACTTACGTGGTACATAGCGACTGGGCTGCTTGCCATTACCGGGTGCATTGGAGCGACGTACATCGCCCTGCTGAGGGCCCAAGGGCGGATCGCGGCAGTGAATGTTGCGATTATGGCAAATCCCGTCGCTTACCTGGGATCGGCCGCGTTGCTTGCGTCTATGAACGTCGGTGCCCAGGCCTTTCTCGGCGCCAGCTTGTTGGGCTCGCTGGTTGCCCTCGTGGCATCAATCGCCCTGTACCTGTCGGGTCGTGGTCGTGATGTATCGCAGACATGCGATCAACATGTGGCTAGGGGGACGGTTAGTCGGTTGGCGCTTGGGTCATACCTAGGGACGGTCGTTTCCCATGAAGCACTAACGCCTGACATCCTTCTCTTGGGCCGCTTCGGATCGCCAGATCAGGTAGCCCTGTATGCAGCGGCCTTGGCTGTCGCGTCACTGGTGCGTTTCCAAGCCGTTGCTGCGAGCAACGTCCTCTTCCCGCGCATGGCCAAGAACGCAAGGCCCGAGTTTGGCACTCTACTAAGAGTCGCAATGCTGGCGACGGTGTCCGCTCTCGTCATGTTCCCACTAGGTCTATGGGCCATTCCGCGACTATATGGCCACGAGTATCACCTGTCGCCGTTGGTGTTGGGACTAGTGTTGGGGGCCAGCGTGGCCTCTGTGGCGAAGGCGCTCCTCGTTGACACATGCCGGTCCCTGGGGATGACGCAGCGAGCAACCCTCGCGGAGCTAAGTGTCACCGCAGTAGTTGTGGTCGGCGCGCTTGTGGCTCGCCCGCAGGAGCTGTGGATCTATGGAGCACTGACCCTGGCCGCGAACTTGGTTGCGGTGATCATGCTGCTGATGTTTGTGAGCAGGACGAGTGCTCTGCAGAGCGAGCACGCCCAAGGGAATGTCCGCGCCAAAGCAATGAACCTAGCCTGAAGCCGATTCTGGGAGATAATCATGGGCTTCATTGTCGGTTTCAATAGAGACCGCGACTCATACATGGTGCCATTGGCTCTTGCAGAGTCTGGGCAATTGGACAAGTTGGTGACGGACTACTACCGCGGCTGTCACTCCCTTGATGCTGCTAGGCTCCGCCATCGCCACTCGGACGGAATATCCAGCAGAATGGTGAGGACCTCATCGCGGGCCTTGGCAGCGCAAGCAGTCTGGGAGGTCGGCAGAAGAGTCTTCCCTGGGTTGCCCTTCCCGAGTTCGCTAGTGGATCGCAGTATCGGCGCAGAGGTGCGGCGCGCCTGGCGCGCTAGTCAGACCTCGGATCTAGTCATCTACTCAGGCTATGCGAGTGCAGTGTTCAAAGAAGCGCGCGACGTTCGAAAGGTACTCTTCCAGTTTCATCCGCCACCGTCTCTTGTTAGGCGAGAACTGACACGAATCGGGGTCAAAGAGCTTTCCGGCAGGTGGGCTGAGCCGGAGGTCGCGGATTTCGAGCGTAAGCAGTCCCTATACACTGAGGAGATCGGGCTCGCAGATCACATTCTTTGCGCGTCATCTTTCACTAAGCGTGGGTTAGTCGAGGATGGTGTGCCCGCGGAGAAGGTGACGGTTGTGCCTTACGGCTGCCCAAGACCACCAGAGATGTCACTGCAGACGGATGGTACTCGCGCCGTCAAGGGAGCACAGTTCCTATTTGTGGGCCAGGGAGTCGAACGAAAAGGGCTTCGCATTCTCTTGGAGGCCTGGCCCAGTGTTGGTCTGGGAAGCACCCTTGACCTTGTATGTTCCAGGATCGACCCAGTCTTGGGTGAGTTGGCTGCGCGTTGTCCAGGGGTACGCCTACATAGCAGTTTGAGCAGAGATTCCCTGAATAGGCTATTCGACTCAAGTGACTGTCTGGTCCTGCCCAGCCTCGTCGAAGGATTTGGCCTCGTGATAGGGGAAGCGCTCTCTCGTGGGTGCCGGGTGATTGCCACAGAGAACACGGGACTGTCCGACCTAGCATTGCCACCCGAACTGGGGATTGTCGTTCGCGCGGGAGATGTGTCTGGGCTGGGGCGCGCAATGAGTGACGTGGTGAATACGCAGGGTGTGGCAGGGGTGGACGCTGCAACTTGTCGCCGCCACGCCGGCGACAGGTCCTGGGCATGGTTCCGCGATGGTATTCGATCGGCTCTGGCTGGAGCGGTGCCCGGTGAGTAGCGGCCGACGTCGCGTCTTTTCTCCTGTCGCTGAGCGCATTTCGTCAGCGAGTCGCAGTTCTCTCCTTATGCCGCGGCAACGTCGGAGGATCTGGGGGAAGCTCGGTGTTCAAATGGACGGACCGATCTCGATAATGGAAGGCGTTACCCTGACTGGCCCAAATGTGCGAATTGGGTCGAGGACGATGATAAATCGTGGCTGTCTCATCGACGGCTCGGGGGACGTTGTCATCGGGAGCGGGGTTAGTCTCGGTTTCCGCGTATCCGTGCTTTCGATGACGCACGACATTGGGCCCGCCGGGGCGCGCGCCGGAGCTTCTACACACAGAGTGACAGCAATCGGTGATGGGGTGTGGATTGGTGCGGGGACGCTCGTTCTGCCCGGAGCGGAGATTGGCGCCGGCTGCGTCGTCGGTGCAGGTGCCGTGGTCTCAGGAGTGCTGCCACCGAATGTAATGGCGCTCGGAGTACCTGCAAGACCCATGCGCCTACTTTGAGCAGGACCAGACGGGCCAAGATCCAGTCGTGGGCAGCGAAAGTGGGCCGATGCGGTCTCCGGAAACCGAGGTGCCGGGTGAGGTGACCACGAAGTGGGTCGCTCGGTGCGTAGGTGGGGCCCAGGGACAGTCAGTTGGATCCACCAAAGTTCCCGTCCCTTAGGTTGCCGCTGGGCGCACACCCCTCGCTTAGATGCTGAGGCGCTTAAGTGCCTTCCGGACAGTTGAACGGCCACGGTCTGCCGCGCGTCGACTGAAGGTCCTCTGCGTTACTGCACAGATGCGCCCCGTCCTGCGGTTCCACTCCTCGGCGTGTGACGTCCAGAACCAGGAGGATTCGCGAGTCGCAGACTGTGCCAGTTTGGCCAATCCGCGCGTCTTTTCTGCCGGGAGATGCCAAATCCACAGTTCGCTGTCGGCCGATATTGCGGTGTAGTAAGACGGAGCGGTCCAGATTCTGCGGATGTAGGGATTCGCCAGCTTGGTTGGTAGGAAGCGGAGCGCGTAGTTCAGGATGTGCTCTTCCGTTACCATGGCAGGCGCTAGCCCGCAATGGTGCCGTCGTAAGGCGAAATCCCAAGCCAATTGCACATGAGGAGCCAATTCTGTCCAGGTACCTGGCTGGAATCCGTATAGCTCGCCGCCGTAGTGGCGATAGTCAGAGGCTGAGCCATCCGGAGCTATCTGAGCATGAAGAGCTACTGCTGCCTCACCTGTGAGTCCTTGACTCGACTCAGTCAAGGGGAAGTGTGCGTCGTAGGCGAGCACTCCATGGGTGGGTATGGCGGAAAAGACATCGTCGAGCGGGCGCAGTGTCACTGTGTCTGGATCGACCATAAGAATTCGGTCGTCCTGGTGGAGGGTGTCCGCTAGAACCTCCATCGCGTCCAGCGTGAACAGGGATGCGTTGAAGGCGGGATAGAAGTCGATCGGCGGCCGGTGCGAGAACTGAGTACCCAGCACCTGCACGGGGAGCGATGAAGGCAGGTCCTTGCTGATCCGTTCGACCGCATCCGGAGTCGTAACCACTATCAGTCGCAAGTCGCTGTTCCAGCGATGCGCGCTCGCCATGCATACCGTAATCAGGCTGACGAACTGGGTATAGGGATCCTTCCGCATCCCCACTTTGAGGTTCGGAGAGTCTGCTTTGCCCGCCGGCGTGTAGGCGATTGCGAGTGTGTCTGTCACCGGGACCTCTTGAGAAGTGTGCTGACGAGGAGTTCCGCGAGGGCGTGTGGTGTCTGAGACTCCACCGGGTGCCCCGGTGCTGGCATGGGTACGCTCTGAATCTTGTTGAGAGCGGTGGACAGGTCATTGCGGGTTGTGCCAGAGATGATCACTCCCGGCCAGAATTTGGCGTCTGCCGCCACGCCGCATCTCTCGGAGACGACAACTCGCAGTCCACAGTGCAAGGCCTCGTTCACGACCAGCCCCCAGACCTCGGTGACGCTAGGAAGTATCAGCGTGTCTGCTCTGGCGTAGGCGGTGCGCAAGTCGCTTGGTTGGAGATGGCCAAGGAATTCCACTCGTCGTGACAGGCCCAAGTCGCAGGACAATTGTACGAGGTTGTCTCGTTCAGGCCCTTGGCCGACAAGGAGGAGGCTGTCGCCAGGCTCAGAGATATCAGAGAACGCCTCGATCAGTGCGGCGATGTTCTTTCGTTTGATCAACTGCCCGACATAGATGTACTTCCGCGGGGTTTCGTCTGCGGGCTCCGTGTGGGTTCGTAGCCCGATTCGATTGAAGGTTGCTGTATCTATCGTCGGGAAGCCGCATACAACTTGACCCTCTGTCGCACCGGAGAGGAGGGCAGCGCGACGCGCTGCGGTGCCAGGAGTGTAGATGGCGTCAGACCATCGAAACATCGCCCTGCGCAGCCAGGCCACCGGCCCCTGGGAGAAGCGATGAGTGTCCGGCGTACTCCAGTAGCTGACAACGACAGTACAGCGAAGCATCTTGGCGAGCGCGAATGTCGCCATACCCGCAGGCGACTCCCATCCGTCGATCACGACGGTCCGAGGCCGACGGAAGAGCAATCGGGCGAGCCGTAAGTTCGGCAGGTAGATTCGAGTCTCGTAGTCCAGAGTCAGTGAGGGACATGCAAGTACCGTGACAGGTACTTCAGACGTGTCTACCTGCCAATTGCGATTCGCCTCTTCACTTGCCATGCACGCAACGACGAACTCGCAGCGTTGTGCAAGTTCACGCCAGACGGGTACCGTGTAAGGCGTACTGATGTTTGTGAGCCATAGCAGGTCGGGCCTCATCTTCCTAACCTAGATCAATCTGGGTTTCGATGCGGCGCTGATGTCGGGCGACACGGAGGATAGTCGCATCGAAAACGTCCGCGAGTTCCCTCGGTGTATGGCTGGCGACGGGGTGGTCGGCGATCGGGCCCGCCCAGGCATCGCGGCTTTGTGCCAGGGCATCTGCTAGCGCAGTAACGTCGGGCTCAGTAATGAACACGCCTGGTTGGCCCTCGAGTTCTGCGGCTACGCCGCACGTACTGGTCACAACGGTATGGAGGCCCGCCACGAGTGCTTCGTTGACGACTAGTCCCCACACCTCCTCGCTACTCGGTAGAACGAGCGTGTCTGCCGCGGCGTAAGCTGCCAACAGTTCTTCGCCGTCGAGCGCCCCAGGAAATGAGACGGTCCCCGAGAGACCGAGATGCCTAGCGATTCGCGCGAGTTGCCTTCTTTCGGGGCCGTCGCCCACGAGGGTCAGGGAGTCCTCGGGTGATCTCATCTGTGCGAACGACTCAAGCAGAGTCACCAGGTTCTTGCGGGCGATGAACTGGCCCACGTATAGGAATGCGTGTCCGGGACCTCTAGCCTTTCCTCGGAGTCGAAGTGCTTGCTCGAATCGAGCGACGTCGACGGTATTGAAGCCTTCGGCAATCTTCTCGCGAGGCACGGATAGATCAAGAGCCGCTCTGGTTGACGCTTGACCAGCGGTGACAACGGCATGGACACCGCTAAAGAACCATCGCCTAGTAGCCGCGACGGGACCCGCTTTGTGTCTGTGCGTCTGTACCGTGCTTCGGTACGAGGCAATGATAGGAATGCCAAGGCGGCGAGCTGCCCAGCGTGCCGCGAGGTAGGCCGGTGACTCCCAGCCGTCGATAACCACGGCGTCCGGGCGGCGCCTGATTAGGGCCATGAGCGTCGCTGAGGGGAAGTAGAAAGTCGTGTCGCTGTTGCGACCAATGACGCGAGCATGGAGTTGCGTGACAGCGTGATTGGCGTCCGATAGGTCCACCGCCCATGATCTAGCTGGCTCAGACTCCGCGAGGAAGGCGACATTCAAGTCATGCCGTTCGCCGAGGCACTGCCACAACGGCAAGCGGTAGGGGGTCGGGATGTTGGTCAACCACAGCACGCTTAGACGTTCTCGAGACTTATGCGGCATCAGTCGCCGTCCGTGAATTTTCGGTAATGTTGCTCGAGTTGGTCAACCACGGCCTCGATGGAGTACTCGCTGTGTATGGCTTCAAGACCGGCAATTCGGAGGGCAGTCCGCTGCGCTGTATCGGAGATGAGGTTCTCCAGGGTCTTCGCGAGGGCGCCAGGTTGTCCGGAGGTGACCGCGACCGCCTTGGATCGGGACAGCGGTTCCGCGATACCGCAGGAGTCGGTGCATATTGCCGGGACTCCCGCGCCGAGGGCTTCGAGGATGGACATCGGGAAGGGTTCGTCGACGGAGGGCAGTACATAGATGTCAGCTCGTGCTAGCCGGTGTAACGCCGATTCATGGGTAAGGGACCCCTCATAGATGAGGGCTTTGTCTAGATGTGGGCGCGAGGCGATGAAGTCTCGAAGCTGGGGGAGGTCGCCGTCATCGGGGCCGACGATTGAGAAGGCCACATCCGTCCGTCCGGCGCCTACCTGCTCGGCCGCCTGTGCGAACTCCATCACGCGCTTGCGTGGGTGGAGTCGTGCCATGAAGAGGACGTCCAGGACGGGAGGGACGGGCTTGAGCTGGGTTGTCTCGCGGATGCGGATGCCGTTTGGCAGATGCTCGGTCTGAGACTGTGGACCACAGACCGCCAACAACGCCTGCTGTTCAGCCGGTGTCAGGACGAATCTGCACGCTGCGCGGCGCAGCACTGGGGCTGCGGCGAAGCGGTCAAGCAGCCGTGCAGCGAGGCGCGCGTCGGGGACGACCATGCCGTGCGTCTGCGTGACGTAGGGGATGCGAGCCTGGTAGAGGGTACGAGCTGCTGAGAGCGGGACGAGGTCCCGGGCAAAGTGCACGTGTGCGATGTCGATGGATTGAGAGTTGTTCCTGAGCCAACGGGCAAGGCCGAACGAGTACAGGCCAGCGAAGCGAGTGCGAGGAAGTATCGGGGTGACCGGAAACAGGTGGGCGGGGACGCCCTCGATCTCAGTGGGGACGTCGCCCTCGCCACGCCAGCCAGCGGCTATGACCGCGTCGTGTCCGCGGCGCCGCAGTTCCTGGCATTGGTTGATGGCGACCGTCAGCGGGCCGCCGTACGAGTTGCGGTCGTCGACCAGGGTGACGATGTGAAGGACGCGCATCAGCGCGGGTGACTGGTTGCTCGGACCTGAAGGGCCCCGACGACTTCATCCGGCGCGATGACCGTGTTTCGCAGGACGGTTGCCCGGGTCGCTACCCAGGAACCGGCGCCGACATGGATCTGCCCGTTGTCGAAGTCGAAAGCCGGATCCGTTCGGCGGTGGCTTCCCGTGCAGAGGAGTGCTTCCTGGCTGATGCAGACGTCGTGCTCGATGGTGATCGGCTCGAGGTTCAGCAGCCAGGCACCCTCGCCGATCCAGCAGTCGTCGCCGATCGTGAGCTTCCACGGCCACAGCACGCGCACCCGGTGCCGGATCAGCACCCGGTCACCGATCTGGGCGCCGAACGCGCGCAGAATGGGCGGCCGAAGCCTCGGCGGCAGCCACCACTTCATGAAGACGAGGTTCATGACCGCGAACCAGGCCGCCTGCCACAGCTTGTTGCGGCCCTTGTCGTAGCCGGCGCCGGTGAAACTGCGGAGGCTGCGCTGCACCGGGGCCGCGGTGACGGTGGGGGAGTTGCTGGTGCTCACATCGGTCACGGGAACAGGCCTTCGAGGACGGTGTCGAGTCGGGTCATCGCGGCCGCGTAGCCGAGTGTTCGCTCAGCGTAGTCACGACCGACGGTGCCCATTCTGTGGCAGAGAGTGGTGTCCGCGTGGAGCTTTCGGACACCTGCGACGAAGTGCGACGGGTCACCTGGGGGGACGACGAGTGCCGCGCCGCCGGTGCGGGCGAGCTCGCGGGCTGTTGCGCCGACCGACCCGACGGCGGCGAGCACCGGGCGGCCGGAGGTGAAGTAGGAGGTGAGCTTGCTCGGGAGCGACATGTCGGCGACGCCGGGGCGCTCGTTGACGACGAGCACGTCGGCCGCGGAGAGGGCCAGCGGGTACTGCGCGGTGTCGAGCGGGTCGACGAACGCGACGTTCGGCAGGCCGGCGGCCTGCTGCCGCACGGCGTCGCGCTGGCTGCCGTCGCCGACGATGACGAAGCGCAGGCCTGGGTCGCCCTGCGCGAGGCGGGCCGCCTCGACGATGTTCCCGAGGTCCTGCTTGAGGCCGATGTTGCCGGTGTGCACCACGGTGAAGGGCTCGGCCGGCCAGCCGAGCGCGGCCCGGGCCGCCGGGCCGGTGACGTCGGTGGGGGAGACGTGCGACCAGTTCGGCAGCACGCTGATCCGCTCGTCGGGGACGCCGTACTCCCGCACCTGCGCGCGGAACGCCTCGCTCACGACGAGCACCCTGTCCGCCTGGGTGAGGGCGTAGCGCTCGAGCGCGGCCGTCGCGGTCGCGGCCCGGCCGCCGCCGCTGATGCCGCTCTGCGCGGCCGCCTTCGCCATGAGGTCCTGGACGACGATGACGAGCCTCGCGCCGTGCCGGCGGGCCAGGCGGGCGGCGGCGATCGCGCCGCCGAGGCTCGGGGTGACGCCGACGACGACGGCGGGGGCGTGCCGCACCCGGGTCGCCCACGCGTTCGCGAGGAAGGTCAGCTCGTAGGCGGCCCGGGTCACCGCGGTCTGCCGGGCGGGCACGTAGTGCCGCATGCGCTGCATGAGGAGGCCGTGGTCGTTGGGCAGCTTCGACTGCTCGCTGAACCGGAAGCGCCAGCGGTACGCCGGCGGCACCCGCCACTGCGGGTAGTGCGGCACCCCGGTGAGCACGGTGACGCTCGCGGCGTGCTGGGCGAGGTGCTCGGCTAGGCCGGTCGTGTACGGGGCGATGCCGGTCGGCTCGGGGGCGTAGTTGATGCCGACGACGAGCGCGTGCCGTTCGGTGAGCGGGTGCCGGTGCGTACGGCCGGTGCGGACGGCGAGCGCATCGGGGGCGGTGCGCTGCGGTGCGACCCCCACGGCCAGACGGTCGGCCGATGCGGTCGACCCCGTGGTGACGGCGGGCGACGTCACCCGGGCTGCCGGGCCGCTCACGGGGTCACCGTCGTGACGGTCCGCAGCGAACGGCGTGCCGTGCGGCAATCGGAGCCAGAAGAAATCACGTGCAGTTACCCCCAGGATGTCGATCGCATGATCGGCGCCCGATTCTGACGCTGCGTGATGCGAACGAGATGTGTGTTTCTTGATCGAGCCAGGGCATGGTCGATCGGCGCCGCCGCGAACCATGCGCGTGGCGCCGGGAAAGACTCGTGCGCCCCCGCGCCGGATATCCCCCAACTGCGTCGAACGCTAGTGGCGCCGGCATATCCGGCGGGCATTCTTCGCGGAATGCGATATCGCTCACCGGCGTGCGATCGATAACCACGACGGCGATCGCGCCTCCGCGCTCTCGCGCGGCTCAGCCGGCGAGGGCCGGTGTCGGCGCGAGCAGGTTCGCGAGACGGTGCAGGCCGGCCGGTGCGCCCGGCGCCGTCGTGGTGGTCGCTCCGACGACGACCTCGTCACCGGTCGCGGTGTGCAGCTCGAGGCCGCCGGCGACGAGCAGGAGCGGCACGTTGTGCAGGACCGGCAGGGTCTCGCCGGCCCGCAGCCGGTGCTGCTGCAGGAAGAGTGGGGCGACGATCCCGGGGTCGTCGGGGCGCTCCGTGGCAAGCGCGACGACCGTGTGCAGCGCGGAGGCAGATCCGTTGAACGGAAACGGGTCGACGCCTACGGTGAGGCGTCGGGCCCGCTCAGCGACGTCGTGGGCGATCCGGCTCGGCGAGGCGAACTTCGACAGCAGGGCGCGCGCCAGGCCGCACAGCGCAGCGCTGCCGGGCGCCGTCCGGTCGGTGGACCGGGCCGCGTGCTCGACCGCCGCCCGCACGCGCACCGTCGTCGGCAGTGCGAGCAGTGCGAGGAGCGTCATGACCGCCTGGGCCGGGAGCCAGCCGTGCAGCACGAGGCAGTCAGTGAGGGCCTCCGCCACCGGGCCGGGCGATGCGTCGTGAGCCGTGAGATCCACGACGTCCGGGCGCACGGCGGAATTCTCCACCGGCCCGCCTGCGGGGACGACGACGAGCAAAGGTGTCGGGCCGAACATCCGCGCGCCGACGGCGGGACGGATCTCGGAAAGGAGCGTCACAGTGTTTCCCCCGTGCATGTCAGATCAGTTCTCGTGGCCCGCCGGCGCGTCATTGCGACCGGAGCCGGAAACATCGTCGCCGGCACATGTCCGGCGCCCGATCATCGGCTCGACGAGGGGCTCCAGGAATTCCCTCGAAGGGTCGCCAGGAAATGATTCCCAGCCGACAAGCAGTCACAGTAGCCCGCAGTTCACCATCACGCGGCGTAAATCGGTCATTGACGGAGCGTGTCGTCCTCGATCGGCCCGTCCGGCCCCTGTGCACCCTGGCCGAACGGGCGATCTTCACCGGATTCCTCAGAGGTCGGCGCGTCGCGGTGATGGTTGCTGTAGGTGATTGCAAAGTTACCCACGGTCCTCATGGGGCCACGGTGACCACAGGAGTCGCCGACCGTGACAGGCAGTGCGCAATCACCGGCGGGGGTCGTGCGCACCGGTTGCTCCGGGCTTCCACTTCGCGCTCAGGGGAAGAGAGCCATGATCGTCCACAAGAAGACCCTCGCCGTCTCGACGGCCGCACTGCTCATGACCGGCGGTGTCGCCTATGCGTTCATCAACGCGACCACCGTCAGCGGTTCCGGTACCGCGGGCACCGCGAACGCCTCGACCGCGCTCGTGCTCACCCCGGGTGCGGGAAGCGTCAACCCGTTCAGCAGCACGCCCAGCGACAGGACCGTTCCGGTGGTCGCCGCGAACAGCTCGACGATCGCCCTCATGTCGCCGTCGTCCTCCGCTGTGAACGTCACGGTCACCCTCGACGGTCCCCACGCGGCCTGCCCCGCGGGCTCGTTCACGGCGACGTTCACCGCAGTGCCGGTCTCGGTGGCCGCGGGCGCCTCGAACATCGCGGTCGGCAGCGCGACCGTTGTGTACAACGACCTGCCGGTCGACCAGTCGAGCTGTGTCGGCGCGGTGCTGACGCTCGGCTTCAGCACGCCGGTCGCGCCCTGACCTGATGTGACGCGCGGAGTGCCGGTCCGGTAGGTCCGGGCCGGTACTCCGCGGACCAGGCGCGAGCCAGCAGACCGTAGGGAGACAGACAGTGTTCGCTGCGCGAGCCGAGCGCGGACGCCGCGTGCCGCTGACGGCGGTCGCAGCCGCGGCGCTGCTGGCCTTCGGGGTCACCGCATGGGTGCAGCGGCCGACCACCGCGCTCGCGACGTCGTCCTCCCGCACGGTCAAGGTCAGCGGCAGTGCCAAGGGCCTGCTGCCCGGCGGCACGCTCCACCTCGACGCGAAGATCCGCAACCGGTCCTCGAAGCCACTCCTCGTGGACTCGCTGACGGTCGTCGTCGTCAAGGTCGACTCGAAGCACCGCGCGTGCGTCCTCGAGAACTACGAGCCGGTCGCGTACAGCGGGCCGCTGCCCCTCGTCGTCCCGCCCCGCAAGACCCGCAAGCTCTCCCAGCTGAACATCCCCCTCGCCCAGCGGCCGGGGGTCACGATGCCCGACCGGCCGTGGCCGCAGAACGCGTGCCTCGGCGCGAAGCTCACCGTCACCTACACGGGGACGGCGCGGATCCAGAGCGGAGGTGACGGACATGGCCACGACGATGACGACGACCACGACGACCACCACCACCGCTGACGGTCGGCGCAGCCCCCGGCACCAGGCTGGGTCGGCCCCCTGGCCGGGTCGGCCGCGCCGCTCGCGCCTGATGCGCTCGCTCGTGCTCGTCGGCCTGGCCGCCACCGGTGTCGCCGTGGCCGGCGGGGCCGCGACGGGGTTCGTCGGCGGGCTCGCGTCCGGCTCCGGCACGACACCCGTGGGCGCGCCCGCGCCGTTCACCGTGCTCGCCCGCCCCGCAGCGGACCTCGCCCCCGGGCTCGAGGTGCCCGCGACCGTCAGCGTGGA
>JACRBU010000024.1 GCA_016213085.1 Coriobacteriales bacterium
ACGCCTTCTTCACGAACTCCGACTTCAGGCCCATCGCGCCGATCCCGTCGATCTTGCAGTCGATGTTGTGGTCGCCTTCGACCAGCCGGATGTTGTGGATCTTGGTCCCGACCTTGGCGACCGCGGATGTGCCCTTGACCTTCAGGTCCTTGATGAGCGTAACGGTGTCCCCGTCCTGAAGGACGTTGCCGTTGGCGTCTCGCACCACGTGCTCGGCGCTCTCACCCGTCGAGCCTATCGGCCACTCATGTCCGCACTCGGGGCAGACGTGCAGGTTGCCATCGTCGTAGACGAATTCCGAACCGCATTCGGGACACGCAGGAGAACCGCTCAAAGCCGCACCGCTTTCTCAGAAGCTGCCGAAGGTCGCCCGAGATGATAGCGGCTGGGCTTCGAGCGGTCACGCGGGCCTGGGCCACGCGGCCGACAGCCCTCCGAAGAAGAACAGGCCCACCAGCCCCCAGAGGATGACGCCCTCCAGCCCGAGGATGATGCCGATGAGCAGGGGCCAGAAGAAGAGTGCGAGTAGCGCGCCGAGGGCGGGTGTGGCCCACGGCAGGCCCTCTCCCCATCGGCCGGCGGCGAGGAGCTCGATGATCTCGCGTGTGGGCTTCTGGGCGGAGAAGCTGATGCCGGAGGCAAGTCCCCGGAACCACACCTTGCCGGGCAGGCCGCGCCAGCCCCGAACCGCCAGGTCGCCGGCCTCCTGGGGACTCATCCGGGAGACCTCGAGCTGCCGCCTCACCCCGAGCCACACGAACCCGGCGGCCATCAGCAGCAGCGAGAAGACCGACCCGGCTATGGCAAAGGTAAGCAGACTCATCGCAGGACCTCGGAGATCTCGAACCGGACCGGTACCTCGAGTTGATCGAAGCTGCACGACCGCGGATCTCTGTCGGGGCGCCACCTCACGAACTGCGCGGTGTGCCGGAAGCGGTCCCCCTCCATGTGATCGTAGCGGACCTCCACGACCCGCTCGGGCCTGACCGGTACGAACGAGAGGTCTTTGCCGACGCTCCATCGGCTGTACTCGGAACTGCGAGGAGTGCGGGTCTCCGTCTGCTCCTCGACCCAGTTCCACGGATGGCCGTCGAACGTGGTGACGAGCGGCTGGAATTCGTCGAAGAGCTCGCGGCGCCGCTTCATCGAGAACGCTCCGACGACACCGACGTTCACGAGGTCACCGCCGTCGTCATAGAGCCCGAGCAGCAGCGAGCCGATCGCGTGAGCGTCGGTCTTGTACGTCCGGTATCCGCCGACCACGCAGTCTGCGGTCCGGACGTGCTTGATCTTGAACATCACGCGCTTGTCCGGCTGGTAGGTTCCCTCGAGCGGTTTGGCGACGACGCCATCGAGCCCCGCTCCCTCGAACTCGTTGAACCAGCGCTCCGCCACTTCCGGATCGTGCGTGGCCGGCGTGACGTGAATCGGCGAGCCGGCCTCGGCGAGGGCCTCTTCGAGCAGACGCCGCCGGTCCCTGAACGGCTCGCCGGTGAGATCGCGGTCGCCCAGCGCGAGCAGATCGAACGCGACGAAACGGGCCGGGGTGCGCTCGGCGAGCATCCTCACTCGGCTATCGGCCGGATGGATGCGTTGCTGCAGCGCCTCGAAGTCCAGATGGCCGCGCACTAAGTCCGGCACGACGATCTCCCCGTCGAGCACGCAGCGCTCGGGCATGCCAGCAGCGGACCCGATCGCGGCGACGAGTTCCGGGAAGTAGCGGGTCATCGGCCGCTCGTTTCGGCTACCGATCTCGACCTCGTCACCATCGCGGAACACGATCGCGCGGAATCCGTCCCATTTCGGCTCGTAGCTGAAGGCGCCGCGCGGGATGTCGGCAACGGGCTTGGCGAGCATGGGCGCTACGTAGGGCATGATCGGCAGGTTCATGCGGCGCCCGTTCCAGCTCGCCCGCCGAAGCACTCGAGCGCCAGGGCGGCGGCTTCCTCCAGCCAGCGCTCGCGATCCTGAGCGGAGCTCGTGCAGACCACGCCGAACACGCGACGGCGCACGTCATCGACGCCACAGAGTCCGAACACGCAATCTTCCCAGGTGCGCTGCAACGGATCGCCGAACACCGCGAGTTCGCGCTCGTCCGGGGTGTTCGCGGTGTTGAGCACGAGCGCCGACCGTGCTTCGAGCAGGCCCACGGGCACGCCCTCACCGCAATCGTCCTCCACGAAGCGGTAGGCCACGCCGGGTCTGATCACGCGGTCCACCCATCCCTTGAGGATGGCGGGCGGCTGCCCCCACCAGTTCGGATGGACGATGACGATGCCGTCCGCCGACGAGATCTCGTCGCACCAGCCAGCAATGTCGTTCGGCAGGTCGCACTCGGACGCGATCTCGTCCGCCGGGAGGACCGGATCGAAGTGCTCGGCGTAGAGATCGTGCAGCGACACCGAATGGCCCGCTGAGCTCAGCGCGGCTGCAACCGCGTCGGCGAGGGCGTGATTGAAGCTCGCAGGGTCGGGGTGAGCGAGCACAAGGGTGATCCGCATCATCGCCTGACCAGCTTATAGATGAGCGCCGCGCACAGCAACGCGAGCACGATCCACGTGACCACGACGACGATGCCGGCTGTCCGGCTTGCCGGGAGCCCGCCGTCGACGGCCTCGGCCGCCTTGGCGCGACTGTCCGCCATGACGTCAGCAGGCACGAGCCTGACCGCGAGCCAGATCCCCAGCGGCACGATGAGGAGGTCGTCGAGGTAGCCGAGCACGGGCACGAAGTCGGGGATGAGATCGATCGGGCTGAGCGCGTAGGCGACCACGGCCGCCGCTATCGCCTTCGCGTACCACGGGACCGCAGGATTGCGAGCCACGAGGTAGAGCGCGTAGGTTTCGGCCTTCAGGCGGCGAGCCCTCTGCTTGAATCCCGTTTCCGCCGTGACCGTCCACCCCGCTAGTCCTGAGCGACCGAGCTCCCAGTGCCATCTGGTGAGCCAGCTCATCACAACCCCGTTTCCCCGGGTCGTTTCCTGGGAATCGCCTCGCACAGTGCGAGAGACCACGAGCGAAAGGAAACCCATGAACAAGCGCGCGTATCCGCTCGGCCAGGCTGCGAGCACGATCGTGTACCCAGTGTCCGACCTTGCGAGCGCCAAGGCCATCTTCGGCCGGTTGCTCGGCGTGGAACCCATGTACGACGATTCCTACTACGTGGGCTTCGGCGTCGAGGGGCAAGAAGACCCGGTCCCCGTGCTCGGGCTCGATCCGAACGGCAAGCGACGCGGCATGACTGGCGCCACGCCGTTTTGGGAGGTCGACGACATCGAGCGTGCGATCGCCGAGCTCACTGAAGCCGGGGCGACGGTCGTCGAAGGCGCTCACGACGTCGGAGACGGCGGACTGGTGGCGCTCCTCACCGATGTTGACGGAAACATGATCGGACTCAGCCAGAGTCCCCAGTAGCGAAGGGGCGGCGAGCGACTTCGGCGGGCATCATCGCGCTCGGCTCACTGAGCCTGAAGCCACTGCACGAGTGGATGCTGACCGGTGGCCCCAAGATAGAAGCCCCATGCGGCATTGACGACCGTGAGCACCAGTGCGATGGAGCACAGCACCGCGCCGACGATCGCCATCGTTCGCCGCGTCGACTTCATGGAAGTCAGCCCGAGGACCAGGCCCGTGACCGTGATCGGAAGTCCGAACAGCGGGATGAGCCACGCAACGAGCCCGATGATGCCGAGCACGAGCGACGTGATCGCCTTGCCCGAGCCGGGACTGGCCTGAGTACCGGGGACTGCCGCGAGAGGCGTGGCTCCGGGGTTGGGGGCTGCGGTGTGCGCCGTCCAGGATGCGCCGTCCCAGTAGCGCAGCATGCCTGGTCCGTACTGTGGATCCGGATACCATCCCGGCGGCGAAACCTGTGGATCCACGTGCCCCTCCCTCGCATCGGCGGTCGTAGCGCAAGTGATGTGAGCGGTGGCTCCCCGCCGCTGCTCAAGTGGATTCTACATCCTGGTTTTCGGCTCTGGAGCTGTTGACCCGCCCGGCCGCCAGCAACGCGAACGAGAGCAGGGCCGCCTCGAACAAGTTGGCTGCGGCATGGCCCGCCGTCCCCGACTCCGCCAGCGGAAGACCACGCCGCACGAAGACGCCCACCGAGAAGTCCAGCCAGTGCCCGGTGGAAACGTACGCGGCGCTCACGACGCGGATTGCAGCGCCGAACACGTATAGCCAGAAGAACACTCGGTTGAGTACTCGGAAGCGGCGCGTCGCCACCAAGAACACGAACGGCCACACGCCCGCTGAAAGCACGAGGAAGACCCAGTCGATCCACCTGGGCTGAGACGGCAAGAGCCAATCGAGGGCGAAGAAGATCGCGATTCCCACGACCGACACGCCAATCACGATGCCCGCCGCCAGCAACGGCCGCGAAAGCCGGGCCCACGGCCCGGCGAGGGCGGCCTCTGAGCTTGTCGGAGCCACCTCGGCCTCGTTACTGCGAGCGTGCGACGCGTCACTTGCGGTCACGCTTCAGACTCCGAGAGCTCGTTGCCGGCAGATTCTCCAGCCGCCGACTTCCTGCGGATCGATCGGGCGACTCCACTCGTGTAGTTGAACGCCACCAGCGGCGTGCCGACCATGACAACAACGAAGACCCACTGAGGAGACCCGCTGCGATCGCTGAACAGGCGGAACAGCATCCAGAATGGGACGGCTGCCGCCACGGCAAGTGCGACCGGAACCGTCCTCAGAAGCCACATGTTCCTCGCCGATGGATCTGCATGAGCGGCCCAGCCGAGCGGCAGCGCAATCACCATGCTGCCCATCGACAGAAGCACGGCGAGCGCGAACCAGCCGAGCATCGTTCCGAGCGACATACCTTCCTCCCCCTCCAGCCGAAAGATGTGCCTTGCCCCGTAGCGCCAGCAGGCGCTCAAGCACTTGTCAGTCTACCTTCTGGCTTTCGGCTCGAAGCCATCATTCGGCGCCCAGACTGCGACCGCCCCTACTGAGTCGTCAGCTGCGCTTCCAACTCGCGATAGGCAGCACCGCTCAGGTGAAGCCCGTCTGTCGTGAGCGGTTCCCCTGTATCCGCCGCCTCCAGGATCGCGAAGGCATCGAGCACCCGAACTCCCTGGCTGCCGGCGAGCTCCCGGATACCCTCGTTGAGTTCGCGATGGGCGTCACGGACCTGACGCGAATAGAGCACGCGGTACGCCGGCTTGGGTGAGAACGCCGGCGGCACGGTGACGAGGACGATCTCGTCGAAGTGAGCGTGTCGACCTCGCGCCCGACCCGGCTGGCTCCGCCCGATGCCGAGCGGATCGAGGCGGAGGTCGTTGTACTTGTCGAGAGCACCGTACAACTGGCGGCACGCGATCACGTTGCCGACGATCGAGACCGCAGCCACTACACCGAGCGCTGCGAAGGCCAGACGCACACGGGTGGTTCGCACTAGCCGCCCTTTCAGTCGCGAGTCGCGCTTGGGAATCCAGACTACCTCACGTCTTCGGCTCGATCGGCCGGATGGGCGGGCTTGACCGGGAGTCGCCGAGACGGCCGCCAGCGAGCCACTACAATGTGAGCCAGCGAGAACGGAAGCATGCGAAACGAGGTGCGGGTCTTGGACGTGGACTCGGTGATGCGCGAGCTGGAGGCGCTCGGCACCGCGCGCACAAAGAAGAGCTACCGGTCTCGTGGAGTCAGAGAACCGCTCTTCGGCGTGGCGACGGGCGCGATGAAACCGCTGAAGAAGCAGATCGGCGTAGATCAGGAACTTGCCGAAGAGCTGTGGGCCACCGGCAACTACGATGCGATGTACCTCGCCGGAATGATTGCGGACGTCCAGGCGATGACCGAAGCCGACTTCGACCGATGGATCGACGGCGCCTAGTGCGCGATGCTCTCGGAATTCGTGGTCGCCGTGACGCTCGCTGAATCCGACCTCGCCCAGTCGGTGGCTGGACGCTGGATCCGCTGCGGCGACGAGAACCGGGCCTCGGCCGGTTGGGCGTGCTACGAATGGCTGCTCGGTTGGCGACCGGACAGCTACTTCGAGCGCGACACGATCCGAGAGCTCCTCCACCTCGCCGCCGCCACCATCCACGAGGCATCGCCACGCGTGAAACGCGCCATGCGCAACTTCATCGTCGCCGTCGGCGTGTCGTACCAGCCGCTGCACGACGATGCCCTCGAGACCGCCGAAGACATCGGCGTCGTGGAGGTCGTTTCCGACGGCAAGGTCAAGGCGCTTGGCAGCGCCGCTGAGCAGATTCGCGCGGCTGCCGAAAAGGGCAAGGTCGGCTTCAAGCGCCGGGCGGTGCGCTGCTGAGCGCGGGTGAGGCTCAGCAGTCGAATACCGACCAGCAGATGTCGTTTCGCAATCGCTGGTCGTCAAGTACAAGCTCGCGAATCGCCTCCGGCAGCTGATCGCGCTGCCATTGACACTCCAGCCGGCCAGCACGCTCGCTCTCTCCGTCGAGTTCGGCGGCGCGCACGGCCTTGATCGCGTACGCTGCCGCGCCGAGCTCGTGCGCGGCGACGTGCGTCACCGCTACGGCCTGGCCCGCAGCATACGCGGCGTACCGCGGGGCTCCGCTCAGTTCCCTCGCTGCAGCGTTTGCGCCAGCCGCCGCGCGGGCCTGCGACATCGTGATCTCACCGCGGGCCCACGCCCGAGTGCTCTCGATCGTCCGTCGGGGCCGCGGGTCCGTGGGCCGCACCGACTCGAAGAGGTGCAAGACATGCTCCGCGCATGCTGCCGCCCACAACGCCAACAGCCGATGGTCGGAGTCGGTGAGCGTCCCGCCTCGGCGGATGGTGATGAAGCGAGGGTCGCGCTTCTTGGGAAGGATCATGGCTCCTCAGCGCACCCGACCCTCAGAGCAACCCCGGGTTGAGCACCCACACGCTGAGCGTAAGGGCCGAGGCGAACGTCACCCAGGCGAGATAGGGCAGGATGAGCGCGCCAGCCACGGGTCGTACCCGCCAGAACAGAACAAGCATCACGATCACAAGGCCGAGAAGCAGCACGATATCGACGAGCGCCGCGAGGCCAGAACGCCAGGCGAAGAAGATCCAGGTCCACAGCGCGTTGACGCCCAGCTGCACGAGGTACACCGCGACCGGCCCGCGAGCCCGGCGCCACCCGAGATCGCGAACGACGAGGAACGCCGACACCGCGATGAGGGTGTAGAGGACGCTCCAGACCGGGCCGAAGATGCCGGCGGGCGGCGCCCAGGCGGGCTTGGCGAGCGACTGGTAGAACGAGGGTGCGTCAGCCGATGCGATCGCGCCCACCGCCGCGGCCGCATACGTGATTGCGAGCAGCGCGATCAGCGAACCCGCCCCTGGCATGCGCTCGTCTCGGGAGTCAGGCAATTGCTCCGCCCTTCCTCAGGCTTCACATGTTGTGCCTACATGTGCGGCGTGAGCCGCGCTCGTGCTTCGAGACCTCTAACCTTGCCGCGCCTTGCGCTCCGGGGTGTACGACCACCAGGGCTGCGCTGGTTCTCCGGACATGAAGCGTGTGGCCGCGATGAGCACGTCGAGCAGACACGGGTCATGTTGCACGCCGGTCCGGGCGTTCAGCTCATCGAACAGCTCGTAGGGATCGCGACCGATGAGATCCGAAGGTTCCGAAACGTCGATCCTGCGCAACTTCGCGGCGATGGCGGGCCCGATGTTGGGGACGTCCTCGAGCCGCTTGAGCTTCCCCTGGTCCACAAGACCTCCCGTCAGCGCCGGGTATCACCCAGCTAACGGTACCCCAACGAGCTCGTCGGCCTTGCCGCTCCACTGGTAGCTTCCTGTCATGGCAGACTACGCTCTC
>JACRBU010000028.1 GCA_016213085.1 Coriobacteriales bacterium
CCGTGGGAGGCTGACCAGTTCGCGGAGCTCCAGAGAAGGAAGGCCGAGCAGGACGCTGCCGAGGAAGCCCTCGCGGCGGAGGCGACTCCAACGGTCGCCGAGGCCGTGACCCAGGCGGTCAAGGAGAGGGCAGCCGCCGAGTCGGGCGCGCCGGTCGACTCCGGCGCGCTGCCCAGCGAGGCGGTGGCTGCCGAAGGCCCCGTCGCCGAGGTGATGCTCGCCGAACTGGCTGCCGAGGAACCTGCCGTCAGCCAGATGTGGAAGTGGGGCACGGTCGCGGCGATCGTGCTGGCGGTCATCGGAGTGGTCCTGGTCGCGTGGGGCATCGCGGCGGTGGCGGCGGCGGGGAAGACGAGCCGCGTGGGCTATGCAGGCGGTGGGGCGATATCCATCCTCGGCCTGCTGTTCGTGGGCGCGGGTGCGTGGGTGGTATTTGGCAACCTCAGGAAGCGAGGGGTCATCTAAGTGGCAGACGAGAACGACATGACCATCGACACAAGCGGAACGACGACGCTCCCGATCGAGATCCAGCAGGAGCTGCGCAGCTCCTTCCTGGAGTACTCGATGAGCGTTATCGTCGCTCGAGCGCTGCCCGACGTACGCGACGGCCTCAAGCCCGTCCACCGGCGCATCCTCTACGCGATGCACGAGTCGGGCCTGACACCGAACAGGGCCTACAAGAAGAGCGCGTGCACGGTCGGAGAGGTCATCGGCAAGTACCACCCGCACGGAGATGCCGCCGTCTACGACACCATGGTGCGCATGGCGCAGAGCTTCGCCATGAGCGTGCCTCTCGTCGACGGCCACGGGAACTTCGGATCTGTGGACGGCGATTCCGCGGCGGCGATGCGCTATACGGAGGCGCGCCTGCAGCGCGTGGCGATGGAACTGCTGCGCGACCTCGACAAGGAGACGGTCGACTTCGGCCCCAACTACGACGAGTCGCTCGAGGAGCCGCTGGTACTCCCGTCGCGTTACCCGAACCTGCTCGTCAACGGCTCGGCTGGAATCGCGGTCGGCATGGCGACCAACATCCCGCCGCACAACCTCGGCGAGGTCATCGACGCCACGACGCTTCTGATCGACAACCCGGAGGCGACCACCGAGGAACTCATGGCGGCGCTGCCGGGACCCGATTTCCCGACCGGCGGGCAGATCATGGGGCGCGACGGCATCGTCTCAGCCTATGAGACCGGTCGCGGCTCGCTTTCCGTACGCGGCAAGGCACACATCGAGCAGACGTCCACGGGCCGGATGCGGATCATCATCACCGAGATCCCGTACCAGGTGAACAAGTCGAAGCTCGTGACCAAGATCGCCGACCTCGTTCGAGAGAAGAAGCTCACCGAGATCTCCGACCTGAGAGACGAGTCGGACCGCAAGGGCATGCGCATCGTCATCGAACTCAAGACGAATTGCATCCCGCAGGTGGTCCTCAACAAGCTGTACAAGCACACGCAACTGCAGACCGGTTTCGGCGTCATCATGCTCTCGCTCGTCGACGGTGTTCCGCGCACGCTCACGCTGCGCGAGATGCTGCACTACTACATCGAGCACCAGAAGGAAGTCGTCGTACGGCGGACCCGCTACGACCTGCGCAAAGCCGAGGAGCGCGCTCACATCCTCGAGGGCTACGTCATTGCGCTCGACAATATCGACGAGGTCATCAAGATCATCCGCAGCTCGCAGGACGATGCCGAAGCGAAGTCGAAGCTCATCGAGCGCTTCGGGCTGTCCGCGATCCAGACCGACGCGATCCTCGAGATGCGACTCCGCAGGCTCACCGGCCTCGAGCGGCACAAGATCGAAGCGGAGCTCGCCGAGCTGCGCGAGAAGATCGCCTGGTACAACAAGGTCCTCGGTGACATCAACCTCGTGCTCCAGATCATCAAAGACGAGCTGTCCGAGATCCGCACGAAGTTCGGCAAGCCGCGTCGGACCGAGATCTCGTCCGCGGCCAAGGACCTTGACGTCGAGGACCTCATCGCCGAAGAGGACATGGTCGTCACGATCACGAAGGCCGGCTACGTGAAGCGCCTGCCGGTGGCGACGTACCGCCAGCAGAAGCGTGGCGGTAAGGGTGTCGCCGGCGTGAACCTGCGCGACAACGACTTCGTCGAGCAGCTGTTCATCGCGTCGACCCACGACTACGTGCTCTTCTTCTCGAGCAAGGGCAAGGTCTATCGCCTCAAGGTCCACGAACTGCCGGTTGGCTCGCGCCACGCGCGCGGAACCGCGGTCGTGAACCTGCTGCCTTTCGAGACGGATGAGCGAATCGCCGCCGTCATCAACACGAAAGAGTTCCGCGAGGACGAGTTCCTGCTCTTCGCTACCAAGCTCGGCATGGTGAAGAAGACCGCGATCCAGGCCTACGACCGCTCCCGCCGCGACGGCATCATCGCGATCAACCTGCGCGACGGCGACGAGCTCATCGCCGTGCGACGGGTCAAGCCGGGCGAGAAGGCGATCATGGTCAGCACTGACGGCAAAGCGATCATGTGGGACGAGTCCGAGGCGCGCCCGATGGGCCGCGACACCATGGGCGTGCGCGGCATGAACGTCAAGGGCGAAGCCACCGTGCTCGGCATGGAGATCGCGCCGGAAGGCAGCGAGCTGTTCGTTGTCACCGAGCGTGGCTACGGCAAGCGCACCGCGATCTCCGACTACCCCGAGCACCACCGTGGCGGACAGGGAGTGAAGACGATCGCGGTGACGGCGAAGAAGGGCCTGCTCGCCGGTATGAAGATCGTGGCCCCCTCCCACGAGCTGATGCTCATCTCGGAAGAGGGCGTCGTGATTCGCGTGAAGGCGGACGACGTATCGAAGCTTGGCCGCTCCACGCAGGGCGTCAAGGTCATGAACGTCTCCGAGACCGATCGTGTTTCGGCGATCGCTCGGGTGTCGGCGGGCAAGAAGCGGAAGCCCCGCGGCATCGCCGAGGGCCAGGCCACGCTGCTGCCGGAGGGCGCCGAAGCCCCAGAGGGAGCATGTCCGGCACCGATCGAGGACAGGGACTCCGAAGCCGAAGAGCTGATCGCCGACGAGTTCGAAGACGCGGAGTAGCCGAGACGCCTACGACTGCGGGATCCAAGCGTGTCCGAATAGCCTGACTGGAGCGCCCGGATCGGGCGCTCCTTCTACGACGGCGGTGAGCTGTGGCACGGCGTGCACGTCAGGTTGTCCTCGCAGAAGTCGCCGCCGGGATGGCAGTTGTTGCAGTCGTCGGCGACATCGGGCGGATGCTCGTCGAGGATCTCCTGCGGATGCGTGAAGTGCAGGTCCGACCACGTGGTCGGCCAATGGCACTGGATGCAGTTGCGCGTCTGGAAGCACGAGCCGTGCGGCACGTCATCGGCATGGCAGTCCTGGCACGGCCGCGGTGAGTCCACGAAGTTGTAGCTCGGATGACAGAGGTTGCACCGCGACGATCCGTCGGACCTGACGTTGCCCTGCGAGTGGAAGCCGCCAAGCGGGACCGGGTGGCTGAAGGACGATTCCAGCGGCCAGAACGCCGAGGTGCTGTGGCAGTTCTGACAGACGCTGTTGGACGTGTTGTCAGCGAAACCGTGCTGGCCGCCGTGACACCCAGGAGCCGAGCAGTTGGTGTTCTGGCCCGACTGCAGCTCGCAGAACTCGATGCCGCCGGGGTGGCACGTCGAACACGGCAGGCTCGTGTGCGCCCCGGTCCAGTTCACCCAGTAGTCGCGGTGATCGAAGTCGACGTCCTCCCATGAACTCGTGTCGTGGCAGACTACGCAGCCGACGCCCTGGTTGCTCAGGCACTGGCCATGGGGCGCGCCATGGCAGTTCGAGCACGTGTCGCTCGGCGCCGGGACGAACTTGTTGCCCGGGTGGCACGCCCCACAGCCGACGCGAGCGTGCGCGCCCGTGTACAGCGGCCAGACCTTGCGATGATTGAAGTGGATGCTGCTCCATGAGGACGTGTTGTGGCATCTCGTACACACGTCGCTTGTGAAACCGTGTCGAAGCCCGTGGCACTTCGGGCAGGTCTTGCCCTTGAACGAGCAGAACTTCACTCCTCCCGCATGGCACTTCGAGCACGCCAGTCGCGTGTGTGCGCCCGTGTAGAACTGCCAGACATCTCGGTGGTTGAAGTCGACGTCGTTGAAATCGGCGGTGTTGTGGCACTCGTAGCAGTTGACCGACAGGCAGTCGCCGTGCGGCACGCCGTGGCAGTTCTGACAGGTCGGTCGCACGCCGACGAACTGGATCTGCGTCGACGCCTTCATCAGCGGCCCATACGTGCCCTGCGGAACATTCGGATCGCGGAGGCGCACGGTCCTCGACGGATGGCAGGAACCGCACTCGAACGCGGCATGCACCCCCGAGAGCGGATAGAAGTCGTGGTTGAAGTGCTTGACCTTCCATCCGCCGAGGTAGACCGAGTGGCACCGCGTGCAATTGCTGCGGAAGCCGTGGTTCGCTCCGTGGCACGCCGCGCATTCGGGGATGATGCCGACGAACTGGAGCGCAGGGTGGCATTGCAGGCACTTCACCCGCGAGTGCGCTTTGCCGAAGGGGAAGAAGGCGTGGCTGATCTTGGACTCGTCGACGTTCCAGAAGCGAGCGGGGTAGTGGCACTTCGCGCATCCGCGCGCATAGCCGTGCTTGGGGCCGTGACACGCCGAGCAGTCCCGGCCGGGAGTACTGAACGAGACGGGGTTGTGACAGGCCATGCACTCAAGCCCTTCGTGCCCTCCCTGAAGGGACAGATGTCCGCGGGGGACCTTGACGAACTTCCAGCCGAGCGCCGTGTGGCAGTTCGCGCAGTTCCCGTAGGCAGGCTGCCGGTGCGGCGAGGTCTTCCGGTGGCAGGTCTGGCACGCGCGGTTCGGAGGCGCGTAGCCCTCCTCGTGGCATTCGGCGCACCCGAGCACCGGATGGACGCCCAGGTTCATCTCGGCGTACTCGTGCCGAAAATGGACGTCGGCCCACGTCTCGAGGGTGTGGCACGTGTCGCAGGGGCGCTCATCGAAAGGCTGCTCGTGCGTGTACTCGTCGTGGCACGAGGGGTCGTTGCAGCGCTTGCCCTGCGGATAGGGCGGGTGCTTGACCGCACCAGCGCGCTGGGGCTCGAGGTAGTCGGGCAGGGGGAGGACCATGAGGGTGAGGGCGAGGAGGGCTGCGAGGATGGCGAGCGTGCCCAAGACGGCTCGCAGCCACGGGCGGCCTTCTCGGCTCTCTGTCGGGCTCATCTGGTCTTGGCGTTCGCCCGGATCAGACGGCGACCGGTCCAATCTGCCCCCTCTGCAGCCCTCGGCAAGGCTGGACCAGGGACGCGGACGTCCCTGGTCTCATTATCGCACTACTACTTGACTGTCACGACCTTCGGCCTGGAGTAGATAGTCGAGTTCTTGGAGGTCTCAAGGAGATACGCTTGGACTCTCCACTTACCCGCGCTGCTGAACGAAAGCTTCCTCGAGAACCTCGTCGAGCTTCCCGAGTTCGCATTCGTGCAGATCTGACCGGACCCGTACGCCGGCCACGACCCGTTGGACCGCTGCTTCGCCACACGCAGCCGGACAGTCTGACTGCCCGCTGGGTACTGCGGCTTGAGGATCCCCGACCACGTATAGCTGACGTTGCGCGAGAGAGTCCCACTCTTGCTTGCGCTCGGCGTGCCCACGCTGGCCATCGGCTTGACGAGCACCGATGGGCTGATCGATGGCAGGTACGCATCGGTTTCGCCCTCGTAGACAAGCCGGTAGTAGCGGGCACTCGTAAGTCCGCCGCTCACAGGGTAGACGTAGGTCCCGTTGAGTGAACCGAGCGTGGCCACATCGGTCCAGTTGGTGTCGTCGGTCGATGACTGGAGCGTCACGACCTTGCTCCCGAGCGGGACGCTCGAGGTCGTGAGGTTCCCGGTCAGGGTGAACGACGCCGCGTAGTTCGGTGTCGTGTTGCTCGCCCCGAGCGCAAGCTCGGTGGGCGCTGCCTCGCCGATGCCCTCGAGCGTGTCGATCGACCAGTCGAGCAGCGACTTGGCGTAGTTGAAGTTGTGAACGCCGAACGACTTGTCACCGTCGACGATGCGGTAGTTCGTGCGCGCCATCTTGTACGCATCCGTCCCCGACGAGGCGGCCTTCTCATCGAGGAGCGTCTCGGTCTCGGCAAGCAGGGACGCGATCGTCGTCTGCCAGTAGGTGGCGCGGGTCTGCAGGAACGACTTGACCTCGTCCTGAGCCACGTCGATGTCTCCGCCGGCTTCTCGGATCTGCTCGGTGTTGGGCAGGTGGCAGCCGGCGCCCGTGCACGAGTCATCGGGGAACGCGACCGCCGGCTTGGGAACCGGGTCCGTCGCCGACGCTCCCGCGGGATACTCGACGGACGCGACGTCGGTGGTGCTGAGCGTGTAGTCGGGCCACGCGATCATGAAGAGGTGTGAGGAGTCGGCTTCGGGCTGGGCCGTCGTGATCGGCATGTGGCAGTACTGGCACCAGACGCCGGCCTGGAGATGGGTCTGCTCTGCGTAGCTCACGCCGTACCCGCCGTACCCGAGGAACATCTCGCGCTGCACCGAGCCGTGCAAGCTCGTCGCGTTGAAATCGAAGGTGCCGAGGTAGGGCAGCATCGAGTACGTTGCCGAAGCACCCGAGCCGAGGCGTTGCCGCGCCCGGTGGCAGTCGGAGCACTGCCGCCAAGCCGGGTCGTCAGGTGCCCCTGCGTCATACGACATCTCCGGCGGGATCCGCATGCCGAACTGGTTGAGTCCGACTTCGCCCCCGTGCGACGTGTGACAGGCGACGCAGTCGATGCCGGTCGAGGTCGACTTGTTCACGAGGTACGTTTCCTCGTCGCCGAGACCGGTCGGCAGAGTGAACTCCGTGGGCGTGTCCTCTCCCGTCTCCGTGTGGGCTATCCAGCCCATGTTGGAGTGACAGCGGTAGCACCACTGGTTCGAGGTACTGCTGATGTAGTCCATCGACCTCGGGTGGCCCGCTCCTGCCGTGTGCTCTGTCGAGCCGGGCACGAACAGGTCCTCGGACTCAGGCTCGTCGCCCTGCTTCGGATTGCGGACCTCGAAGCCCTGGTTTCGGTGGTTCTTGGCCTGGCCGGTGTCCCATACCTGCATCGTGAGTTGCTGCGGTCGCGCTGGCACGCCCGGCGAGGCCTCGATCGGTTGCCGGTCGTGACACCGGTAGCAGGTGTTCGAGTTGAAGGGCACGGGGTTGTCCGGGTCGTGCGCTTCTTCGGGATCGTTGCCGTGGCAGTTCACGCACGTGACGCCCCACTCCTGGACCTGATAGGCGGTCGGGATTCCGCCACCGTCCGTGACGATGCGTGCTCCGTAGGAGTGGCAATTCACGCAGCCGTACTGCGAGGCGGTGGGGGTCAGCGTGGATGACCCCGTGAAGTAGTTCAGGGTGCTGCCGACGTTGTAGTCGGCCCAGGCGGTCGTCACGGCGCCGGTCTGGCGGTTGTAGCCCGGGACGAACGCTCCTCGGCGCAGTGGCCTGATGGCGTTGGCGTAGTCCATCATCCACTGCTTGTCGCCGATCTGGGGGAAGTTCACGCCACCCGAATCCCCCTGGTAGATGTAGCGTTCGGCGCCGATCCCGAGGCCGCCGATCACCCAGGACGCTCGATCGGGGTCACCGGGCGTGAAGTTGAAGCTCGCGCTCGGCATCGACGGGAAGTACGGGTTGTCGGAAAAGACGCTCGTTGTCGTCCCCGTTATCGGACGCAGGTAGAGCCCGTGGTTGTTGTTGCGGGAGTCGCGTTGAACCGGGTGGCATACGTTGACGCACGTGTCGTTGACCCGGTACGAGCCGTACTGCGTGATAGCTGCGGGAGAGACCGGAGTCAGGTCCGGGTCCCCGTCAAGCGGATGCGTCTCCGTCAGCGCCAAGGCGGTTGCGGGGCCGACCAGTACCAGCGCCGCGGCCATGACGAAAGCGATCCCTCGCGTGAGCGATCTCATGAGCCCTCCTTAAGTCCCCCCGGTGCACGAGCCTCCGTCTGTCCGACCGCCCCTCGCGACCGGACGCGGTGCGCAGCATGCAATGGCGATTGGCAGCGGTCCTGCTGTCAGCTCGAATCGCCTGTACGATGGCAGGACACAGCGAGCCACCGTACGACTGCGCTACGTGCTACATGGTTCGTGACCGTGCCCGGTGCAATCGAAACACGCGAACAGGGAGTGCTGTGAACGACGCACGCACGACGCACGCTGGGGATTGTCGGCCCACCGACCTCGGGCGAGGTCGCTCGCTGGACTGCATCCTGTTCGATCTCGATGGGACCCTCGTCAACACGATCGAACTCATCCTCGCGTCCTTCCGTCACGCGACTCGCGAGGTCTTCGGCCATGCGATCCCTGACGATGCGCTGCTTCGCAACGTCGGGATCCCGCTGAGGGCTCAGATGGCCGAATTCGATCCGGATCGCGTGGACGAACTCCTCGCCGTCTATCGCGCGTACAACGCCGAGGTCCACGATCGCATGATCCGAGAGTATGAAGGCACCGACGAAGCGCTCACGTCGCTCAAGGCCGAAGGTCTCGTGCTCGGTGTCGTCACGTCTAAGTCGCGTGGTCCCGCACTCCGCGGGCTCGAGGTCTACGGCCTGGATCGCCACATGGACCTGGTGTTGACCTCGGACGACACGGACGCACACAAGCCCGACCCGACGCCCCTTCTCGAGGCGGCTCGGAGACTGGATGTCGCACCCGCACGATGTGCGTACGTCGGCGACAGCCCCCACGACATGACCGCCGCTCGCGCGGCGGGGATGGTGGCCATTGCGGCCCTATGGGGTCCATTTCGTGACCGCGTGCTCGAGCCGGGTCCGGTCTACGCGGTCGAGACCCTGCTGGATGTCGTGACGATAGCGAGCGGAGACGGACGAATGTTCCGTTGTGCGGACGAGAGTCCCGACTGAGGGGTGCCGCTCCACCCGAGTTCGTGTTTGAATCATTGGGGTGCCGAACCCGGGGATTGAGCTGCGCCGCAGGCGTCTGCTCGAATCCCCGCGTCGATGGCAGCGAAGTCTGCCGTCGACCATGTATCCGGTCGGTCGCATCGAGGGGGAGTCCGCGTGTCCCGGACCTGGAAGATCGTCATCGCTCTAGGCGTGATCGTCGCGCTCGTCGCCGTCGCGAGCGCAGTCGCGCTCTCGCTTTCGGCAGGCGGGCCCGAGATCGACGCGGCCACCGTGGAAAAG
>JACRBU010000021.1 GCA_016213085.1 Coriobacteriales bacterium
CCGACCAGTGAGAGCAGGAACAGCAGCGCCGCCCATGCCGATGCAGGCCGACGCGTGGAGAGCTGGCCCCAATCGTCGACCCGCACGCCGTTCTCCTGCGCGAGCAGCATGATCGCCAGTGACGGGATCGAGTACGCGACGGCGTAGAAGATCGCGGCCGTGCCCCCCGCGACGGACATCGCCGCGACGCCAAGAAGCAGGTAGCCTGCGTGGCCGACGCCGGAGTAGGCCATCATCCGTCGGATGTCGTTTTGCGGCAGCGCCGCCAAGTTCCCGAGCAGCATGGACGCGACCGCCACGATAACGAGGACGACCTCGAGGTTCGGCACCGTCGGGCCGATCGCCTGCGTGAGACGGACGAGCGCGACCGCGCCGCCGATCTTCGGCACTGTGGAGGCGAAGGCCACGGCCCACGGGTGCGCGCCTTCGTAGGCGTCGGGAGCCCAGTAGTGGAAGGGCGCGGCGGACAGCTTGGCGATGAGGCCGGTGACGGCCAGTACCGCGGCCACCAGACCCACAGGACCGGCGGTCGACAGGTCGAGGCGGTCCAGGAGCGTTGCGCCGGTGAGTCCGTAGAGATACGAGAAGCCGTACAACGTGACGAGCGTCGTGAGGATCGAGAGCAGGAAGTACTTCAGCGCGCCTTCGAGGCCGCGTGCGTCGCGGACGTCGTAGCCGATCATCACGTACGGAGGGATCGTCGCGAATTCGATCGCGATGAACAGCGTGATGAGCTCGGTGGCTTCCGAGACGAGCATCGTGCCCATCGCTGAGAACAGTGCGAGCGCCACCGCTTCGCGGCACCGATCGCGTCCCGTGCCGCGGCCAGCGACCCAAAGCATCCACGCGGCCGCCAGAAGTGCGATGGAGACGCGCACGAAGCGAGTCCGCTCATCGAAGACGAGCGATCCGCCGAATGCGGACTGCCCCACCGGCTGCCAGAAGCTGATGGCTGCCGCGGCCAGCGACACGGAAAGACCTGCCCAGGCCGCACCACGATCGCGGCCCGGAAGGTACTCGGCGAACAGCGCCCAGAACGCGCCGAGAAGCAGCGCGATCTCAGGAAGCAAGAGGGCGAAGCCGGCCATCTAGCCTCCCAGGACCTTCGCGAGGGCCTCCGAGTAGGGCTCGAAGAACTGCAGCGTAGAGGCCCACCACACGCCCATCACGAGCGACAGCACCGCGAGAGGCACGAGGGTCGAGGCCTCACGCACGCTGATGTCGGGCGCATCGGCGATCGAGTGGGACGGCTCGCCAAGGATGACCCGCTGGATCATCCACAGCATGTAGGCCGCGCCCACGAGCACGCCGATGGCGGCGGCGATGGTGTACCAGTACGAAAGGGTGGAGCCCCATGAACCGAGCAGCGCGAGGAACTCGCCGACGAACCCCGAGAGCCCGGGAAGGCCGAGTGAGGCGAAGGAGGCGAACGCGAACATCCCGGCGTAGACCGGCATCTGACCGGCGACGCCGGAGATCTCGGCGATCTGGCGGGTGTGGGCTCGCTCGTAGACGATACCGACGCACAGGAAGAGCATCGCCGAGAGGAAGCCGTGGCTGATGTTGACCGCCTGAGCGCCGTCGAGACCGACGGCGGTGCCTGCGGCGATACCGAGCATCGCGAAGCCCATGTGGGAGACGGAGGAATACGCGACGAGCTTCTTGAGGTCGGTCTGAGCGAACGCGACGGCCGCACCGTAGACGATCGAGATGACCGCGAGCAGAGCTATGAACCAGCTCCACGACTTCCATGCCTCGGGGAGGATCGGAAGCGAGACGCGGAGGAAGCCGTACGTACCCATCTTCAGGAGGATGCCGGCGAGCAGGACCGACGCGGCGGTCGGCGCCTCGACGTGCGCGTCAGGAAGCCAGGTGTGAAGCGGCCAGACCGGCACCTTGACCGCGAACCCGAGGAAGAACGCGGCAAACACCCACCACTGGAAGTTCGCCGGGAATCCCCTGTCCACAAGCGCGATCATGTCGAACGTGCCGCCTTGCGGGTGCAGGTAGATGGCAAGGATGCCGACGAGCATGAACACCGAACCGAGCAGCGTGTAGAGGAAGAACTTGATCGCTGCGTACTCGCGGCGAGGACCGCCCCACACAGCGATGAGGAAGTACATCGGGACGAGAACGAGCTCCCAGAACACGTAGAAGAGGATGAAGTCGAGCGCGCTGAACACGCCATTGGTCCCGGTCGCGAGCACGAGCAGCATCGCGAAGTAGAACTTCGGCCTCTTGTCCATCTTCCAGCTTGCGATGACGGCGAGCAGCGACAGGAGCGCTGAGAGCGCGACGAGCAGCACGGAAAGCCCGTCGAGTCCCATGTAGTACTGGATGTTCGCGGCGGGCACCCAGTCGAACTTCTCGACGAACTGGAGCCCCCCTGCTGGCCGGAAGGTCACCATCGCATAGGTCGCGAGGGCGAGGACCGAGGCGGACACGGCGGCCGCAACCCAGCGGGGCCAAGTCGTTCGGTCGTTTGGAAGGAGAGCGATCGCGATCGCGCCGGCCAGCGGCAGCAACACGATGAGGCTCAGGATCGGCAACAACCTCAGACCCCTTTCACCATGAACACGACGAGCACAAGGACGATGACGGCCCCGAGCACGAGCCGCTGGTAACGCTGGATAACGCCGTTTTGCAGCCCGCGCATCCAGCTGCCGGTGCCTTTCGCAGCGGAGGCCACGCCGTTGACGACGCCGTCGATCGCGGTGACATCCACACGCCACGAGATCGTGCAGATGCGCACCCATGTGGCGGCGACAAGATTGACGAAGCCGTCGAGGCGACGCATGTCAAAGACGGCAAGCAGCGTGGCGCCGAGCATGAACGGGCGGATGAAGACGTGGTCGTAGACCGCATCGAAGTACAGCTTCTGGGCCAGCGCGTCGTAGGCGTAGCCGAGTCGGCGCTTCCAGATGGCCGTGTTCACCACTGCGGACCGTCGGCCGTAGAACCACCATCCCAGCGCGAGACCAGCGCCCGCCGACGTCATCGAGATCGCGGCCACGAAGGGATCGGGCCACACGCCATGCCCGCCGAGGAAGTTGGCGAACGTGGGTGATGCGAAGCCGAGCACCAGCGTGATGAACGCGAGCACCGACATCGGAGCGAGCATCGACATGTGCCCCTCGCTGAGGTGCTTGGTCTGCTCCGGCCCGGTGAAGACGCGGAAGAGCATGCGGGCGACATAGAACGCGGTCACGAGCGAGGCAAGGAGCACGACGCCGGCGGACACGTAGTGGTGCTCGTGCAGGAGCGTCGCGACGATCTCGTCCTTCGAGAAGAAGCCCGAAAGGGGGAACACAGCCGCCAACGCGAGCGATCCGATCGTGAACGTCACGGTAGTGATCGGCATGTGACGACGCAGGCCGCCCATGAAGCGCATGTCCTGCGTGTGAGCCGCATGGATGATCACGCCGGCACCGAGGAAGAGCAGCGACTTGAAGAAGGCGTGGGTGGTGAGGTGGAAGAGCGCGACTTCGGCATTCGCGGCGCCAAGCGCGACGAACATGAGACCGAGCTGCGAGATGGTCGAATACGCGAGCACCTTCTTGACGTCGTGTTGCACTGCGGCGAGCAAGCCCCCGAGCAGCGCGGTCGTCAGGCCGACGACCAGCGTCGTCTGCATGATCCACGGCGTGACCATGAGAACCGGGAGCATCCGCGCGACGACGTAGACGCCCGCTGCAACCATCGTGGCGGCGTGGATGAGTGCCGACGCCGGAGTCGGGCCGGCCATCGCGTCGGGGAGCCAGACCTGGAGCGGCACCTGCGCGGACTTGCCCATCGCGGCCCACAGCAGCCCGAACCCAGCCACAGCGGCGACTGCGGCAGGCCAGTCCCCCACGGTGTGCAGGACCTCCTCGTACGAGAAGCTGCCGACAACGCCCCATATGGCGAACAGCGCGATAAGGAAGCCTAGATCGCCCACACGGGTGGTGAGGAACGCCTTCTGCGACGCCTTGCGCGGCCCCTCGTTCTCGAACCAGAAGCCGATGAGCAGGTACGAACAGAGCCCCATCATCTCCCACATCATGAAGGTGAGCAGGAGGCTGTCGGAGAGCACGAGCATGAGCATGGCCGCGGTGAACAGCGACAGGACCGCGAAGTACCAGCCCTCACGCTCCTCGCGATGCATATAGCCGAGCGAATACACCTGGACGGCCGCGCCGACGATGGTCACCACGAGCAACATGACAGCGGCGACCGGGTCGAGCGCGACCGAGAGGTCGACCGGCTTGCCCGCGAGCTCAGCGAACTCCCAGCCCGCGTGCCAGATCGCCTCTTCCGAGCCGCCCGGCCAGACCTGCGCGAACGCGACGATCGAGAGGATCAGCGACCCGAAGATCGACGCCACAGGCAGCCACAGCATGCGCATGCGCACCTGGCGCGACATCACAAGGAGCAACGCGAAGCTCAGCGTCGGGAGTGCCGGTATGGCGAGAATCCAGTCCATCGCCTATCCCTTGAGCTCGTCGAGTTCCGGCAGCTCGGCCGTGTGTCGACGCCGGTAGATGGCCAGAACGAGTGCGAGGCCGACGCCCACCTCAGCGGCGGACACGACCATCGCGAACAGGGTGAACGCCCATCCGGTACCACGGTCGGGGGTCACGAAACGCGCGAAGGCAACCATGTTGACCATCACGGCGATCGAGATGAGCTCGAGCGACATGATGACCTGCACGGCGCTACGCTTCGAGACGGCCCCGTACACGCCGATCGAGAAGAGCACGGCGGACAGGAGCAGGAAGGCCTCGAGACCGACCCTCATCAGTCCTCCACCTCCCTCGACCACCAGACGGCTGCGAGCAGCGCAACGGTCAAGAGAACGGAGGCTATCTCGAACGCGAGCGCGTATCCGCGAGCCGTGAACAGCAGCTCGCCGAAGCGCACGATCGAAGGCATGGCGTCAGGCATCGAGATCGTCTTCTTGGGGAAGTTGGCCGCGGCAGCGAGCAGGATGCCGCCGAGGGCCAGCGCGAGCAGGAGCGCCGGCCAGCTGAAGTCGACCGGCCGAACCGCGTCCTCGCGACGCCGGAGCGTGATCATGACGGTGAAGACGGTGAGCACGACGACCGCGCCCGCGTAGACGAGCAGCTGAACGAGCGCGATGAAGTCCGCGTCGAGCAGGTAGTAGAGCCCTGCGGCAGCCACGGAGACCTCGAGCAGCCAGAGGGCGGCATGCACGATGTTGCGTGACGAGACCATGCCGAGCGCTCCGCCCACCATGGAGATCGCCAGGATCGCGAATGCGATGCCGTCGACGGTGTTAGGCATCCTGGGCCTCCTTGGCTTCAGTGTCGGGCGCGGGAGCGGTCTCGGTGGCTTCGGCGGCAGGAGCGCCGTCAGGCTTCTCGTCCGCGCCTCCCGCGGGCTTCGGCTTGGGCTCCGCTGCCTTGCGGGCCGGCCTCGCCGCATCGATGTCCTCGAGCAGGTTGTAGGTCAGCTCGTCGGCGGACGTGCGGGCGAGTTCGTAGTCGTGCGACATGTGGATGGCGTCGAAGGGGCACGCCTCGGTGCAGAGACCGCACATCATGCACGCCCCGCACTCGTAGCGGAAGTAGTCGATGTGCTTTGACTTGTCCTCGCCGACCGTCAGCTTCATGTCGAGGACATGATCGGGGCAGACGCGTACACACGTAAGGCAACCGGTGCACTTGATGTTGCCCTCTCCGTCATAGCTCGGCTCGACGGTCCATCGGGCGCGCTCGGGCAGCTCCAACTTCTCGTGCGGATACTGCACCGTGATCGGCTTGCGGAACATGTTCCGGATCGTGATGCCGAGACCCTTGACGATGCCGGTTCCCCAGATGCTCATCGGCCCACCTCGGCAAGCTTCACGACGAACGCGGTGATCATCGCCCAGCTCACGCTCACGGGCAGCAGGATCTTCCACCCGAGCGACATCATGTGGTCGATGCGCACGCGGGGAAGCGTGCCTCGGATCCACATCATCACGAAGATCACGAGGTACGTCTTGAGCATGAAGACGACCGGCGCCGAGATGCCGATCTTCTGCTGAAGCTCGAGCGGCACGAACGGGATGAGCCATCCGCCGAAGAACAGCGTCACGATGAGCGCCGACTGGACGAACAGGTTGCTGAACTCAGAGAGGAATAGCAGGCCGAACTTCATCGACGCGTACTCGGTAGCGAAGCCGGCCACGAGCTCGGACTCTGCCTCGGACATGTCGAAGGGCGTCTGATTCGTCTCGATGAGCGCCGAGATCAGGTAGAGGATGAGCGCCGGGAACATCGGGATCCAGAACCAGGCCGGGATGAAACCGAGCCAGTAGCCCGCCTGCGCTTTGACGATGTCGTTCATGTTGAGCGACCCGGCGAGCAGCACGACCGGGAGGGCGGCGAGCAGAAGCGGGACCTCGCAGGCGATCTGCTGCGCGACCGCGCGCATGCCGCCGAAGAGGGACCACTTGTTCGAGGACGCCCAGCCCGCCATGAGGATGCCGAGCGGGATGAGCGACAGGATCGAGAACGTGTAGAGCAGACCCAGGTTGAGGTCGGTGATATGCCACTTGGCCGAGAACGGCAGCGCGGCGTAGGCCATGAGCGATGGCACGAACACGACCGCCGGCGCAATGAAGTAGATGACCTTGTCCACCGCGGCGGGGGTCGGGTCCTCCTTGGTCAGGAGCTTCAGGACGTCGGCGGTGGTCTGGACGATACCCTTCGGGCCGACCTCCATCGGGCCGAGGCGCACGTGCAGGTGCCCGAGGACCTTCCGCAACATATATATGAGCACGACGCCGTTCGCGAGCATCAGCCCGAGTCCGGCGAGCACCCTGAGTGCGGCGTAGGCGACGTTCATCGGTCGATCTCCCCGAGAACGATGTCCATCGAGCCCGCGACCACGATCATGTCGGCCAGAAGCGTCCCGGGAATCAGGTCTTCGACGACCTGGAGCGCGTAGAACGCCGGCGGCCGGTATCGCATGCGCGCGGGGTTGTCGCTGCCATTGGAGATGATGTGGATGCCCCACTCGCCTCGCGGGGCCTCGACGGCGGCGTATGCCTCACCCGCGGGCGGGCGCAGGACCTTGGCGACCTTGGCCGTGTGCGGGCCCTCGGGCATGCCGTCGAGCACCTGACGGATGATGCGCACGGACTGACGCATCTCCTCCATGCGCACGAGGTAGCGCGAGTAGATGTCGCCCTCGTTCGAGATGGGCACGTCGAACTCGACCTTGTCGTAGGCCGCGTAAGGCCGGTCCTTGCGAAGGTCCCAGCTCACACCCGAGGCGCGGAGGTTCGCGCCGGTGAGCGAGTACGCAAGGGCCTTGTCGCGGTCGATCACGCCCACACCCTTGGTCCGCAACTGGAAGATCTCATTGCCGCCGAGCAGATCGTCGTGCTCAGGCAGCATCTTCTCGAAGTGGTCGAGGAACTCGAGAATCTTCCGCTCGATGCCGGCGGGCAGATCGCGAAGCACGCCGCCGGGACGGATGTAGTTGAACATCATGCGCGCGCCGGTGATCGCCTCGAGGATGTCGAGGAGCATCTCGCGGTCGCGAACCGCGTAGAGGAACTGCCCCATCGCTCCGGCGTCCAGGCCCATCGGGCCATACCAGAGCAGGTGGCTTGAGATCCTCGTGATCTCGCCGACGAGCGTGCGGATCCAAAGCGCACGCTCCGGGACTTCGATCTCAGCGAGCTGCTCGGTCGCCATCGCGAAAGCAAGCTCACCGTGGATGCCGGCGATGTAGTCGCCGCGGTCGAGCAGCGTGCCGACCTGGTCGTACCGACGGCTCTCGGCGAGCTTCTCGATTCCGCGATGCAGGTATCCGATGTTGACCTCGCCGGAGATCATCTCCTCGCCGTCAAGCTCGCCGAGGATGCGCAGAACGCCATGCATCGAGGGGTGCTGGGGGCCGAAGTTCACGATGAGGTGCTCGGCCTGCTCGCGGTCCACGCCGGTGGGCACGTGGTCGAGACCGACCGGAAGCGTATCGGGGACCGGGCAGTGGGTATCGCCGAGCATCTCGCCCGCGGGCGGGACGTCGGTCCGGGGATCGATCGTCATCGCAGGCGCACCTCCTCGGCGCCCCTGACGGGGACTTCCTTGCGGAGGTACGGCGGACACCCCTCGGTCGTGACGAGCCGCCTCGGGTTCGGATGGCAGTCGAGGCGCATGCCGAGGAGCTCGGCCGCTTCACGCTCGGGGAAAGCCGCAGCGGGGTAGACGTCCCACACGCTGCGAAGCGCGCCGTCGTACGGCAGCGAAGAACGAACGTAGACCTCTTCGTCGCGGCCGAAGTCGCGGAGGTGATAGGTCATCTCGATCTGCTCGCCGGTGTCGGTTCCGAACAGATCCACGAGGAAGCCGAAACCCTCGGCCTTCAGAGCGTTCAGCACGTCGTGGACGGAGTCCGCGGGAATGCGCATGAGAACGCCCAGTGAGGTCGTTTCGACTTCCGGCTGGGCGCCGGCGGCGGTGACGATATTAGCGATTCGCGTTGCGTCGGGCTGCAAGTCGCTCCTCCGTCTGCGCGTCGATCTTCTTCTGCAGCTGCATGAAGCCGTACTGGACGCTCTCGGGCCTGGGCGGGCAACCCGGGACGTACACGTCGACCGGCACGACCTTGTCCACGCCCATGATCACGTTGCCGTACTCGCGGAAGGGCCCGCCCGTGCAAGCGCAGGCACCCATCGCGACGACCCACTTGGGCTCGGGCATCTGGTCGTAGAGGCGCTTGACCGTCTCGGCCATCTTCTTGTTGACGGTGCCGGCGACGATCATGACGTCGGCCTGGCGCGGGCTCGCCCGGAAGAAGACACCCATGCGGTCGAAGTCGAAGCGGGGGCCCGAGGCGTGCATGAGCCCCTCGATAGCGCAACAGGCGATCCCGAAGGCCATGTACCACAGGGAATTGCGGCGGGCCCAGTCGAAGAGCTGCTCGCTCCGAATGAAGAGGATGGAGTTCTCGCCGGTGAGCTTGTCTATCGCCATTCGAGAGCCCCCTCCTTCCAAGCGTAGAAGAGCGCTCCGATCAGGATGACGACGAAGACGAGCATCTCAACGAAGATGTACCAGCCCGTGATCTGCCGATAGGCGACGGCCCAGGGGTACAGGAACACCGTCTCGATGTCGAAGAGTACGAAGAGCAGCGCGTACACGTAGTAACCGATGCGGAACTGGATCCACGGAGGACCGACCGGAGGGACGCCGCACTCGTACGTGCTCTCCTTCTCGCGGCTCGGGGCCTTGGGGCTCAGCAACCACGAGGAGAACAGGGCCACCACGACGAAGACGCAGCCGATGATCACGAAGGCTGCGATCACGATCTTGTCGAGCGTCAGCGCCATGCTGCTCGGCCACTCTCCTTTTGCCGTCCTCGGTGTGCCGTTAAGTCAAACGAGCGACGTCCGCCGCATAGTCGTCGGACAGTAACACACGCCGTTCACCGATTACTTGAGGATTCTACGTTGTTTTCTCCGAGCGGCGCGACCCAAAGGGTGAACGGCCTCACAAATACCCATATGGGTATTGTGACGCAGCTTTCGGGTCCACTGGAAGCCCCTGGGACAGTTCACCGTTATGCAGTCCCATCCCTTCTTGAACCGAATCGGCGCAGCACGAGGGCTCCGACACGGGCCGAGTTGGGATTCGGTCGGCTGTGCAAAGAACGCAACGAGGACGGCATCGCTGCCGTCCTCGGATGATCTCTGGAGCCAACGAGGGGACTCGAACCCCTGACCTGCGCATTACGAGTGCGCTGCTCTACCAGCTGAGCTACGTTGGCGTATTGGTCACGCTACGAACCTGTCGGTGCGTCTCCCCCGCCCGAGCGCTTGCGGCGTCGCCGGCGACGCGGCTTTCCGCTTCGGCCAGCACCCTCGGCGGTACCCGACGACTCTTTCTTCCCGGCGTCCTTGCCTTCCGACTCCTGCTTCTGAGCCGGCTTCGGCTGAGCTTGCTTCGCCTTCTGCTGGGGCTGCTGTCCGGCCTCGCCGCCACCTTTGTCGCCCCCGCCTCGCGAGCGACGACGCCGACGTCGTGGTTCACGAGCGGTCTCGGAGGCTTCCGTCTCCGGCTCGGACTCGACGAACTCGGGTTCCGGGCTCGGCAGGAGTGCGCTCGGAGCGGCTGCCGTGAAGGCGTCATCGGTGACCTTGCAGGGACAGTTGCAGCCCTTGGAGCACTCCATGCCTGAGAGCGGCACCGTCATCGTGTTGCCGTCGCCGAACCGCATCGTCACGGTCTCGCGCGGGGTGTTAAGGTCCGTGACCTTCGCGTCGCCCGCGGGGGTTTCGACGAAGGCTCCGCGCTTCGGGGCCCGAGACTTGAAGTCCTTGTAAGCATCGAACTCGTAGCGCAGACAGCACATGAGTCTGCCGCATAGCCCGCTTATCTTCAAGGGGTTGAGCGGGAGGTCTTGCTCCTTCGCCATGCGGATCGATACCGGCTGGAAATCGCCGGAGAAGCGCACGCAACACAGCTGCTGACCGCAGTGACCGACGCCGCCGACCAGGCGCGCCTCGTCGCGCACACCAATCTGCCGAAGGTCGATGCGCGCGTGGAAGCGCGACGCGAGATCGCGAACGAGCTCGCGGAAGTCGACGCGCTCCTCGGCGGAGAAGTAGAAGATGATCTTGTCACCGTCGAAGAGGTACTCGGCGTTGACCGGCTTCATGTCGAGCTTGCGCTCCTCGACGAGCTGCCGGAACACCGGCATCGCTTCGGCCTCGGCACGCTCGAGCTCTTCCTCGTGCTCGATGTCTTCCTCGGTCGCGATGCGCAGCACAGGCTTGAGCGCGGCGGGCAGTTCGGCCGCCGGCACGTCGAATGGCGCTTGCATGACGGTACCGAACTCGGTACCGCGTTCCGTCTCCACGATCACGTGGTCACCCGGCGTCGGCGTAGCACCGGCAGGGTCGAACCACAGCGTCTTTGATGCGAAACGGAGTCTCACTCCCACTACCGTGGGCATCTGAGAACCTCCCGGATATCGAAGAGCATGGCCTCGATGGCCAGCTGGGGACTGACATTATACGAGATGCGGCGTCGAGCCTCGTTGACCGCCTCGAGCGCTACGGCCGATGCGGGCGGCGTGATGACCGCGGCGACCCGCTCCATGGCGTCCGACACGTCAGTGTTGACCACGAGGTCGGCGACGCCCTGGCCCAGAACCAAGCAATCCCTCAGCCAACTCTCGGCGACGTTGAGCACCTCGGCCACACCCTCCCGCTCTCGCGCCGTGAGCTCCCTGCGCTGGCGGTCCTCGAGCGACTTGAGCGCGCCCTTGCCGAGGAAGTCGGCTTGTTCCTTGATCTCGGCCTCGTGAGCGGCCTTAACGCCGTCGAGAGGTGCTCGCACCGCGACGAGCAGCGACTTCGCCGCCTCGAGCACGTCGAGGTCGTCCATGACGTCGAGATCGGTGAGCGTGCGAAGGATGAGGTCCCGGGCGGCGCGCCTGTCGGAGGACTCGAGGAAGTCGCGTGCCCGAGCGACGACCCCGCCGGCCGCCGCGAGCGCGGCACCTGCCCGCTGCTCGTCGGTCCCGGTCTGTTGCACGAGCAATGCTGTGGCCTCGGACGGAGGGATCCGGCGGAAGCGGACGACCTGACAGCGGGAGACGATCGTCGGCAGCACCGAGTCGAACGCGTGGGCGAGCAGGATGAAGACGACATCGGCGGGAGGTTCCTCGAGCGTCTTGAGAAACGCGTTCGCGCTCGAGTCGTTGAACAGGTCCGCCGACTCGACGATGTAGACCTTGATCGACCCCTCCGCAGGCGCGAGATGCACGTCGCGCGTGAGGTCGCGAACCTGCTCGACCATGTAGCCTGCGGTCCCCTCCGGTTCGACGATGTGCACGTCGGGGTGGCCGCCGTGACGGACCCGGTAGCAGACGGGGCACGCGCCGCAGCCGTCGTCGTCGCAGAAGATGGCGCAGGCGAGCGCCTTGGCCGCCGTCTTCTTGCCCGCTCCGGGAGGGCCCACGAACAGCAATGCGTGGGCGAGACGGTCGGTGACGACCGCGGTTCGGAGGAAGTCGGCGACGCGGGCCTGCCCGACGATATCGTCCCAGACGCAGCGCACGCGCTAGCCGCCCAGCGCTCTGGAGAGGCTCGGCACGTCGCGCAGCGCCGCCGCCACCCGGTCCGCGACTTCGTCGGGAGTGCCCGCAGCAGCGATGACCCGCACGCGCTCGGGGTGCCGGCGCGCGATCTCGAGGAAGCCCTCGCGGACCCGCTCGTGGAAGGCGAGGTCCTCGGCCTCGAGGCGGTCGGCGCCCGCTCCTGTCGCGCGCTCGAGTCCGACGGCTGCGTCGACGTCGAGAACGATCGTGCGGTCCGGAGCGAGTCCGGCGGTCGCCGCGTCGTTCAGCCGCTCGACTTCGGCAAGATCGAGTCCTCGGCCGTAGCTCTGGTAGGCGGTGCTGGAATCGGCGAAGCGATCGCACAGCACCACCTTGCCGGCATCCAGCGCCGGACGGATGACCTCTTCGACGATCTGCGCGCGGCTCGCTTCGTAGAGCAGCAGCTCGGCGCGCGGGGTGATCGGGCCTGTGTCAGGATCGAGGAGCAGGCCGCGTATGTGCTCGCCCACCGACGTTCCTCCCGGTTCGCGGGTGACGAGGACATCGATCCCCACCGCTTCGAGCGAGTCGGCGAGCCGACGGATCTGCGTCGACTTGCCGCAGCCTTCGCAGCCCTCGAACGTGACGAAGACTCCGCTCATCACTCGGCCTCCTCGCGTACGGCGAGATGGAGTGCGGCCGCCTCCTCGCGCCATGCGCCCGGCGCGGTGGCGTAGAGGTCGTTGCCGTGGACGTCGATTGCGACGAACGCCGGGAACCTGTCGAGGGTGAGCTTCACGAGCGCCTCGGTGCCCAGGTCGGCATAGCCCACGGGCTCAGCGTCGACCACGTGCGAGGCGAGGAGCGCTGCGGCTCCCCCGACGGCGGCGAAGTACACGGAACCCGTCCGCACGCATGCTTCGCGAACCGCAGCGGAGCGCTTGCCTTTGCCGATCATCGCCACGACGCCCGCCTCGAGCAGGCGAGGCGTCGCGAAGTCCATCCGCGATGCGGTCGTCGGGCCCACGGCGCCCATCGGCCGATCACCTTTGGCGGGAGTCGGCCCGGCGTAGAACAGGGTCTGGCCCTCCAAGCCGAACGGCAGTGCTCCCTCGATATCGAGCGCCTCGAGCATGCGTGCGTGCGTTGCGTCGCGTGCAGTGAAGACGGGGCCGGAGAGCACTACCTCCTCACCCGCCGCCAGCTCGGCGAGCGTCGACCTGCTCACCGGCAACGTAATCTCGCGTGCCTCAGCCATGCGCTGCCTCCTCGATGGCCGGCGGACCCGACACCCGGCGCCACGAGAGTGTACGCCACGCGTAGACCGCCGCGCCCAACACAACGCAGCCTGCCATGAACAGCGTTATGCGCGTGCCGGTGAGGAAGACCGTCGGTGGCAGCGCATTCGTGAGATCTGCGACGCGCTGAAGAAACGACGCGATAAGGTCGCCGATGGGCGCCATGACGATCATCGAGATGAGGAGCGCCACGCGGATCACCGATTCGAGCGCGGTGAAGACCCGCCCTCGGGATGCATCGTCGACCGTGCGCACGACGTAGGTGTTGCCGGCAACCGTCACCATCGCCACGGCCATCCCCGCTACGACGGCCAGCAGGCACGCGAGCCAGTACTGCCGAATGCCCGCGAACACGAGCATCGCACCGCCGAAGACCGTCACGCTTCCGGCGAACATGAGCTGCAGCGACATGTGCTCCTCGAGGCGCGGTGCGACGAGCGCACCCGCGACCATGCCGAGCGCGAGGAACACGAGCATGAAGGTCTCGGGCGCACCGGCCAGACGATGCAGCTCGGGCACGCGGTCGACGAGCGGGAGCACGCCGGTGAGGTTCTGCTGCACGAACACGAGCCCGACGGGGATGAGCGCTCCTCCGCCGAGGATCGCGACGAAGATGGTCACGAGCAGGCTTCGGAGCTCCTTGTGCCGGCCGAGGAACTTGAACGAGTCGATGACGTCGCGCCCGACCATCGAAAGGTCGAGTCGCTCCTCGCAGCGAGGCGGTTTGGCCGCGACCCGGATCGTGAGCAGCAAGACAGCGGAGAAGACGAACGTCAGCGAATTGAGGAAGACGCCTGCGCGCGGACCGAGGAGCGCCGGCGCGAACACGCCCACCATGCGCGATACCAGCGGAACCTGCGCCTGCAACAGGTCGCGAACGACCACTTCGAAGCCGGCGATGATGGCGCCGGACGCCGTGAGACCGACGAGCATCGCCGCCTGTTGCGTCGTGTACGCCAAACCGTTCGCGGCCGCGACGTCACGATCGTCTTCGAGGAGATACGGGATGAATGCGTTGCGCGCCGGAAAGAAGAACAGCGACGCGGTCTCCATCAGCAGCACGACTGTGTAGATCAGGGCGAGCGAGTTCGTGAAGAGAAGGAAGAGCGTGAGCACCGCGCGGACGACATCTGCGGCGATCATGACCCACCGCCGGTCGAAGCGGTCGACGAGCACCCCGGTTACGGAAGACAGGAGCAGCGCCGGGAGGATCTTGGCTATCAGGATGCCTGCCACGGCGAACGACGACCCGCCCGAGAGCGTCGTCACGAGCGGGATGAGAAGACCGATGACGAGCCAGTCGCCGACGCTGGACACGAACTGAGCAAGCCAGAGGCGGCGGAACTTGGAGTTCGCGGACAGGCGCCTGAAAGCTCCGCCCCTCGGCGTGTCTTCGGCGAGGCGACCGTGGCGTTCGAGGCTCGACGTCGGCAGGTCGCAGGACTCCGAGCCCTCCGGGGACTCCTCGCCGCTCGGAGCTTCGCCCTGCGTCTCGTCCGCTCCCTGCGCCTCGTCAGCGGTCAGCGCCGAGTCCGAAGTCCCCTCGCTCACTGCTCGGGCTCCAGCTCGATCGTCACGCTTCGCACCGCCGAACAGCCCATGTTGACCGCGACCGGCAGCGCAGCGATGTGCGCGGGGGCCGTCGCGATGTGCACGGCCAGCGCGGTCGTATCGCCGCCGAGTCCCGCAGGTCCGATGCCGAGGTCGTTGATCTCGTCGAGCAGCTCGAACTCGTGGTCGGCAAGGCGCGGATGGAGAGCCGGCGACCCGATCGGGCGCAAGAGCGCGCGCTTGGCGAGCGAGCCCACCTTGTCGAAGGTGGCGCCCACGCCCACCCCGACCAAGAGCGGCGGACACGCGCTCTCGGCCTTCGCCGCCACCGCGTCGAGCACGACGTCGCGAACGCCGCCCCATCCGGCTCCCGGCGCGAGCATCTCGACCCGCGATGCGTTGTCCGAGCCGCCACCTTTGAGCATGACGTGCACGGTGGCGCCCGCGCCCGGCCGCTGTGAGACCTCGAGGAACGCCGGCCCGTTGTCCCCGCGATTCGAGCGATCGAGCAGCGCGTCACTCACGGTGCTCATCCGAAGGTGCGCCTCGCGGTACGCGGATGCGACGGCCTCGTTCACCTCGGCGTGAAGGTCTCCGGTGATGCACTCCTCGGTGCCCACGCGCAGCCAGACCCACACGGTTCCGGTGTCCTGGCACAGCGGGAGCCGCTCGTGTTCGGCGAGCTCGGCGTTGGCCACAAGCTGCTCGAGCACCGCCCTCGCTCGGGCCGAGCGCTCGTGCTTCAGGGCGTGGAGCAGCGCGTCCTTCGCGTCGGGCCGCAGCGTCGTTGCGGCGTCAGGGATCGCCATCCGAACCGCTTCGGCTATGCGCGAGGCGGCGAGCAAGTCAGTCCCGCAGGTTCAGGGAGTCGAGCGCCTCGGCGATCGTCGCTGCCGAAGCCCGAAGAGCCGCGAGTTCCTCGGCGTTCACGTCCAGTTCGACGACGGCGCCCACTCCAGTGCGGTCGATCGCGACGGGAACGCTCATGTAGACGTCCTCGATCCCGTACTCGCCGCTCAGGAGCACGCACGCCGGAACGACGTCGCCCTCGTCGCTGAGCAGCGCTCGAACCATGCGCACGATGCTCGCCGCCGGCGCATAGAACGCTGAGCCTGTCTTGAGCAGCGCGACGACCTCGGCGCCGCCGAAGGTCGTGCGCTCGACGAGCGCGGCCACGTCCTCCTCGGACAGCATCTCGGTGATGGGCGTGCCGCCGACGGTGGTGAAGCGAGGCATCGGGACCATCGCGTCGCCATGCGCTCCGCACGCGAGCGCCTCGATCTCGGCGATGGGGGCACCCGTCTTTTCGGCCACGGCGAATGCGAATCGCGCCGAGTCGAGAACGCCTCCCATGCCGATGACGCGCTTCGACGGCAGGCCGGACTCCTTGTGCGCGAGGTAGACCATCACGTCGAGCGGGTTGGTGACGAGCAGGAAGATCGCCTCGGGCGAGTGCTCGACGACCTGGAACATGACGCTGCGGACGATGTCGGAGTTCGCGGCCAGCAGGTCGTCGCGCGTCATCCCCGGCTTGCGGGGCAGCCCCGCGGTGACGACCACGATGTCGGAACCGGCGGTGTCGGCGTAGTCGTTCGTGCCGGCGATCGTCGGGCCGAAGCGTTCCACCGAGCGCGTGTGCATGAGGTCGAGCGCCTTGCCCTGGGGCAGGCCCTCGGCGATGTCGATGAGCACGACGTCAGCGAGTTCGTGCAGGAGCAGCAGCTCCGCCGCGGTCGCGCCAACCTGGCCGGCGCCGACCACGGTGACCTTGGGATATGACATGACCCTCCCGTTTCCGATGACAGGCGCCGCTCCGCCAAGCGTCGGGGGCGCTCCGATGCGGTGATTCTAGCACGCAGGACCTGCCTCATCGTCGGTGCGGCTCCCTGGCACACGCGGCCGAATACGCGCAACCGGCAGGGCGACCTCGAGGCTTACGTCAGGTCGGCCGGGTAGTCGACCGCCGGCTTCCGACCGTGGTGATGCTCCCAGCGCTGAATCAGGATGCCGGGCGGCTCGGGAACGGGGGGGCGGGCGTGTCCCAGGATGATGGGGGCGTCGAGTTCGACCTCCAGCAGCTCCGTCTCGTCCTCCGATTCCGCCTCCGTCATCAGGTCGCCGAGCACCGCAACGCACGAGCCGCCGAAGGAGGGCGGCTCCGCCTCGGGCCCGACCGGGTCAGCGACGACGACTACCGCGGACGTGGACTCTGAGAGGGCTATCGCCAGCTCGATGAACGCTTCCGCCTGCAGCGGCGACTCGGACTGGGGCCGGATGATGACGGCCTCGGGGGCCGTTTCGTAGAGGCTGCGGCGGACCTGCGGGTCGAGGGCTTGGTCGCCAGTGAGCAGTGCCGTCGCACCGAGAGGCGTGAACTTCAGGGGAGGCTCGGCGTCTCCGGCGGGCCACGCGAAGGGCACGAGGAGCGTCGTCCCGTCCGCACATTCGCCGACCCGATCGAGGAAGTGCCGCGAGATGAGCGGACCGTCCTGGATCGACGGCACTCTCGGGCAGACGATGACGTCCGCCCCCAACCCGCACGCGACGGCGACCGATTCGGCCAGGGACTCGAAATCGTCGGCTGCGCTCGACCGCATTCGGTGCTGGATGACGACGAGCTTCATGGCGGCCTCCTGCAGGTGAGACGTCGGCACTGAGTTCATGCCCCAACGCGCTCCCCCGCTGGCCCCGCCGCGTCACCTAGACGCAGGACGTCACGTCTTCGCCGAGCGCGATCCCTTCTTCGCCGACGAGCGGGACTTCGCTGGCTTCTTCTTGGCCTTCGCGTCCTCGGACTTCGCCGGGCAATTCGGGTCGACGCAGATCCTCCACGGGCCTTTGCGGGTGTGCACCACGACGATGGGAGCACCGCATGGCTCACAGGTGTCCGTTGTCGGCTCGAGCTCACCGTTCTGTGGCAGCGGGTAGGACGTGCCGCACTCTTCGTAGTTCGTGCAGCGCGCGTAGCGCTTGAGCGTCCGCGGGTTCTTTCGCGAGATGATCCTGCCCTCGATGCCCTTGGCCTTGCACGTAGGGCACGGGCCGAGGTCGAGTTCGGGCTCGACGTTCGACGGGCACTGCGGATCGAGGCAGTGCTCCTTGGGGCGCTGTCGGAACTGGATGATCTTGACCTGAGGGGTGCCGCAGAGGGGGCACGGCTGATCGAGCGGATCGATGCGCCCTTGCGGAAGCGGATAGGTCACGTCGCACTCGGGCCATGCCGAGCAGCCGACGAACTGGCCGCCGGTCTTCGGCGAGGCCTTTACGAGCAGGTCGCTTCCGCACTTCTTGCACACGCCGACCTTGGCGTCGAAGGTCGCAGCGTCCTTCATGAGTTCGCCGACCTCGGCGGCCTTGGGAAGCAGCATGTCCATCACGCCCGCAAGCAGCTCGCGTGAGTGCTCGACGACCTGCATCCGGGCGACCTTGCCCTTCGCGATGTCGTCCATCTCCGCTTCGAGCTCGGCGGTCATGTCCGGCGTTGTGATGCGCTCGGCGAACGCGGTGAGCGCGTCGATGACCGCTTCGCCGAGCATCGTCGGCTTGAGCGCCTTCTCGTCGAGCTGCACGTACTTGCGATTCATGAGCGTCTCGACGATGGAGTGACGGGTCGCCTTCGTCCCGAGACCCCGCTTCTCCATCTCTTGGATGATGCCGCCCTCGCTGAAGCGTGCGGGTGGCTGGGTCTGCTTCGCCTCGAGCGTGGCGCCCAGGAAGGACACGGTCTGTCCGTCGGCGAGCTTGGGAAGCTGCTCGTCCTTCTTCATGCCGAAGGGGTAGATCTCGCGGAACCCCTTCTCGACGATGACGTCGCCCTTGGCGACGAAGGGCTGCCCTGCGACGTCGATAGCGGCCTTCGTGGACTCGATCGTGGCGGGACCCGAAAGCGTCGCCATGAAGCGGCGAGCCACGAGATTGTAGAGCTTCCACTCCTCGGGCTTGAGCTTGTCAGGGTCCGCCGCACCGGTCGGGTGGATCGGCGGATGGTCGGTCGTCTCCTTCGCACCACGCGTCGCGGTGAGCGAGCCGGCCGCGAGCAGCCCCTTCGCGTAGGCGCGGTACTGGGCGACGTCGGAAAGAGCCTTGAGGATCGGGCGCAGCTCTAGCGACGACGGATACACGGTGTTGTCCACGCGCGGGTAGCTGATGAGGCCGTTCATGTAGAGCGTCTCTGCGATGCGCATGGTGCGGGCCGGCGAGAGACCTTCGGAAGCTGCCGCGGCCTGGAGCGCCGTGGTGTTGAAGGGCGTCGGAGCTGCCTGCTTGCGCGTCTTGCGGGTAACCTCGGCCACGCGGCCTTCGGTCGCACCTTGAACCGCGTCGTACGCCGACTGCGCCTCCGCCTGCACCTTGAACCGGTCCTTGGCGTGCGACCCCTCGAACTCGTCACCCTCCGAGGCGAACTTGGCCTTGATGACCCAGTAGTCCTCGGGCACGAAGAGCTTGCGCTCCTTCTCGCGATCGACGATCAGCTTGAGCGTGGGCGTCTGCACGCGACCTGCGCTCCGAGGCTGGCCGACTCCCGAGAACTTCACCTTCGTCAGATACCGCGTGAGCACGGCACCCCACACGAGATCGATGTCCTGACGCGCTTCACCCGCAGCCGCCAGATCGTTCTCGACCTCGCCGAGATTCTCGAAGGCGCTCTCGATCTCGCCCTTGGTGATCGCCGAGAACCGCGCACGTTTCACCGGCACACTGCCGTTGGCGTCGCGAACCATCGCCCGCGCGTCGCTGCCGATCAGCTCGCCCTCGCGGTCGTAGTCGGTCGCGATGACGACCTCCTCGGCCTTCTTCGCGAGATTCTTGAGAGAGCGGATGAGCTCTTTCTCGACCGGCGTCTTGCCGATCGGAGCCCATACGAGATACGGAAGCGACTGCAGACGCCACGTGCCGAGTTCGACGCCCTCCTTCGTGAAGGGCTTGCGATTCGATTCCCATGGTGGCGTCGACACCGTAGCCGGCACAGGGGCCGGCGTCGTCCGCTCCTCGTCCCATACCGCGAGCCACTCGCCGTCCTTGAATGCGAGGCTCTGGGGGAAGTCCACCCCGAGGATGTGACCCTTCAGACCGATGCTGACCCAGTCCTCGCCGTCGCGGCGGAACCGGTAGACCGGGGTGTTGTAGACCTTGTCGCTCTCCACCTTGCCGACGGCAAGGATCTCGGCGAGCTTCTTGGCAGCTATGTTCTTCTCGGTGACGATGAGCTTCACCGGCAGTCCAATCTCCTCGGTGCGAGACGCGGACAGTCGAATCGAGCAGCGCCCGATAGCGATTCCGCGGCCAAACTGGACGTGAGTATATACCGCGTCGGCCAACCGAAAGCCAACCGGCGGGGTTGCGGATGCTGTGGGCGGGAGGTCTATCCGCCGGTCAGCGAGGCCGACGGCCGAGCTCACTTCGCCGCTCAGGTACGGTATCGGAGGCCGACCATCCCTGGAGGTTCACTGATGAACAACGCATGGAGAGTCCAGATCGCAGCCTTCGGTTTCGCTCTGTGGGCCGTCGGGACGGCGGCGATCGCCGGCTTCGGGAGAGCGCCCGTCTTCCCAACCGTGGTCGCTCCGCTCGCGCTCGTCGCGGCACCACTCGCCGCTGGCGCCGCCTGGGTCTGGCTGAGGCGCCTCCCGGATTCGACGCGCTACGTCGCTGGACTCGAGTTCGGCGTCATAGTGACGGCGGTGCAGTTCCCGCTCGATGCCGTCGGATGGCCCGTCCTACAGCGGGCCGGTCTCCTGCCGACGAACACGAATTCGCTCTTCGTCGCCCTTGAGATCGGGTACCTGTGCCTGCTTGTCGTTCCGGTGCTCGTGGGGAGCCGGAGGCCGCGAACGGGGTAGCAGGCGCTGCGGGACACAATCGGCGGATGGTGCCGACACGCGGCGCGGACGAGCCGTCTAGAGCCCCAGCTCCCCGGCGTGTTCCTGCATCGCGGTGAGCGAGATGCCGAGGAATTCGTCGCGCGAGAGTCCGAGCCGCTCGTGCGCGGACATTTGGTCGCGGGACGCGCCTCGTGCGAAGGCCTTCTCCTTCCAGCGCTTCTTGAGCGAGCGTACCTCGACTCCGGCGAGGGACTTGTCGGGGCGCACAAGCGCGGTAGCGACGATGAATCCGGTGGCTGGATCGGCGGCGTAGAGCGCGATGTCCAGGTCGCTTTCGAGCGGTGCCTTCTCGGCGTGCGCGAGGATGGCGTGGGCGATCCGCGGATCGACTCTGTCGCCGAGCTCCTCGACGGTCACGAGTCCGTGACGCTCGAAGTCCTCCGCGGTCTCTGCGTAGTCGAGATCGTGAAGAAGTCCCGCGCGCTCCCAGGCTTCGACCTCCTCAGCGCATTTGCCAAGGTGCTGCGCGAGCGCGCCCATGATGACTTCTGTGGCGACGCAGTGGTTGACGAGGTTGCGATTAGGGATGCGCTCGCTCACGAGCGCGAACGCCTCCTCGCGTGAGATCACGACGAGGCTTCCGCCGCAGTGGCCTTCCGGGCCTCGATCCGAGCCGCAAGCCAGTCGGTCCAGGCGTCGACGCCATCCCCCTTGGTCGCGCTGATCTTGAAGATCGGCGAGGTCGGGTTGAGCGAGCGGACGACGCCCTCGAACTCGGCCTCGTCGAAGTCGAAGACGTGCATGGTGTCGACCTTGTTGAGGATGACGGCCTCGGAGATCTGGAAGATGTTCGGGTACTTGTAGGGCTTGTCGTGGCCCTCGGGCACCGAGAGGATCATGACCTTCGCGTCTTCGCCGAGGTAGAACTCGGTGGGGCACACGAGGTTGCCGACGTTCTCGACGATGATGAGGTCGAGGTCGGCAAGGGAAAGCGAGTCGAGAGCGCGGCGGATCATGTCGCTTTCGAGGTGGCAGGCACCGCCGGTGTTGATCTGCACCGCTGGGATCCCGTGCGCCTTGACCTTCTCTGCGTCCACCTTGCTCGCGATGTCGCCCTCGATGACAGCGATGCCGTAGCGGTCGCGCAGGCGCTCGATGGTGGCGAGGATCGTCGAGGTCTTCCCCGCGCCGGGGCTCGCCATGAGGTCGAGCACGAAGATGCCGTTCTCGTCGAGCAACGCCCGGTTCTCGGCGGCAAGGCGCTCGTTGCGGTCCAGGATGGGCTTGGACAGGTCGATCTTCGCCATCGATTACTCCTCGGAGGCTGGCCGGGCGGGAATCGGGCCGGCGTCGGCGGTTTCGTCGGTCGCGGCAGACTCGGTGCTTCCCTCGTCGCCGTCG
>JACRBU010000022.1 GCA_016213085.1 Coriobacteriales bacterium
AGCTCGGCCTCCTGGCGCTCGACGATATCCGCGGCTTCACGCACGTCCTTGCGGATCGCGGCGGTGAGTTCTTCGAGAGAACCGTATCGCTTCAGTCCCCGCAGCCGCTTGAGGAACTCGAGCGCCATCGGCTGGCCGTAGAGGTCGCCGTCGTAGTCGATCAAGTGCGCCTCGAGGTGCTCCTTGGCCTCCGGGAACATCGGTGGCATCCCGACCGAGATCGCTGCGCCGAAGATGCCTTCGGCGACCTCAGCGAGCCCGGCGTAGACGCCGTCTTCGGGCAGCGCCGCGAACGGGACGGGCACCAGGTTCGCCGTCGGCACCCCGAGTCCTTTGCCGGCGCCGCGCCCGTGAACGACGTCGCCCGTGACGCGTGGCGGTCGGCCGAGCAGGTCGCGCGCGGCGGCGACTTCGCCTGCGGCGATGAGGTCGCGAATGCGCGTGGAGGTCACGGGATCGCCGTCGATCTCGAGGAGGCGATGCCCCACGACCACCATGCCGCGCGGTTCCGCCCAGGCTTCCAGCGCGCCGACGTCGCCGGACGCGCGCGCGCCGAATCGGAAGTCGTGACCGACGTGTATCGCCTGCGGTTCGATCGCCACGGCGAGCACCTCGGCAAGGAAGCGCTCCGGCGCCATCGCGGCAACCTCGGGCGTGAACGGGACCACGAGCACGACCTCGACACCCGTCTGGCCGATGAACTTCACTTTGTCCTCGAGCGTGAGGAGCTGCGGCGCGGCGGTGTCCGGGTCGATGACGGTATCGGGATCGCGGTCGAACGTGACCGCGACGGCGCGCACGTCGCGGCGCACCGCGTCGCGTACTGCGGCGTCGAGAAGCTTCTGATGCCCGAGGTGGACGCCGTCGAAGACGCCGATGGCTGCGACCGCCGGGCCGAGCGACGTCATCGACGGTTCGAACGTCACCGCAACGCTCATCGCGCGCCCCCGACTCCTCCGGGGATCACGGTCACCGCGCGCAGACGCCCGTCGGTCTTCTCGTAGACCGCGAGCAGCCGGTCCCGGCGGACGATGGAAACGAGCCCGTCGGAAAGCCCGCCCACACCGTGCACCGCGGCATCGAGGATCGTCCCGTTTGCGACGCGTACCGAGTCGTTCTCGGAGACCTCGACCGCCGGGAACCCGAGCGCCACGACCGGGTCGGCGAACAGCCCGGCGACGTGATCGGGCCCAGCTTCCTCGATGCGCGCCAGCGGCCGGGAGTTGCCGAGGCTCAGGTAGCCCGAGTGGGTGCGGCGCAGCGCCCCGAGGTGCGCCGCCGTACCGAGGTGCCTGCCGATATCGCGCGCGACGGCGCGCACATAGGTGCCCTTCGAAACGGTGAGCGCGGCGTCCCACGCGATCGGCGGACCGGCCTCGGCGTCGATCAGGCGGGCCGCCGTGATGTCGACGATGCGAGGTTCGAGCTCGACGTCCTCCCCTGCCCGCGCCCGCTCGTAGGCCTTGCGCCCGTTCTCCTTGATCGCCGAATACGCCGGCGGAACCTGCTCGTGCGTGCCGACCATCGCGGCCACGGCCTTCTCGGCGAATGACGGGTCGGCGAGATGAGGCGGGACTTCAGCCGTGATCGTACGCAGGCCGGTCGAGTCGTCGGTGTCGGTCTCGAAGCCGAAGACGATGCGGGCGTCGTAGCCCTTGGATTCCGATGTCAGGTAGGGCGCCAGTCGAGCGGCCGGCCCGACGAGCACCACGAGGAGCCCCGTCGCCATCGGATCGAGCGTGCCCGCGTGCCCGACGCGACGTTCGCCGGTCGCCCGGCGCACCGCGTCGACGACGTCGTGGCTCGTCATGCTCGGCGGCTTGTCGACCGCGAGGATGCCCGAAAGCCCGCTGGCCCCCCGTCGCGCGCTCACTCGCCTTCGCCGCCCGGGAGCTTCGGCAGGAGTGCCGAGAGCATGTCGTCGTATGTGCCCGCCCACGTGAAGCCGGCGGCGGCCTTGTGGCCTCCCCCGCCGAAGTGACGAGCGATGCTGCCGACGTCGAATCCGCCCTTGGCCCGCAGGTTGACGCGCACCTCGTCGCCCCAGATGCGGGACAGCACGACCGCTTCGACTCCGCCGATGTTGCGCACGGCGTCCACGAGGTACTGCGCGTCCTCAGGGAGCGCGCCGAGGCGCTCGAAATCCTCGTCGCGGACGACTGAAAGCGCGACCTGGCCGTCGTTGACGACCTCGATGCGCGAAACGGCCGTCGCCTCGAGGGCGAGGGACTCGCGGGTGCGCGACTGGTACGCCTCGCGGGCGGCTTCCGCTGGGTCCGCGCCCGCCTCGAGCATCTCGGCGGCGTCGCGAAGTGCCGAAGGCGTCGTGTTCGAGAACTGAAAGCGCCCGGTGTCGGTGATGAGAGCGACGTAGCAATTGAACGCGACCTCGGGTGTCGGCTCGATATCGAGCGGCTTGAGCAGCCTCCACACCATCGAGCCGGTGGCGGCCGACGTCGGGTCCAGAACGTTCACGACGCCGAAGGGCTTGGCGTCCGGATGGTGGTCGAGCACGAGGAGCGTCTTCGCCGCCTGAGCGAGCTCCGCAGCCGCGCCCAGGCGATCGAGGTTCGGCGTGTCGAGCGAGACGAACACGTCCGGTGTCTCGAGTTCCGCGGCGTGCGTGTAGAGCGCGAAGCCCGGCAAGAACTTGTAGACGCTCGGGGGATCCGCGTCCGCGTCGGCCAGCGTGGGGACCGCCCGGATCCCGGCATCGCGCAGCGCAAGCGTGAGCGCGAGGACCGAGCCGATCGCATCTCCATCAGGTCGGACGTGGCCGCACACCGCCACCGTGCGTGCTTTGCGCAACTCGACGGCGGCGTGGTGGTAGGCGGCGAGCATCCTCAGGCGTCCTCGCCTGCGTCAGGCTCCAGAGCGTCCGCGTTCCCGGTCGCACCAGCCTCGGCGGTTGCGTCCGATTCCTCGCTCGCGTGCGTCTCCGCCTCGACGATGGTCGGAGGCACGTGCTTGAGTGCTTCGTCGATGCGCATGCCTTCATCCACGCTCGTGTCGATGTGGAAGCGCAGCTCTGGCACCGTGCGCGTGCGCACCGTCCGGGCGAGCAGGGAGCGGATACGGCCCTTGGCCGACTCGAGGCCGGCCAAGGCTTCGTCGTAGCGCTCCTGATCGCCGTGGGCGATGACGTAGACGTCCGCGTATGAGTGGTCCGACGTGACCTGAACGCCGGTGAGCGTCACCAGGTCGAGGCGCGGGTCACTGATCTCCTCCGTGAGGATGTATGCGAGCTTCTCGCGCACCGTTTCGTCGAGGCGGCGCGCCCGAGGGCTTCTGGACACCGGGCCTCCCTATGCCTCGCGGGCGACTTCGACGGTCTTGTACCCCTCGATGACGTCGCCGACCTTGAGGTCCTGGAAGCCTTCGATGCCGACGCCGCACTCATAGCCCTGCTTGACGGACTTCACGTCCTCCTTGAAGCGGCGCAGCGAACCGATCTTCCCGTCCCAGACGACCGTCCCGTCGCGAACCACGCGCACCTGGTCGTCTCGGGTGATCTCGCCTTCCTGGACGTAGCAGCCGCCGATGGTGCCCATCTTCGGCACCTTGAAGAGCTCGCGGATCTCGACGCGGGCGGTGTCCTGCTCCACGAACTCCGGAGCGAGCATGCCCACGCGAGCAGCGTTGATGTCCTCGAGGGCCTGGTAGATGACCTTGTAGAGGCGGACGTCGACGGCCTCGCGCTCGGCGAGATCGCGTGCTTGTGGCTGAGGTCGGACGTTGAAGCCGATGACGATGGCGTTTGACGCGTCAGCGAGCGAGATGTCGCTCTCGGCGATCGCACCTACGCCGGAGTGGATGATGTTGATGCGGACCTCGGTCTGATCCATCTTGTCGAGCGCGTCTCTCAGGGCCTCGATCGAACCCTGGACGTCGGCCTTGACGACGAGGTTGAGGTCCTTGAGCTCGCCTTCGGCGATGGCGTCGAAGAGCGTGTCGAGCGTGACGTGCTTCTTCTTGTCCTGCTCGCGCTGGCGGCGCTTGAGCGCACGCTCTTCGGCGAGCTGGCGGGCCTCGCGCTCCTCGGCGAAGACCACGAACTCGTCACCAGCGCTCGGAACGCTCGCCAGGCCGAGGATCTCGACCGGATCGGCGGGACCCGCTTGGGTGACGGTGTTGCCCTTGGGGTCGACAAGCGCGCGCACGCGGCCGAACGCGGTGCCTGCAACGAGCGGATCGCCCACCTTGAGCGTGCCGCGGCGAACGAGCACCGTGGCGACCGGGCCGCGGCCCTTGTCGAGATTCGCTTCGATGACGACGCCGGACGCGCAGGCGGCCGGATTGGCCTTGAGCTCGAGTATGTCGGCCTGGAGCAGGATCATCTCGAGCAGGTCGTCGATGTTGAGGCGCTTCTTGGCCGAAACGTCCACGAAGATGTTCGAGCCACCCCACGCCTCGGGCACGATCTCGTGCTCGGTGAGCTCCTGACGAACGCGGTCGGGGTTCGCGCCGTCCTTGTCGATCTTGTTGACGGCGACGATGATCGGCACGCCTGCGGCCTGGGCGTGGTTGATCGCCTCGACCGTCTGCGGCATGACGCCGTCGTCTGCGGCGACCACGAGCACGACCACGTCGGTGACGTTGGCGCCGCGGGCACGCATGGCGGTGAACGCCTCGTGACCCGGCGTGTCGATGAATGTGATCTGCTTGCCGTTCTTCTCGACCACAGAAGCACCGATGTGCTGGGTGATGCCGCCGGCTTCCGTCGCAGCGACGCCGGTCTCGCGGATGGCGTCGAGCAGCGACGTCTTGCCGTGGTCGACGTGGCCCATCACGGTGACGACCGGCGGACGAGGTACGAGGTCTTCCTCGGCGTCCTCGAACACGCAGACGCTCTCCTCTTCCGGCGACTGGATGCGCACGGGGCGCTCCAGGTCGTCGGCGACCAGCTCGACGATGTCGTTGGGCATCGGCTGGTTCACGGTGAGCATCGAGCCCAGCAGCATGAGGCGCTTGATGATCTCATTCGGGTTGACGCCGAGCGCTTCGGCGAGCTCGCTGACCGTCACACCTTCGGTGACCGTCACGAGGTCCGCTTCGCCTTCGGCGGGTGCTTCCTCGGTCTCGACCCCGACCTGATCTTCGGCTTCGGCACGTCGCCGGTCCTTCTTCTTCTTGCGCTTGCCGCCGGATTCGACCGCAGCGGCCGCGACGGCGGCCTTGGCCTCCTCGATGACCTTGTCCTTCTGGAGCTTCTCAGCTTCGACGGCCATCTGCCGGTAGCGCTCGGCCTCTTCCTTCTCGAGGCGAGCAGCGTCCTCGGCTTCCTTCTTCTTGCGCTCGGCAGCTTCGGCGGCCTCGGCAGCTTCGCGTTCGGCAGCCTCCTTGGCGGCAGCCTCTTCGGCGGCCTTGCGGGCGGCCTCCTCGGCGTGAGCGGCGGCCTGCTCCTCGGCTTCGCGCTTGGAGCGCTCCTCGGCTTCGACCTTGCGGCGGGCCTCTTCCTCGGCGCGGCGCTTCGCTTCCTCAGCGGCGGCCTTCTTGGCTTCGGCCTCTTCCTTCTTCTTGCGCTCGGCCTCCATCGCCGCCTGACGCTCGGCGATCTCGGGCCCGAGCTCCTTGCGGATCTTGTCGACGTAGGCCTCGACGAGCGTCGAAGCGTGGTTCTTCGCAGGGATCTTCAGCTCCTGGAGGCGATCCAGGAGTTCCTTGCTCGACATGCCGAACTCTTTCGCGAGTTCGTGGACTCTCATGTTTGCCATACGCACTACCGTCCTTGCGTGGTCTTCAGCGGTTCGAGCGCGTCTTCGAACTCGCGCCGGAGCCGGTTGTAATCGTCATCTTGCAGCTTCACGTTGAGTGCAGCATCGAGGCGCCGGCGCTGGGCCGCGGTCTCGAAGCATCCCGCCTCCGCGCAAAGATAGGCGCCCCGCCCGTTGGCCTTCCCCGTCGGATCGACGTGGACGTGGCCCTCCGGCGTGCGCACGACGCGAATGAACTGCCGCTTGTCCGATGCGGTGCGGCAGGCCACACACGTGCGCGTGGGTACCTTGCGCGTCTTCGTCACTCCGCGGCGCCCTCCCCGTTATTGCCGGTTTCTTCGTGCACGCCGCAGTAGTACCCGCCGGGGCGTGCCTGGTTGCGGCAGCGCACTCCCGTGCTGGTCACGGCGATGCAACGGCCGTCGAACTCCTCGTCGGCACACTCGTTGGCGGTGCCGGCGGTCACGGGGATGCCGCTTTCGGCGGCCATCGCCGATGACTTGATGTCGATGCGCCAACCGGTGAGCTTCGCGGCAAGTCGGGCGTTCTGGCCCTCCTTGCCGATGGCGAGCGAAAGCTGGTCGTCGGGCACGATGACCGTCGCGGTGTGCGAGTCCTCGTTGATGACGACGCGGTCGACCTTGGCCGGCGAAAGCGCGCTGGCCACGAAGGTCTGCGGGTCGTCGTTCCACGGAACGACGTCGATGCGCTCGCCGCGCAGCTCGCCGACGACCATACGCACGCGCGAGCCCTTCGGCCCGACGCAGGCGCCGACGGGGTCGAGGCCGCCCTCGCGGCTCGCCACGGCGACCTTGCTGCGCATCCCCGGCTCGCGCGCCACGTTCTTGATCTCGACGATGCCGTCGTAGATCTCGGGCACCTCGAGCTCAAAGAGGCGGCGTATCAGCCCCGGGTGCGTGCGCGAGACCACGATCGCGGGCTCGTTACCCGAGGATTTGCGCACGTCGATGATGTAGGTCTTGAGGCGCTGGTTGTGCTCGTAGCGCTCGTTGTTCGGCTGCTCGGCTTCGGGCAGAAGCGCCTCGACGCCCTCGCGGATCTTGATGAGCGTGAACTTGCGTTCGGACTGCTGCACCTGTCCGGTGACGAGGTCGCCGATACGGTCGGCGTACTCGTCGAAGATGCGCTCGCGCTCGGCATCGCGGATCGAGGACATGATCACGTTCTTCGCGGTCTGTGCGGCGATGCGCGAGACGTCGCTCGGCGTGATGTCCTTCTCCTCGTAGACCGGCTCTTCTTCAGTGCCGCCCACAGGGATCAGCTCGTAGACGTAGATCGCCCCGGTCTCGCGGTCGATCACGACGCGCGTGGGGTTCTCGAGGTCCATGATGCGCTGGTAGGTCGTCGCGAGCGCATGCTCGAGCTTCTCGAGCATCTCGTACTCGTCGATGTTCTTCTCTCGGGCGAGCGCGCGAAGCGCGTCCATGAGATCGGAGCTCACTGATCGCCACCCTTTCTGCTGCTGAAATCCACCACGCCTTTGATGCGCGCCTTCGCGATGTCGCCGAAGGAAACGCGGAGCTCTTCACCGTTGACGTCGAGCAGCACGTCCTCGCCGGACGTGCCCACGAGCGTGCCCGTCCAAGCGTTTCGGCCGCCGTGCCCGCGCGTCTTGACGCTGACCGTTTCTCCGGCGAAACGGTCGAAGTCGGAGAGCTTGCGCAGCGGGCGGTCGATTCCCGGTGAGGAGACCTCGAGCGTGTACGGCCCGCCGATGGGGTCGGCCGCGTCCAGCAGCTCGGACACCCAGCGGTTTGCCGCGGTTATCGCTTCCAGGTCTATGCCTTCCTCACGGTCCAGGAGGACGCGTATGACGGGCGTTCGGCGGCCGCCGGCCTGTTCGACCGTGACGAGTTCGAAGCCATGCTTCTCCGCTTCGGGCTCGAGCAGGTCGATCAGTCTCGTGACCAGGTCTGTTTGTTGCACCACGCCATACCTCCTTCCAGACAAAAAGAAGCGAGCGTTAGCCCACTTCTCGCAAGGACGGCGAAGTTGTTCGTACCGTCGAGATACTACCACATCAGAGAGGTGGTTAGAAGGCGGCAAGGTATCCCGCCGTGGGAGCGAAAAACCGAAAGCGGCTCCCCCGTGGAGGAGCCGCTCGATCGTGCGCCCGACAGCCACGTGCTCGGTTTGTGGGTACGGTCATGACCAGCCGGCGCGGACGACGGTCCGAAGACGCCGAGCTGCCACGGAGGAGCCCCACATGCCCAGCGATTCATTCGCCGAAGCACAGGTAAGAGACCAGCTTGCCGAGTTGGGACTCGCGGGGAGCGGCGCAGTTCACCGCAACCTCCCGCCGGCCGAGCTGATCGCCCGATCGTTGGCTCGCGCGGAAGGGATCCTCGCCGCGAACGGCGCACTGGTCGTCAAGACGGGTGAGCCGTCGGGGCGCTCGCCTGAGGACCGCTTCATCGTCAAGGAGAGCCCCGATGCAGACGACGTGGCCTGGGGCGACGTCAACAGGCCGGTCACGCCGGCCCTCTTCGACCGCCTGCTCGACAAGGCGCGTGGCTATCTCCACGACCGTGACCTCCACGTGTTCGACGGATTCGCCGGCGCCGAGCGCGCGTACCGGTTGCCCATCCGCGTCGTGGCCGACGCTACGTGGCATGCGCTGTTCGCGAACACGCTCTTCGTGCGTCCGACGCCGATCGAACTCGATGACTTCGCTCCTGGCTTCACCGTCGTCAACTGCGGGGCGCTGCACGCGAGCCCCGACTTCGACGCCACGCGCTCTTCGGCGTTCGTTGGCATCAGCTTCTCGCGCAAGCTCGTCCTCATCCTCGGCACGATGTATGGCGGCGAGATGAAGAAGGCCATCTTCTCGGTGATGAACTACCTGCTCCCCCAGCGCAATGTCCTGCCGATGCACTGCGCCGCCAACGTGGGCGCGTCCGGTGACGTGGCGCTCTTCTTCGGCTTGTCGGGCACTGGCAAGACGACGCTTTCGGCCGATCCGGAGCGGCGCCTCATCGGTGATGACGAACACGGGTGGAGCGATCACAGCGTCTTCAACTTCGAGGGCGGCTGCTACGCGAAGACGATCGGGCTTTCCGAGGAGCACGAGCCGGAGATCTATCACGCGATCAGGTTCGGCTCGATTCTCGAGAACGTGGTCGTCGACCGGCAGACGCGCGCGATCGACTACGACTCCGACTATCTGACCGAGAACACTCGCGCCACCTATCCCGTCGAGCACATTCCCGATGCCGTGCTGGGCGGGGTCGGCGACCACCCGCGCAACGTGTTCTTCCTGACGTACGACGCCTTCGGTGTGCTGCCGCCGATCTCGAAGCTCACGCCCGAGATGGCGAACTACCACTTCCTCTCGGGGTTCACGAGCAAGGTCGCCGGGACCGAAGTGGGAGTCGAGGAGCCTCGGCCGACGTTCTCGCCGTGCTTCGGCGAGGCGTTTCTGCCGCTGCATCCCTCGCGTTACGCCGCGATGCTGGCCGAGCGACTGAGCTGGCACGAGACCGACTGCTGGCTCGTGAACACGGGCAGTACGGGCGGACCGCACGGGATCGGTCAGCGGATGAGCATCGAGCTGACGCGTGACTTGCTCGGCGCCGCGTTCGACGGTTCGCTCGCGAAGTCCGGGTTCAGCCCGCACCCGATCTTCAAGGTGTTCGTGCCGCATTCGTGCGGGTGTGCGGGTCCGGAGCTGCTCGACCCGCGGGCGGCTTGGGCCGACAAGGACGCCTACGACGCGGCCGCCCGAAAGCTCGCAGGCATGTTCCGCGACAACTTCGCGAAGTACGCCGACCACGTGACGCCCGAGGTGCTCGCGGCGGGACCGGATCCGGGCGCGAGGTAGCGGTTCAGCCGCGACCTCAGTGCAGTCGCGCCCGGTACCTGCTCTGAAGCGCAGCGGCCATGACTTCCATCCGACGGATGTCGGCGAAGCCCATCGTCTCTGTCTGAATCACTGAATGGTCCGGCTCCGACTTGTACGCGAGGCCGACCTCCTGTGAGGTCGCGGCGAAGTGGGTGCCGGGCAGGACGCGCAACGTGGAGGCCTGGATGCTTCCGGGGTCCATGTTCAGCAGCCACCTGAGTCCGGCGATGACGTCGTAGGGGTCGTCGCCGGGCAGGCCGATGATGAGGTCGCACTCAACCGAGACCCCCTGCTTCTTGAGCTCGGCCACCCCTTGGCTGAAGCGCTTCGGGTCGAAGGCTCGGTTGCACGTCTCGAGGGCGCGCTCGCCGATGGACTGCGGACCGGTCTCGACCGAGGCGACTCCTGCGCGTTTGAGCTCGGCGGCTTGCGCGGCGTCGATGCGCTCGATGTCGACTTCGATCGTGTGGAGCCGAAGACCGCGGCGCGCGTGCGGCTCGAGGACGTCGGCGAGCCAGGAGAGCCTGTCCGGGGTGAGATTGAAGACCGAATCGACGAACGAGAACGTGTGGTGACCCGTTGCTTCGGCGACGTGGTCGACCTCCGCTTGGACTCGGTCGCGCGAGAAGCTCCGGATGCGCGTGGAGCCCTTGGCTTCGTAGCAGTACGCGCACCGGTGGGGGCATCCGCGGAAGGTCTCGATGAAGGCATTGGTTGGCGATGGGGCGAGCGTGCCCGAAAGGTAGGGCGACGGGATCTCGTCGAGGTTCTCGATCAGCGGACGGTCCGGCGCGGATACGATGGTGTCTCCGTCGCGCGCGGTCACGCCTGGGCACATCCAGGGACGCTTGCCGGAGACCAGCACGCGAAGCAGTTCGGCGAACGTCTCTTCGCCCTCCCCTCGCACGACCATGTCGACGGAAGGGTTGCGATGCAGGACGTCTTCGGCGATGGGCCCGACTTCGGGTCCGCCGAGCACGATGGTGACCTCGGGTCGGCTGGCGCGGAGGAGCGCGCACGTCTCGTAGACCGAGGCTGCGCTCCAGCAGGCGACTGAGAACGCGACGACGTCCGGTCGGGCGCGCAGGATGCGGTACGCGAGCCACCACGGGTCGGCGTCGACGCTGAGATCGTGGGTCTGTAATGCCACCTTCCCGCGTAGCCGATCGTGCGCCTCGGCGTAGGAGCGGACGTATCCCAGGCCTAGGGACTGGTACCCCGGCTGGTTCAGGGCGACGAGGGCGACCTTGAGCGGCTCAGACATGGCCGCACCGCTCCATCGGGGAATCGAATCCGCGCGAGATCTGCTCGCAGAGCAGTTCGGCGCAGGCGGGCGGTTGGAAGGTCTCGAGGATGCGGTCGGAAGCCTCGAGGACAGCGCCGCTGCATACGTCGACGAGAGCGCACGACAAGCACACCTCGGCTTTCCGCCCGTGGACTGCGCGGTACGTCGACGCGAGGTGGAGTTCCCAGCCCGTCGCCATGCCGAAGGGGATGCCTTCGACCTCGACCCAGACGGCGTTGACGATGCCGGTGTCACACGCCGCCTCGAGCCAGGGGGCGGCCGAGCGCAGGTCGAGCGAGGGGTCGGAGACCCGGATGAGCACGTCTGAGACCCCTGTTCGCGCAGCGACGGTGACGGTGTCGGGAACCGCTTTGAGGTTGTGGGTGCACACGTCGATGAGCGCGGTCACGTGAACGCGCGCGTTCACGTTCCGTGCGGTCGCGGTGAATGTCTGCACTCCGTCGAGTGCCGCGATGAACGAGCCCGGCGAACTCGCCAGCGAATCGTGCTGCGAACCGGTCGCGCCGAGCAACACGACCCGCAGATGCCGAACCCCCGCAGCCAGCACGCTCATCGAGGTTTCGGCGTCCGTCAGGGCCCTGGCCTCCGTGTCAAGGCGGATGCGGTCGGCGCCCATCCGAACGCACGCGTCGACGATCTCCTGGATGTCCGGATGACGGAATGGTTCGAAGCCGGTCAGTCCGATGTTGGGGCCTGGGGCCGTGCACCAGGCATCGGAGACTTCGGCGATCTCGGCGATGACCTCGCGCGCGGCTCGGGGGTCCTCGGCGCCCGGTGGCCCGCAGCGAGCGCACGTCGCGTTCGAGTGACCGAGCGAGATGTCGATGAACTGAAGCACGGAATCCTCGATCGTCCGAACGATCGCGTCCGGATCCGGTCCGGCATGATCGCCGAAATCGGGCGCGCCTCGTGCTCACGACGGTACTACGGGAGCTGCTCGTTTCCAAGTTCACTCGCAGTGGTGCGGGATCGGAGCGAGACCCACCGATGCGCGTGGGTAAGTCGAAAGCATGGCAGCGAGTCTTGGAGGTGCACGGTGTTCGCACGAGTAAGCAGGTACGAGGTTCCGCTCGAGAAGCTCCACGACGACATCGAGGGTGTCGACGAGACGCAGAAGAAGGTCTCCGACATGCCCGGGTCGCTTGGGCTGTTCTACCTGGTAGACCGAGCGACGGGGCAGACGATGTCGATCACGCTGTGGGACAGCGAGGAGTCGATGCGCGCGAGCGAGAGCGGCGCCTCGGCGCTTCGCGACCAGACGATGGAGGCGGCTTCAGCGCACGTCACGTCGATCGAGCGCTACGAGGTCGTGTCATCGCCGGCCAAGGTGCCGGTGTGGATGTAGCGGCCTAGAAGACCTCGATCAGGACGGGCTCGGTCTTCGGCTGGCTGCGTCCGTAGGCCCGCACGTAGTAGCGGCCGGGCTTGTCGAGGATGAAGGAATACGTCGAAGACGTGGGGGCCTTCTCCCCCGCGCGGCGGGAGCGGTACGGCCTGCCCATGGAAGCGCCTGCGTCATTCGGCGACGTGTAGACGACGGTTCCGCGCGAGTCGTTGACGACCACCGCAAGCTCGTCGGTGCCTGGCGGGCGCCGTCGATTCGAGCCGAACCACTTCGAGGTGTAGCCGACTGTCGCCTTGAAGGCGTCGCCCGCGCGGCCCTCGAGCGGCTTCACCGTCACGCTGTACCGGCCGTACCACGGCGGGGTCCCGCGGAATCCGTAGTGTCGGCGCTCAGGCGATTCCGTGAGCAACAACTCGGGTCGAACCACTGCGGTGTCATTCCAGTCTCCGGGCTTGCGCTTGCCTTCGTAGGCCACGCCGAGGATGGCGATCCGAGGGCTCATGCTCCGATGGATGCCGCGTCCGTGGTAGACCCACACGACGACTGGCCACGTCGACACGCTGATGTCCGGCCTTCGATCGCGGGCCATTGCGAGGCGGGTGTAGCCCTCGGCGGCGCCGCCACTCATGAGACGGCTGAGCCCGCCGTACGCGGCCGGGCCGCCTACCCTTCCGTCCATCTGACCACCGAAGAGCTTCGGCCTGGGGACCATGCTCGTGACGTTGTCACCTTTGCGGCCAGGGCCGCCAGAGGCGTAGAGCAGCTCCTCCGAGACCAGCCAGACGTATCGGATGTGAGGTTCCTTGGACAGCTTGTCGAGCGACTCGAGAAGCTCGGGGCTGTTGAGGACGTCATCCGCTTCGTTCGGCGTTTCGGATCGTTCTCGACCTTGTGGGAGAGCTTCACGTCTCGGCGGACGTACGCGTCGACGATCGGGAGGTAGTCCGGGGTCTTGGATGCCGAAGCGGCCGCTTGTGGCGTTGATTCGGGTCTCTTGCTTGCGGGCGGTGCGCCCGCCGTCGTGCACGACGCGAGCGCGAGCATTGTGGCGAGAAGCGGAATCAGAACGAACCGACGGCCCACGGGTGGTCCCTTCGACACGAGCCCTTTTGGACGTCGGTCTAGCGAGAGTCGAGCCAGAACTGGATGAACCTGCCTGGTGGCGGAGGACCCCCGTCAGATGTATGCGAAGACCGGAGGGAAGACGATCACGACGAAGGTCGCCCAGACCGCGTAGACCGGCACGTAGGCAGTCTGCCACCGTTCCAGAGCGGCGAACGATGCGCGCCGTCGCAGGAAGCGGAGATAGAGGACGGCGGACCGCGCCAGGTTCACGAGGAGTATCACGTTCATGCCAAGAGCTGCGACTCGGTTGGGGGCCAGGCCGAAATCCGTGATGCGCGCGGCGATAGCCCACAGTGCCAGCGCGTCGGCCGCGAGGGCGCTGACGACCAGCACGAACTGCAAGACATCGAACAAGCCCGGGGGCGATTCCTGATCTCGCGCGGAGATAGCGTAGAGCACGAGTGCAAGCACGACCACCAGGAGAAGGTCGAACGCTATGAGGACGTCTCGCTCGATGCCGACCCCGCGTCCGGTCCACACCACGGTCCCGACGAACATCACGAGCACTGCGGCGAACAAGGGCGTGAACAGACGCGTCAACACGGGCGCCATGTTCTCGACGACGCTCTGCTTGGCCTCGACCAACCAGGAGGCGATCACCACGGCGCCCACCGCGCCGCACGGGAGGACCCACGACTCGAAGACCGGCTCGATGTCGATTCCGATGGCCCGGAAGATCATCGCTGTGAGCCCCATCAACACGCCGCCACCGAGGGCGATCAAGGCGTAGTAGATGAAGAGCTCGCCCGAGAATCGGATGAAGTCCATGCGGCCGTCCGGTGCTCGCCAGCGGGGTCCGGCGTAGGCGACCCCGACCAGAGCCACCCACAGGGCGATCGGCAGGTGCAGGGCCGTCAGCGTCTGGGTGGAGCCGTCCGGGGCGAAGGGATAGACGTTGGCGAAGAGGGCCGCCGCCACGAAGCCTGCGCCCAGCCACGCGATGGTGCGACCATCGAGTCGTCGCTTCCAGATGAAGTAGACGGTCAGCAGAGGCAGCACGAAGAGGCTGAGATTGCGTGCGTAGAAGCCCGCATCCTCGCCGATCTGGATTCCGAAGAGGGCCGGCACCTTGATGAGCGCAGCTGCAGCGACTGCGAGACAGAGGACGACAACCGCCTCTGTCTGGGCGTGCGCGCGGGATTCCCCGGAGTCCGAGGAGACAAGAACCAGCTGCTTCCAGAGGCGGTCGGAGTGTTCGCGAGCGAACTCACGTGAGAGCGCGTCAAGGTCGCCCATGCGCTTGACTGCCACCAGGAACGCCTCATCCGTGTCGAGCCCCGAGTCGCTCAGGACCGCGATCTGCTCGCGCAGATGGTCCTCCAGCTCGGCGACGTCGACGGAGTGAATCGCTTGGCGGCGGCGGAGATAGGTCCGCCATTGATCTATCTGCTCCTCGAGCGAGCGAGCGTCGTCTTGAGTCGGCATCGCTCAGCCTCCTGCTGGCAGCGGGCGGGTTGACATCGTGAAGTCGGCCGGGCCAGGAAGGCCAACCGTCCGCCAGATGCCCCTCAGCGTGGCGTCCACCGCCTGCCACTGTCTGCGCTGCTCGTCTAGGTGCAGCCGGCCCTGGGCCGTGATGCGGTAGTACTTGCGGCGGCGGCCGCTCTCCGCGACCTCCCACCGTCCCTCGATGTAGCCAAGTCGCCCGAGCCGATGCAAGACGGGATAGAGCATTCCGTCGGTCCACTCCAGTCGCCCTTCGGACAACTCGCGAACGCGCTGGAGGATGGCGTAGCCGTAGCTGTCCTCTTCGGCCAGGATCGCCAGGACGAGCGGGGTCGAGGAAGCGGCTGTCAAGTCCTTGCTGATCTCCACGATCTTCACCTGCCATGCGGGTCGGTTGCCTCAGCATCCGAGTGTACATAGCAGCATTATACATGGAAGTGCGAGGTATATCGAGGACTAGGTGCGCCGATCTTCCCGCTCACGCAGTTTGTACGCGTACAAGCATCGCGGTGTGATCCAGTAGCCCCCGCTACTCGCGGTCTCCAAGGTCAGGCCGCTGCACACCTCCGGCTTGCCGTCAGTATGCAGAGCGCACAGGTGGTCATGGCGCAGGGCCGAGCACGTCATCTTCACCTCGAGCCGCAAGTCCGGGTGAAAGGTGCAGTTCTCCTCTGGAATCACGAGCGTGTCCACCTCATACCACGCACCGTGCAACTCGTAGTACCGAAGGACGTCAGGGTCGATGTTGCGCATCCGCAGCCTGACCTGTCCGTGCTCGCGGACGACGTCACTGTCGGGCTCGAGTCTGATGTTGAACCCGCCGCAGCACTCCGCCTCACAGTGAACGAGCCACTGAGGGCAATCGTCACACCGTGCGGACTCCGGAAGCAGCCGCTCGTCGACCTCAGAGACAGCCTGCAAGAACTCGCGCCCTATGTTCGGC
>JACRBU010000027.1 GCA_016213085.1 Coriobacteriales bacterium
CACGACGTCCGTGCAGACGCCCTTGAACAGGGGGACGTCGCCGCCGGGGTACTCGATCTCCGAGTAGCCCGGGTCGTACGTGACGGTCTTGCCGACCTGTGCCATCGCGGCCTCGGCGAGCGCGCGGTTCTTCGGCGAAGCGCGGTCGGGGATCTGCGGTCCGGCACGGAAGACGGACCGCAAGCCGCCGAGCAACCCTGTGTCACCCGAACGTCCTGCCGCCCGACTGCAGCCGTAGAACGTGCCGAGAGCGAGCAAGCTGGCGAGAAGTATCAGGAGCGCACGCCGCATGACGCGATGATAGGCGGCGGGCGCATGAGTCGGACCGTGCGTTGTCACCCCGTTGCCGGGGCGTCGGCCCCCCGTGCCTAGAGGTACTGCCAAACGTCGTCGACGCCGGCTTCCGCGGCTGGGATGCAGTCTGCGATCGAGCGTGCGAACTGCCCTGTTGTCGGGTCGACCACTCGGAGGTCGAGCGTCTCGGGCGTCTCCAGCCAGCGACCGTCCCTGTCCGCCAGCACTTTGACGCGCGGGTGCAACAGGTCGTCGTTGTTGACGCGGTAGACCACGGCGAGCGATCCGTCGTCGAGGCGCGCACACGCCCCCATCGGGTAGATGCCGAGCATCGCGACGAGCGCCTTTGTCACACCCGGGTCGTATGCTTTGGCGCGCCCCTGCATGAGCACCGCGACGGCCTTGTCGGGCCGGATCTCCCGCCTGAAAGGACGGTGGGTCGTCATTGCATCGTACGCGTCGCACACCGCGACGATGCGGCTGAACAGATGCTGCTCCTGGCCGCCTTGCGGCTCCGGGTAGCCCATAGCGTCGTGTCGCTGATGGTGCTCGAATGCAACGATCATCGGCATCGGGTCGAGAAGCTGGATGCGCTTGAGCAGGTCAGCGCCCTCCTCGGCGTGCTTCTTCATGAGCTCCCACTCCTCGGCCGTGAGCGGGCCGGGCTTGGCGAGTATCTCCTCGGGGACTCGCACCTTGCCGAGGTCGTAGAGCAGTCCGGCGAGGCCGAGCGAGCGCATCTGCTCCGCATCGAGGCCGAGCGACGCACCGAGCGAGATCGCGAGGATGCAGACGTTGATCGAGTGGTTGAGCGTGTAGTCGTCGTGACCTTTGATGGCCGTCAGCCCGAGAACCGCGGCGGGGTCCTGAAAGATGTTGTCGAGCAGCGAGTTGACGACGCGCTGCAGCGGCTCCACCTCGAAGACCTTGCCGAGCTTCGCCTGGCTTTCGACCTCGCGCATCGAAGTGACGCCGGCGTCGTAGGTGTCCTTGGCGGACTTCTTGACGCGCTCGCCTCTCTCCTCTTCGCCGGACTCCAGGACCGAGGTCTCGTCGACCTCAACGGCGGTCACGCCGCGGCCGGTCAGGAACGCGCGGGCGGCGTCGATGTCGGTGATCTCAGCGTCGGAGATGAGCGCGACGAGCGCTTCGGCGTCCGCGGCGGTCAGACCCGCGTGCAGGGTCACCGCCGAGATCCCGTGGCCGAGCAGTTCAACGACCAGCTTGCGGTAGGTCACGCTCTCCTCGGGGAACACCTGGTTCTCCACGAAGAGGGTGTCCTTGTAGATGTTGATCGCGACGGACTCGAATCCGAATCCCGCAAGCGCCTGAACGGCCGAGACGAGGTCGGAGAGCGACTGCATGACGAGCGGGTGAGTCGTCGGGTACAGCCCGGCGTTCGTGTACGACACCGCGAGCGTCCGCACGAGTTCGCGGGCGCGCTCGAGCTTCTCAGGCGTCGCGAACGGGGCGGTCACGGCCACCATCGTCTCGCGGGCGATCTCCTCCGGCGTATCGAGCTGTCCGTTCTCGGGACGTTCCGGGGCGTCTGTCACGTCAGATCGACTCCTTGATCGGATTGCGCGCTTCGGCGCTCCAGCGATTCGGTGGCCCGCTGTGCGAGCAGTCGGAGTTCCTTGTTCTTGCGCCCGACCGCGAGCCTGCGGCCGGCAACTCGGCGCAGCACCGGGAGCGCTTCTGGGGACCGCGTCGCCTCGAGGGCAACGATGATCTCCTTCTTGAGTTCGTGGCTGCGCTCGAAGGGATTGATGTCGTCTAGGGTGCGGACCATCGTCGGGATGGCCTCGACCGCGCGTACGCGGCCGATCTCTCTGACGGCGAACCGCTGGGTCGTCGGGTCCCAGTGGTTGACGGCCTTCACGAGGGCGCCTCGTGCGTCGTCTCCCTGCGTGTCTGCAAGCGCGGTGATCGCCGCGCGGCGCACCTTGACGTCGAGATGTTCGAGCGCCTGCTGCATCGTCGGCACGACCCTCGAATCGCCGAGGTGCGGCAGGATCCTCACGATGGCGACCGCCGAATCGACGTCGCTCCCGCGCAGCCTGCGGCTGGCGATTCCGACGATCGACTCGCTCATCGCCCGAAGCGTCGGCCGCAGCAGCGAGCGCGTCGGCTGCTTCGCTCGCAGGAATGTGTCGAGGAGCGCTTCCGCGCCGGCCGTCCCCGCGGAGAGCAGGATCTCGCCGGCGATCGCTGCGTCGGCGTCGGTCTTCGGGGCCGCACAGACGCTCCGCAGCACGTCAGGTCGCTGAAGCTCCGCCCGGACGCTGTCCACGGCGTCCGCCAGGAATGGGCGGTCGGCAAGCTCGTCGAGGCGCCGCAGCGCCTCGCGCACGTTCTCGAACGCTCCGTCGCACGCCGCGGCCGGGAGCGCGTCGCCGATCGCCCTCACCGAGTCGGTGTCCTGATGCGTGCGCGAGACCGCCACCGCGGTCGCAAGCGCTCGACCGCTCGCGAGTGCGCGCGCCGCTTCCTCGCACATCTGCCGAAGCGCCTCGGGATCGTCCCGTTCGGAAACCTCGGCCGCGATGTCTGCCGGAGGATCGGTGTCCACCATCGAGTCGTGCGCGGTCGGGGAGGGCGCGAGGAGCAACGCCAACGCATCGACGGTCTCAGGGGGGAGCGCCATCACCGACGCGATGCGCTCGGGATCGGTCGCGCTGCGCTCGGCGGTCAGCTTGAGCAGGCGGGCGAGGGACGCCGGACGCATCTTGGCGAAGACCGAGAGCATGCCATCCATCCTGCGCCCGGTGCCATCTGCGCGCAGTGCGCTCGCGAGAACGCGCATCCGCGTCTCCTCGTCGAGGCGCATGATCGCCTGCGAAAGCCGTTGCCAGGCCACGTCCTGGGCGGCGTGCTCGAGGCGCGAAACGGATTCGGTGACCTCGTCTAGTCCCGTTCCGCCCTCCGCAGTCGACACCCATCGCTCGGCGGCCGCGGGCAGAGACTCGGCGATCTCGTCGAGCGGGATCGTCGTGACGTCCAGTTCTCCGAGCGTGGCCTCATCGGTGGGGCGCAGTGAGATCTCGATGGCGGCGATGTGCTGGCATCCCGCGGCCACAAGC
>JACRBU010000025.1 GCA_016213085.1 Coriobacteriales bacterium
CTCGAGGTTTCGATGGTTCGCGATCTCGAGAACATCGACGGGGTCGTGCGGGCGAGCGCCAACGCGGGGATGCTGCTCGATCCCGAGGGCAGCGCCGTGAGCATGGGCATGCCGCCGATGATCACCGCCAGCGACTTCCGCGAGGTCGGCTACGAGAAGTTCAAGGTCACCTACGCCGAGGGTCGGGATCTTCGCAAAGGTGAGACCGACGCGGTAGTCATCGGCTCGGACCTGGTGAGCAAGCTCGATGCGCAGCTGGGCGGGACGGTCGAGATCCGCGAGGAGGACTACACGGTCGTCGGCATCCTCGAGAAGACGCTTACGGCCCCGGACAACGCGGTCACGATGAGCATGAAGGACGCGCAAGCGATCATGCTCGACGACCTTCCGGACGCCGTCGCGGTCGGAACGAACCCGGACACGTTGGCGAACTCGATCGCCGTGTACATCGATCAGGGACTCGATCCGGACCGCATGGCCAAGCGTATCCAGGCGAAGATAGGCGATGAATACGAGGCGACGGGGCCGCAGGGGTTCAAGACCGCGGTGACCGAGCCGCTCAAGATCTTCAATCAGATCATCTACGCGATCGGTGCGGTCGCGCTGCTGGTCGGAGGCCTGTCCGTCATCAACACCATGACGATGTCCGTTGCCGAGCGTACGCGCGAGATCGGCATTCGGAAGGCCATCGGCGCGACGAGTCTCGCGATCATGCGCCAGTTCATCGCCGAATCGGCGATCATCGGCTTGATCGGCGGCCTTATCGGCCTGCTGCTCGGATGGCTGATCGTCGCTGCCGGCAATGCCGCGGGCGCGGCGAGCGCCAACACGCTCTTCCTGCTCACGCCGCGGCTCGCGTTCGGGTCGGTCGCGTTCGCGGTCGGGCTCGGTGTCGTCTCGGGCCTCTATCCGGCGTGGCATGCCGCCCAGCTCAACCCCGTCCAAGCCCTTCGGTACGAGTGAGGCACGAGATGCCAGACGCCGTCATCGAGGTCCGCGACATCGCCAAGCGATACACGCTGGGGCGCGACAACTTCGTGGACGCCCTTCGGGGCGCGACGCTCGCGATCGAGCGCGGGGAGATGGCGGCGATCATGGGGCCGAGCGGGTCGGGGAAGTCGACGCTCATGCACATCGCCGGTTGCCTCGATACGCCGGACACGGGCGAGGTCTGGCTCGACGGCCGGCGCGTCGACGGCCTTGCCGGCCGTGCGCTCGCCAACGTCCGGTCCAAGGAGATCGGCTTCATCTTCCAGGGCTTCAACCTCATCCCGACGATCAACGCCGTCGAGAACGTCGGCCTCGCCGCGGAGTACGCCGGGGCGTCGCGCAGGGAGGGTGCGCGAAGGGCCGCCGAACTCCTCGAGCTCGTCGGACTCGGCGACCGCATCAAGCACGTGCCGAGCGAGCTTTCCGGTGGTCAGCAGCAGCGTGTCGCCATCGCGCGCGCCCTCGTGAACGACCCGGCCATCGTGATGGGCGACGAGCCGACGGGCGATCTCGACACCGCGACGAGCCACGAGATCGTGGACGTCATGCGCGAGATCAACCAGGAGCGCGGCACGACCTTCCTGATCGTCACGCACAACCCGGAAGTCGCCAACGCGTGCGACCGCACCATCCTCATGCGCGATGGAGTGGTGGAGGACGAGGGCCGGGGCTGACGCGCGGTGCGCGTCGCGGTGTTCGGCGGTACGGGCTTGCCTGCGGTGGACGCAGGCTACGACGACCGCTTCGACGGCCTCTCCGCCGCCTTGCGGGCCCGCCGGAGCTCGAAGACGTGGATCTCGGGGCGAGCGAAGAACCGCAGTGGCGCGGTCACGGTGCCTACGCCGTTGCTTACGAGGATCGGCGTGCCCGCTTCGGTCCGCCAGCCGGTTCGGTATCGTTGCCCGAACTTCGACGGCACGATCGGGCCGTGCGCCCCGAACCAGGTGAGCTGACCGCCGTGGGTGTGACCCGCGAGCGCCAGGTCCCAGGCTCCGCGAGTCGCAGGTAGCTCCTCGTGGAAGGCATCGGGATTGTGCGCGAGCAGGACCGAGAAGGACCCGGTCGCTTCGCGAGCGGCCGCGCGCGCGTTCGGCATCCCGGTGTAGAGGTCGTCGATGCCGCCGATGTAGATGCGTTCGCCGTTGCGTTCGACGGGGGCTGCCTCGTTCTCCAGGAGCTGAAAGCCTGCGTCGTTCAGGCCGGTCCGGGCGTCTGACTGCCCCTCCCAGACGTCGTGGTTCCCGAGGACGGCGAACTTGCCGAGCGATGCACGGAAGCTCCGCGCCGCGGGATAGAAGATGCGCGCGCCGCTGCCGCGCCCGCCCACGTTGTCGCCGCCCAGAAGCAGGACGTCGGGCCCGAGCGAATTGGCGCGCTCGACGAGTTCGGCCATTCGGCGATGGCCAAGGAGCGGGCCAGCGTGGATGTCGGTGAGGAAGACGATCTTCGCGCCCTCGAACGACTCAGGTACCTTCGGCGAGTCGATCGTGTGGTGAACCACCTGGATACGGCGGGATTCGGCATAGCTGAAACCGAGGAGACCGATCACGGTGACGGCCAAGGCTATGAGGGCGATCAAGGTCATGCGAGCAGGCTGTCTCCAGGTAGGGTGCACAGGTCCATCTCACTGCAATAGCCACGCCACGTGGGGCTCGCAACAGGCCTCCGGCGGGCGGTGGGCCGCCGCCCATGCGTGCCCTCGACAACGCTTGCAGAGGTGTGTAGAATCCCGTTCGCTGTCCTGAACGCGGGGACGGTCAACCGGGGGTGTAGCTCAGCTGGTTAGAGCGCTGGCCTGTCAAGCCAGAGGTCGCGGGTTCGAGCCCCGTCACTCCCGCCACAAGAACTCAAGGTCGGCATGCCGGACGGTGTGTCGGCCTTTCTCGTTTCTCCTGTTGGCTGCATGATGGTTGGAGTCGAGGACCGAGAGGTTCGCATGCCCCGCAAACCCGACATCGAACTCCTGCGCAGACTGGCGGGCGAGATCAGTCCCGAGCAGCTGCGATTCGTCGACAGCTACGCATCTGAGGGCATCGGCGTCTTCATGCCCGTGGGCGGAGCCTGCGCCATGGCGCTCACTCCCGAGCACACCCACCCCTCGTACATGTTCGTCCTCAACTTCGACGACCGCACCGAGGTCCGCCTTCGCGGGAGCATCGCGCCCGGGCAGCCCGGACGCGTCTACTCCCTGCTCCCCAGCGTGCCGCACCAGGAGCTGCCCGCCGAAGAGCCGCCCCGCTACATCGCCGTTATGATCGAGCCGGAGCTGCTCGAAGGCGAGCTCGCCGAGTACGACGACGTGTCCCGCTCCGACTTCGACGACGCGTTCCACGACGCGCATCGCGAGCTTCTGCCGGCGCTTCGGCGATTCATGATCGAGGCCGACAACGCGGGCCCCGGTTCGTCGCGCGTGCTCCGTGGGCTGGCGGTCCAGATCTGCCACTGCCTGATCCGGGCCGCTCGAGGCAGCCAGGCCTCGAACGACGCGGTGTCGTCTCGCATCGACATCGACCGCGCGATCCAGCACATGAGCCAGAACCTCTCGGAGAAGCTCCTCGTGGCCGAGCTTGCCGCCGTCGCGAACATGTCGCCGTCGCACTTCTCCCGGGTGTTTCGCGAGGAGGTCGGCAGGTCGCCCGGGGACTATCTGCGCAACCTCCGGCTGGACCGCGCGAAGCGCCTGCTGCTCGCCGGGGATGCACCGCTGACCCGCGTCGCGCACGAATGCGGCCTGGGAAGCGGAGCGTACCTTTCGGCGTGCTTCAAGGAGCGCTTCAACGTCACGCCGTCGGAGTACCGGGAGCGGGCGCGACGTCTCTGACCCGCGCGCTTTGCCGATGCGACCTCGGTGCGCGCTGTGGAGCACGATTCCGAAAGAGCGCGACTCGATGCCGAAAGACCGCTGACGCCTTCGCGGGCTAGGGTCGTGGGACACTGCGATTCGAGGAGGCGCCATGGGATACGACGACATCGTCGGGTTCGTCCGGGACATGCCGTTCACGCTCGCGACGGTCGACGGCGACCAGCCGCACGTCCGCGCGTGCTTGACCGTGATGTTCGATGACGGCCTCATCCACTTCACGACGACGGCCGCCAAAGGACTCGGCAGCCAGCTTCGGCGCAATCCCAAGGCGGAACTGTGCTACCTCGCGCCCGACTTCAGCCGGATGCTGCGCATCACGACCGAACTGGAAGAGGTCGACGACCGGCCCAAGAAGCAGTTCCTCTGCGAGACGCGCGACTACCTGAAGGCGGCTCGCGCGACCGCCGACGATCCCGATTTCATGCGCATGCGGGTGACGCACGGCAGCGCTTGGTTCTGGACGCTCGCCGACAACCTCAACGAGCGCAATCTGGAGCGGATCGAGTTCTAGAGGCGCCGGCTGCGGGCCTGTGGGAGACTGAGGGCGTTTCTTCGGATGCCTAAGGAGGCCCGCCATCGGCTCGGTGATCATCGACGCAGACGCATGTCCCGTGAAGCGCGAGGCGATATCGATCGCCCGCAAGTTCGGGCGATCGGTGACGCTCGTGAGCAACGTTGCGCACGACATGTCGCGGTTCGCGAATCGCTCGGGCGTCGACGTCGTTCAGGTCGGCGTCGGGCGCGACTCGGCTGACTTCGCGATCGTCGAGCGACTCAAGCCCGATGACGTCGTGGTGACCCAGGACACCGGGCTCGCAGCGATGGTCCTCGGCCGAGGTGCTTCGGCGATTAGCGTGCGTGGGCGCGTATTCGACCCCGCGACGATCGACATGGAGCTCGAGTTCCGCCATGCCGAGCAGAAGCATCGGCGGGCGGGAGGACGCACGAGGGGGCCTTCGGCACTCACCGACGAGGACCGCGAGCATTTCGAGGATTCGTTCGAGCGGCTCCTGCGCAGGCTCGGGGGAAGTGGGACGTGAGCGGGGCGTCCTTCTCGGCGTTCGTGGCGGGCGCCGCGCTCGGCGCGAGCCTCATCATCGCGATCGGCGCCCAGAACGCGTTCGTACTGCGCCAGGGGCTCAAGCGCGAGCACGTGCTTGCGGTCGTGGCGACCTGCGTGATCTGCGATGTCGCGCTCATCACGCTCGGAGCGATCGGCTTCGGCACGCTGATAGGCCGCTTCCCGACGATCACCTCGATCGCCGCGTGGGCGGGCGCGGCGTTCCTGCTGGCGTACGGCGCACTGGCGTTCCGTTCGGCGATGCGGCCGTCGTCCATGCATTCGGAGGCCCCGGAGCGGGTGGCGGCGACCGCCACCTCGACCGGCGCGGTCGTGCTCACAACCCTCGCCGTGAGCCTGCTGAATCCGCACGTCTACCTCGACACGGTGGTCCTGATAGGCAGCCTCGCGGCTCAGTACGAGCCAGCGCCGCGGGTGCTCTTCGCCCTCGGGGCGGCGACGGCTTCGTTCGCGTGGTTCTTCGCCCTCGGATTCGGCGCCCGAGTGCTCGCGCCGCTGTTCGATCGCCCCGGAGCGTGGCGGGTGCTCGACACCATCATCGGCGTGATCATGTGGTCGATCGCCGTCTCGCTCGTGATCGGCCAGTTTCGCTGATCGCGTGCTCGGCGGCCGACCTCCGGAGACGTTGCGGCCTGCTTTCTCGTTTCGGTTTGAAAACGGATGATGTCTTATGTTTGTCGCCTGCGAGAAGTCGCCCCTATACTGACGTGTCCGCGCGTTAGTAGGTTCGCGAGTCGAGGGGCTCCCATGAACGCTGTCCGTGCACTCAAGTCCGTCCGCATCGTGCTCGTCGTAGCGCTTGCGTTGTCGTTCGCCGTCGCACCGGCGTCGGCCGTCGACGCTCAGGCGTACGGGACTCCCGTCCCGAACAACGCCACGATCGGCGGTGTGAGCCTCAAGGGCATGTCCGAGACGAGCGCCACGGCCGAGATCGTCAAGGCGGCCAAGGTCCCGACGATGTCCAAGCTCTCGGTGCGCTTTGGCAGCCGCAAGCGGACGTTCCTGCCGCAGACATACGTTTCGATGGACGTGCCGGCGATGCTCGCTCAGGCCTACGCGTCCCGTGAGTCGACGGTCACGACCTACACGATCGCGCCCAGGTACAAGGTCAACACGAGCCGAATCGCGCTCTGGATGAAGTACACGGCCAAGAAGATCGACCACAAGCCGATCAGCGCCTACCGCTACGTCAAGGGCCGCAAGATGTACCTTCGCAAGTCGGTTCGCGGCCTGAAGGTCGATCAGAAGGCGGGTGCCAAGTCCATCGCCCTCGCCGTTCGCCGCTCGGCCAACGCGAGCGGTGCGGCGCAGCCGCGCGTCGCCGTCTACGTGAAGAAGCTCAACCCGACCATCCCGACCGCCAAGGTGCCCAAGGCCATCATGGTCGTCCTCGGCCGCCGAACGCTCACGCTCTATCGCAAGGGCAGCGTGCGCGTGGAGAAGAAGTACCGCTGTGCCGTTGGCATGCCGAAGTACCCCACGCCGAAGGGCACGTGGAAGATCGTCGCCAAGAATCCGCATCCCAGCTGGACGAACCCGGGGAGTGGTTGGGCGAGCAACATGCCCTCCTACATCCCGCCCGGCCCGAGCAACCCGCTCGGCTTGCGCGCTCTGTACCTGAACGCGCCGGGGATCCGCATCCACGGCACGAGAAACACGGGCTCGATCGGGACGGCGGCGAGCCACGGTTGCATCCGACTGACGAACTCCAACGTCGTCGACATCTACCCGCGGGTGCCGGTAGGGACGAAGGTCTACATCGTCAAGTAGCTCGGGTCCACATCGCATCGACCGAGGCCGGCCCGCGACACGGAGCCGGCCTCGCTACTTCTCGGCGTCGGTCAAACCGCTCGGAAGCCTGAGTTCGAGCAGGCAGCGCTTCGAGCCCGGGCTCGCGAGCCGGTCCCTGAACGTCAGCTCGAGACCGGCCATCTCGAACGTGCCCTCGTCGACCGCTGATGCGATCTGGCACATCAGGTCCACCTGCTGCGGGCTGAGGCCGAGGTCCTCCCACGCTTCCTTGAGCGGGCACGCCGTCATCCGCAGTACGATGACATCCTCGCCCCGCTCCTCGATCCCCGGCCCGAAGAGCGCGCCTGCGCACGGGGATCCCTCGCAGAACAAGCGCCCCACGGCGTCGAGGTCTCCTTGGGCAGCGGCGGGGCGGTACTTGCGGCCCACCTCGAGTCCGCGCTTGTGGATCGCTCGTTTCATGACCGCCTCGGCGCGTTCCGGTCCGATCTCAGCGGACAGCTCCTCGAAGATGTGGAAGTACATGAGCGCTCTGTTGGCGAACGCGTCGCGCGTTTCCTGCCGAGCTTTCTCCAGCTGCGCCTCGCAGGTCGTCTCGTCGATTCTCGGGTCCACGTCGTCCTCCCGCACTTGGCCGGCTTTCGCTCATTGTCGCCCACGCAAGCGGTACACCCAATCCTCCGGTACAATTCCGTCAAAGGCGGACTTTGCCGCCTTTGACGGGTCGATTCGAGCAGACGGCTTCGCCGCAGCTCAATCGACCCTACGCACCGTTACGGATCCCGGAGATGTTGATGTCTGACGAACATAGCGAGGAACTCGAGCCGAGCGAGCCTGCGGAGACTGAGGGCGACGCGAGCGAAGAGGCTGCGGAGCAGGGCGACAAGCACGGGCGTCCGGGGCACGAAGGGCACTCGCTCAAGCGTGAACTGCGCGAAGGGGTCGCGAAGGCGGCGGGCTTCGCCGTCCAGGTCGGATCGATCCTCGGGCAGCAGGGCGGCGAGATCGTCGAAGCTGAGAAGACCGTCGCCGAAGAGGAGACCGAGGACTTCCTCGATCGCGTCGACGGCGAAGACTAGCGCTCGGGCGCTCCCGCATCCGCGGATGCGGGCACAGACGGTCGTCCCTCCATGCCGCAGGCCCCCGCATGGGCATATGAATCACAGGCCTTCATGCGGGAGGGACGCATCATGGACGACACCAGAGCCTACGCATTCACCTGGGACCTCCTCGGCGATCTCCAAGTCGGCAGGCCCAACCTCGGCCCACTGACGAGCGTCGAGGCGTACCGTCTCATGCAGTTCACGTTTCGGGACGTCCTCGAGTCCCGCTATGGCGAAGCGGAGTCCGACGAGATCTTCCGCGAAGCTGGTCGGATCGCCGGGGAGCACTTCGCGCAGCACCACATCGGCGACCAGCCCGGTCTCGCGCACTTCGTGAGCGTGCTGCAGCAGGCGCTGCTCGATTCCGGAGTCGGCGTCTTGCGCGTCGAGGCTGCGGACCCGGACAAGGGCTACTTCCAGCTGACGGTCTCCGAGGACCTTGATTGCTCCGGACTGCCCGAGCTTGGCCATGGAGTATGCGCGTACGACGAGGGCTTCATCGCGGCGCTCCTCGAGCACCACACCGGTCAGTCGTACGACGTCGAGGAAGTCGACTGTTGGTGCACCGGCGATCGCACGTGCAGGTTCGAAGCTCGATCGACTCAGTAGCGTGGCCGGCGATTCCGATACCCCTGCTCAGGGTGAACGCGAGCGGCAGCTGGCCGATTGCATCGCGGAACTGCGGGATGTCGTCCTCGGCAATCCGAAGGGGGATCCGGACGAGGTCGCTGCGCGTCTGAGCGCAGTCGATTCAGATCTCGGGGACCTCTACATCGCTCTCTACCGGATCCGTGGCTTCGGGCTCGCCCTCGCACAGGGTGACCTCTCGGCCGACCTGCACGTACCGGGCCCGCTCGGCGGCTCGCTGAAGGGGCTTCAGGCCAACCTTCGGCATATGACGTGGCAGGCGGAGGAGATAGCCGCCGGTGACCTCTCCCAGCGAACGATGTTCCTCGGCGAGTTCTCCGACGCCTTCAACAGCATGGCCCAGCAACTCGGCCAGACCTTGGACGAGCTGCGCAAGCGCGAACACGACCTCGTAGAGGCGAACGCGGCGCTCGAGGCCGCGCAGGCGCGTCTTCGGGAGCAGGCGACCCGCGACCCGCTGACGGGGCTGTTCAATCGGCGGTACCTCGACGACCGATGGCGCAGCGAGGTCGCGCGTTCCAAGCGCAACGGCAGGCCGCTGTCGATCCTCCTCGCGGACCTCGACCACTTCAAGGACGTCAACGACCGAGGCGGCCACGCGGCCGGCGACGCGACGCTCGTGGCGTTCGCAACACTCCTTGCCGAGTCGATCCGAGCGAGCGACGTCCCGTGCCGCGTCGGCGGCGACGAGTTCCTGGCGCTCATGATCGACTCGACACCTGAGGATGCCGCGGTCTGCGCCGAGCGCATTCGCGAGGAGTTCGGGAGCGTTGAGATCCCTGGAGTCCCCGTCGACTGCGCCCTGGGCGCGTCCTTCGGCATCGCGGAGTTGACCGCGGAGGTGACCGAGCTCGACGAGCTCATCCGTATCGCGGATCGCGCGCTCTACGAAGTCAAAGGCACCGGTCGCAATCGGGTAGTCATCGGTAGGTGAGACCGCGCCTGCCCGGCGGCGCGAGGACGAATGGGGACACACGCATGCACCTCGTGGACAGGCAGATCACGAATCACGCGGAGCTCGAAGCCATCATCGGTGCTGGGCGTTTCGCGACCCTGGCGATGGCGCGCAACGAGGAGCCCTACGCCGTCACGCTGTCGTACGGTTACGACCGCGAGAACCGTCGGCTGTACTTCCACTCCGCGCATGAAGGGCTGAAGCTCGAGTTCATCGCGAAGAACCCCCGGGTGTGCGCGACCATCGTCATCGACCGGGGCTATCTCGACGGGCAGTGTGCGCACGCATACTCGTCGGTGGTGATGCATGGAGACCTCGTGCTCGTTGACGACCCCGACGAGATGCGCCACGGCATGAGGACGATGTGCCGGCAGCTCGAGTCGAACCCGTACGAGGTGTACGCGCGCCACAGACTCGACGACGACGAGACCTACAAGCGCATGGCCGTCCTTCGGCTGCAGATCCACGAGATGACCGCGAAGCAGGGCAGCTAGCGGAACTCCGGTGCCCCCGCGGTCCCTCGGCAGCGTTGTCTCGCGGGGCAAGGCGTGACCCCGCCGTTCGCTCGGCTACACTGACGTGCGGGAGTCGTCGGACGGAGGGCCTGGGTGAGGGGACGCGTTGGGTTCGGGATGGGGGTCGCTGTGGCGACCGCTCTGGCCATCGCGCTCATCGCGCCTGTCGGATGCGCTCCGTCCGGCCCGCCGAAAGGCGGCGAACTCGAAGGTGCGTACGAGGTCGTCAGGCTCGCTGGCAAGACGCGGCCGGTCCCCGGGACGCGTATCGAGTTCGGCCCGTCGGATCGGCTTAGCGGGTTCTCGGGCGTGAACACGTTTCAGGGCTCGTGGTATGCCGAGGACGACGGCTCGCTCTCGATCGAGAATCTCGCGAGCACGCTGATGGCCGGTCCGCCGGCATCGATGCTCGGCGAGCAGGCGTTCCTCGATGCTCTCGCGGACGTGCGCTCGTACGCCCGCTTCGGCGACAACGCGGTGCTGTATTCCGCAGACGACCAGGTTCTCATCCAGCTCGCGAGGGAGAAGGAGGCGCGGCTGACCGGCGTCACCTGGCTCCTCGTAGGCTATGCAGATGGCACGGGAGGGGTCATCGCTGCCAGACCCAAGGGCAACGTGACGGCGACGTTCGGGGCGTCGGACCGGCTCGAAGGGCGCACCGGCTGCGGCCGTTATCGCTGCACGTATGCCGTGAGCGGCGCGACGATCGAGATCGGCGATCTCAAGTCGGTGAAGACGTCTCCCTGCCCGACCAAGCTCGCCTCCGAACGCGCGCTGTATCTCGACGCGATCCAGAAGGCGACCAGTTGGCGCATCTCGACCACTTCGAACGCCGGTGACACGATGCTCGAGCTCGAGCTGCGCGATCCTACCGGAGAGCTGATGGCCAGGTTCGAAGCGTCGCGACGATAGCTCCCACGCGCACGGGACACATGGGTAACATGAGCACTGAGCATATTCTGGAAGTCATACGGGAGGGACCCACACGATGGATCAGGTGATGTTCGGCGGACGCTATCAGGCCGAACACTTCGTCGGCGTACCGGGCCGACTCGATGCGTATTCTGGAATCGACACCTCGAGCCAGGCCAAGGTGGCGATCATCACGTCCATCGTGTCGGGCGAGACCGAGGCCAGCGACTGGACGCTTCGCGCCCAGAACATCGCCAGCTTCTCGCACGCCGATGTGGCTCGCCTGCTCGATTGGGGTCGCGAGGGCGACACGTTCTTCGTGGTCGAAGAGTGGATCGCGGGGCAGGACGCGGGTACGCTCGTCGCGAAGTCCGGGCCGGTCGCGGCCGACCGCGTTGCCGCCTACGGTTCGCAGGTCGCCGCCGGGCTTGCCGCCGCCCACGGCCACGGCATCGTCCACGGCGACATCCGGCCGGACGACATCGTGATCCGCGAGGACGGCCAGGCCGTGCTGGCAGGCGTCGGCGCACCGGGGGCGCTCAGGCCGTGGGCTCCGGCCCCTGACACTCCGCCGACCGCTGCCCGGTTCCTCAGCCCCGAGCAGTGCGCGGGCGGAGCGGCAACCCCGCAGTCCGACATCTACTCCCTCGGTGTCGTGCTCTACTACATGGTCACCGGGCAGGTCCCGTTCGACGGGCCCGACGCGACCACGGTGTGCGCCCAGCAGCAGGACACCGCCGTCCAGTCGCCACGTGCGATCAACCCGTACATCCCTGCGCCGCTCGAGGCAGTCATCATGCGGGCACTGGCCAAGAGCCCCGTTTCGCGCTACGGCTCGGCTGAAGAGATGCGCCTCGCGCTCGAGGCCGTCGCCGCAGGTGGTGCCGGCCAGACGCAGGTGATGCCGATCGTCCCGGTCGAGGAGCCTAAGAAGCGCAAGGTGTGGCCCTGGGTACTCGCGATCGTCCTCGTCGTGCTGCTCGCGCTCGCGGGTGTGGCCGCTGCTTGGTGGCTCGGGTACATCGGCGGGGTCAGCGTGCCCGACCTCACCGGCATGACGCCCACACAGGCGACCACGACCCTCGAGGACGCCGGGCTCGTGCTCGGGAGCGTCGATGCCTCTCAGCAGTACCCGCAGGGAACGAAGGTCGGCACGATCTTCGAGCAGACACCGACCGGCGGCCGCCCAGCGCGCAAGGGCTCGATAGTCAGCGTGGTCCTCGCCGGCGGCGAGACGGTCCGGTTGCCGAACCTCGTCGGCATGAGCGAGAGCGAGGCGCTCAACACGCTGACGAACGCAGGCTTCACAAGCGCGCCGGTACAGCGCAAGTTCGACTCGAAGGTTGACGCTGGGCTGGTCATCAGCCAGACGCCGGAAGCCAACTCGGACCAGCTCAAGGGCTCCGCCGTCACGATCACGGTCTCGAAGGGCGCGGAGACGGCAAGCGTGCCTTCGGTGCTCAACAAGACCGAGGCCGCCGCGACCAACGCGATCGAGGACGCCGGCTTCAAACTCCAGGTGCAGCAGATCGAGGCGACCAACGTGCCGAAGGGCCAGGTCGCGAATCAGAGCCCCGGCGGCGGCGTGAAGGCCGACGTCGGCTCGACCGTCACGATCTTCATATCGACCGGAACGCCACAGCCCAAGCAGGTCACCGTGCCCGACGTCGTGGGCCAGACCCAGAATGAAGCGCTCACCACGCTGCAGAACCTGGGTCTGAAGGTGACCATCAACGACGTGACCGCCTCTCAGGACTCCGACAAGGGCAAGGTCATGAGCCAGGACCCCGGCGCCAACAGCACGGTGGACGTGGGGGCGACCGTGACGATCCAGGTCGGCAACTAGCCCGAACCCGGACGCTCACGAAACAAGAAGGGGCGACCCCGTCGGGGCCGCCCCTTTCGATTGCGGTGGTGTGCGATCTAGCGGACGGTCACGTACCGGTACGCGGAGTACGAGGCAACGTGCCCGGCATCAGCGTGCGAAGCCCTGATCCGATAGCTGCCGGTCGCCGACGGCTTCCACGAGTACTTCCACGCATAACCGTCGGACGTCTTCGCACTCGTGCGCACCGAGGTGCGCCAGGTGCCTGAGACCTTGCGCTGGATGAGGACCTGGATCGGGCTCGAGCCGGCGGTGTGACGCGGCGAGATCCGGCCTGAGACCGTCGAGTACGTTGCGCGACGGGGTGTCGAAGAGAGTGACGGAGTGGTGAGCGTCGCCTTGACGAGCACTCGGCGGGACGGCGAGGGCGCCTGGCCGGGAACGACCGCGCGCACGTAGTAGTTCGACGAGAACTTGTGGCTGTACGAGGCCGTCGCCGACGTGGTCTCGACCGAGCTGAGACGACGCCATGTCACGCCGTCGGCGGAAACCTCGAACGCGACGAACCCGCCGAGCGAGCTGGCGGTTCCGCTCGTCACGCCGCTCGCTGTCATCTTGGCGTAGCTGCCGTAGGTGATCGTCTCCGGCGCGAGCGCGAGGGACGGCGCGTCGCTGTGCAGTGACGGGTCGAGCGTGAAGGCGAGGTGGCGCGAAGCGCTTCGGCCTGCCGCGTCGATCACGGTGAGCGTGGCTTCGTGCGAACCGCTCGCCAACCCCGAGAGGTCGTAGTCCGCGTCGGCGACATCCGTGGTCGGACCGCCCTCGATGGAGAGCCTGACCGTGTGCGGCACCTTCGATTCGTTGTGCGCCCACGTGAGGTAGCCGTTACCGTGCGCGAAGGTCGAGATCACCGGCGAGATCGCGTTGACGGTGAACGTCTGCGTCACGGACGAAGCCGGGCCGTACCAGTTGTAGCTGCTCGTGGGCTGGACCGTGAGCGTGTGCTCGCCTTCGGCCAGCCCCGTGAAGTTCGCCGAAGTCGCCGAAGCACCGCTGCTCTTCACGACGCCGTCGAGCGTGACGGTGTAGCGAACGTCCGTACCCGGCGCCGCCGTCCATGACGGCGTCGCGGCGCTGCTCGGCACGACCGGCGGCTGCGTGAGGGTTGGCGCGCCGAGGAAGGGATAGTCGGCGACGATCGCGGCGTAGGCCGCGGCCACGTCGAAGCCGCCCTTCGGCTCGAGTGCCGAGGAGTCGCTCACGTGGACGTCTTTGGAGCTCCCGACGGCGTAGTTGATGATGTCCTGCGCGGTCAGGTTGGGGGCCGCTCGCCAGAGGAAGGCGAGCCCCGCCGAGGCTGCAGGGGTGGCCATGCTGGTGCCGGTCCACCAACCGTAGCCCGTCGTGAACTCGGACGAGCCGCCATCGACGTCGACGGTCGGGTTGGAGAGCCCCCAGACGTACGAGCCGGGTGCGTAGAGGTCGAGACCGTAGCCGTAATTGGAGCCGCTCGTGCTTGACCAGACCGAGCGCTCGAGGAGGCCGGTGGTGTCGTTGATCTCGTTGGAGCCGATGCCGACGACGCCCGTGTTCGCTGCTGGGTAGAACGCGGTGCTGCTCGTCAGCTGGTCGCCGTCATTGCCCATCGCCGCGACGACGATCGCGCCCTTGGAGCGGGCGTACTGCACGGCGTCGTTGAGCGTCTGGCTGTAGCCGGGGGCGCCCAAGCTCAGGTTGATGACCTTGCAGCCATCGTCGGCCGCCTTGCGGATGGCCTTCGCGATCTGCGGGTCGATCATCAGCGGGTAGCCCGCAGGGAAGTCGACCGTGCCGTTGCCGTCCGCGTCGATGTTTCGCGACGCGCGGCCCATGACCTTGTAGACGTAGACTTGGCTGTCCCACGAGGCCCCGGTCGTCCCGACGGCGTTCTTCGAGACCGCGGCGATCTCGCCCGCGACGGCCGTGCCATGCGCGGGTTCGGCGGGGTCGAACCAGTGCGCGTTGACGATGGTAATAGGCGTCACGTTCGTGTCCGTCTTGATGGAAGAGAGCGACACGCCGTCCCAGGAGTCCATGAAGTCGTAGCGACCGACGATCGTCGACGCGCTTCGGTCCTCGTGGTTCAGGTAGAAGCCGGAGTCGATGACGGCGACGCGCTTGCTCGAGCCGGCCGCGCGGAGTCCGGTGGCGTTCGGGGTTGTGCCGGTCAGCCCGGCGGGCCATGCAGCCTCCATGTTCAGGCCGCCGCCCTTGAGCCACCACGAGCGGGTCGCCCACGACTTGCCGGCGTAGAGGTTCGACGCCGTCCACGAGGGGTCGTTCGGGGTGGCATACGACGGCGGGCTGTACGCGAGGTAGCGCACCAGCACCCGCTCGGCATAGGCGACGTCGCGCGAGCGGTTCAGCTTCGCGATCACGCGCGCCTCGGTTGTTCCTTCCGGGACGCGTATCTCGGCGAGCCCATCGCCGAGGGAGCGCACTGAGGTCGTGGGAACGCCCGCTGCTTCGGCCACTTCCGGGAGAGTGGAACCGGATGCGAGCTTCGCGACCAACAGCTTCGGGACCGCTTTGGGGCGACTCGTGTCGCGCACGGGTCCGGCAAGCTCGCTTGCTGTCGCCGCTTTCGGCGTCGCAGGGTCAGCGGTACCCACCACGATCGGGTCGGCGGTCGGTCGTTCTCCTCGCGGAGCTGCCGCTCTCAGGCCGAGGACGAGCAGCCCGACGGCGGCAGCGGCGACGACGAGAACGAGGAGGGAAGAGGTGACGCGCGATCGCATAAGTCGCATCGGATTCCAGGAGCCTCTCGGTGGGTGTCGTGTCACGCGCGCGCAGCGCGCGGGTCCCTTTTAGCAAAGGCCGTGCTCAGGAGGCCTATGCCAAGAAGACCCTAATAATGCGCGCACCTGGACGGGTCACTCTGTGGCGACGGTCACACTGGGATGCCGACGCAGCGACCGTTCGGTCGCAGGAATCGGCGCATACTCTAGGGACGGGAGCCGCGCCGAGGGGGCGTGGCATGGTCCAGCCACGCGCGGACCGAAGGCAGGGGGGTGGGAACGTGGTGCGACGATTCGTAGCGTCCTTCGTTCTTGCGGGGGCGTTGCTGGCGACTTCGGCGGTGTCGGCACTGGCCGCCGACTGGCATGTGGACGTGGTCAACGGCTCGGACGCGTCCTCCGGCGACACCACGGCAACGCCGTTCAAGAGCATCACGCGCGGCCTTGAAGCCGCGACAGCGGGCGACACGGTGCACGTGGCGGTCGGATCCTACGAGGTCACGACGTCTGGCGAGGCCTTTCCGCTCGTCCTGAAGTCCGGCGTTGTCTTGCAGGGCGCGGGCGCTGAGCAGGTCACCATCAGGGGAACCGGCGATTCCGCGGTGGTCCGAGGCGCGAATCTCGATGCCGGGTCCAGGATCGACGGGTTCACCGTGACAGGTGGTGATCCCGGGCTGGACTTCACCGCGTCGCGGACCACCGTCTCGAACAACGTCATCACCGGCAATCGTGGCGAGTACTCGGGCGCGGGAGTTCATTCCGATGGCGGTGAGCTGCACATCTTCGGCAATCGAATCGAGCGCAACTGGGCGTGGTTCGGGGCCGGGATCTGCTCGGAGTACTCGGACCGTTCCACCATCGAGGACAACACCATCGAGGACAACTCGGGCTACTACGGTGTCGGCGTCGGCGCGTACTATCACGCCGAACCGACGATTCGGCGCACCATCATTCGCGGCAACGTCGCGAACGCCGAAGGCTGGTCGGGCAGGGCGTGCGGCGCGGGTATCGTGGCCGAGAGCGCGTCGCTGCCACGCGTCTATGAGAGCGTCATCACCGGCAATCGTGCCGAAGGGGCCGATGCGACCGGCGGCGCGATCCACCTGTACTCGGCGAGCGCGAAGCTCACCAACTGCCTCGTGACCGGCAATACCGCAGCCGATTACGCGATCAGCGGGCTGAACAGCGGGCTCACCGAGATCGTGCACTCGACGATCGCGGACAACACGCCTGCGGGCATCGGGCGCACTTCGGCCAGCTGGCCGTTCGCGGTCGACATCCGCAACAGCATCGTGCGCGGCAATGGCAGCACCGAGCTGGAGCCCGAGAGCGCGGGAAGCGTGACGTACACCGACATCGAAGGCGGGTGGACCGGCGAAGGCAACATCGACGCCGACCCGCTGTTCGTCGCGCCCGGCTCCGACTACCGCTTGACGGCGTTGTCGCCGTGCATCGACGCTGCCGCCGAGGCCACGACGGTCCCCACCGACCTCGACGGGAACCTCCGGCCTCAGGGATTCGGATGGGACATGGGCGCGTTCGAGCGTGTCGGCTCGCCGCCCATCGTCGAGGCGCCGGCCGTGCCAGGCCCGGTCCGCCTGGGCTCAGCCTGCGCGGTCTCGGCGGAGTTCGCAGACGCGGGAGTCGGCGACACGCATGTCGCGACGATCGACTGGGGCGACGGCACTGAAAGCCCTGCGACGATCACCGAGGACGCCGGTCGAGGGACCGCGACCGGAACGCACGTGTACGCAGCTCCGGGCCTCTACCGCGTTTCGGTTCGGGTTCTCGACGATGACGGAGAAGCCACGGAGCGCGCTGCTCTCGACGAGTGCGTGGTCTACGACCCGGCCGGGCTCACGCTCAGTCTCGGGACCTCCGCGTCGCCGAGTGGGGCATCAGCCGATGCTCGCCTCTCGGGCCCCGTGCGCTTCAGCTTCTCGTCGAGATACGCGAATGGCGCCTCGGTTCCGCAGGGAGCGATCGGCCTTGACTTCAGGTCCACCGGCGCCAAGTTCTACGCGCCGTCCGAGCAGTGGCTCGTTGTGAGTCGGACGAGCAGGAGCGCCGTGCTCCAGGGCCGGGGGACGATCGACGGCGCGGCTTCTCCGAGCGGAGGGCCGTACGTCTGCAGGATCTGGGCGAACGACGCCGCGCCAGACACGCTGCGCGTGAGGATCTCGTACCGTACAGCGGACGACGCTGACGTCGTGGTCTACGACACGGGAACCCCCGTGCGCATCACCTCGGGTGCGATCGTCGTCAACCGGCGCTAGCCCGTTCATCTGGGATCGCAAGTCAGCCGAAGGCCCCGGGAATCCCCGGGGCCTTCGCGGTTGCTCGCCTGCGCTCGCTAGCGGTCGCCGCGCCAGTGACGCCGTAGCCACTTCTCCAGCGGGAAGGCGTTCCTGACGGTCAGCGGCTGGCTCTCCGAGCCGTC
>JACRBU010000008.1 GCA_016213085.1 Coriobacteriales bacterium
ACGGGTCTCTCGCAAGCACGGCTTGATAGCTCTTGATCGCATCGCGCCGCAAGCCAGCCTCCGCTTGGAGGTCGGCGAGCGCGATTCGTGCGGTGACGTTGTCCGGATCCCTCCGGAGGAGGTGTATCAGGTCCCGTCGTGCCCGCGCCGGCTCACCCAACGCGGAGCGAACGACTGCGAGTCGTACCTGGGCCTCGGCCAGGGTGGGTTCTTTCGCGACGGCAGACTCGTACGCCGCCTTCGCGGCGCTCAGGTCGCCCTGCGCCTCGAGCGATCTCCCGAGCAGCAATTGGGCGTCGGCAGTCCCGCTCCACGCGGAGGAGGCCTGGGCGTTGTCACTGGCAGAGGCGAAGCGGCCCTTCGCGAAGTCGCTGCGAGCGCGAACTAGGGCGGCGTCAGCTCTCCGTGAGCGCAGCGCATGGACAGCGCGCTGCGCCCCGAAGGACACAGGAACGAGAAGTGCGCAGGCGATGACCCCCGCGCCTATGATCGGCGCCAACCGGCGCCATCCGCCCGCGTTACCAGCCCGCTTGGCTGGGTCGTGCGATGCGTCCAGAGAGGACGCAAGCGGCGTTGCGTGCGTTCTCGACGCAAGCACCCTTACCCGCCATTTCAAATTCCGAGTCGCCCTCCCCACTGCTCGCGTGCCGGCGCGATCAGTCGGGCTACCACACGGTCACACCCAATGGACGACCTGCTCAGAGGCTTGCACGGCGATGCCGAGCGCGTCTAGAGCCAGCGTCCGCGAACGGTTGGTCTCGCTCCGTGAATGGTGGCATCTGGACAGACTTCCTACGCGCGACCGGGCCCCGGAGCGCTCCAAAGCGCATCCGGGACCCGGGTTCATGCACGGTATTCGATTGTCGGTGGCGCAGCGCTACACCGAGGGAGCGGACTCCACGATCGTAGACACGATGCTGGGATCAGCGAGCGTCGTGATATCTCCGAACGCTTCCATGTTGCGGTCGCCCGCTGCGATCTTGCGGAGGATCCGCCTCATGATCTTGCCGGAGCGAGTCTTCGGCAGGTCAGGCACGAAATGGATCTGGTCGGGAGTGGCGATCGGACCGATCTCGTTGCGAACGTGTCCGACGAGGATCTTGCGAAGGTCATCGCTCGACTCCTGGCCGCCCTTGAGGATGACGTAGGCATAGATGCCCTCACCCTTGATGTCGTGCGGGAAGCCGACCACGGCGGCTTCCGCAACCGACGCGTGGCTCACGAGCGCGCTCTCGACTTCCGCGGTGCCCATCCGGTGACCCGAGACGTTGATGACGTCGTCGACCCGGCCGAGCAGCCAGTAGAAGCCGTCCTCGTCCTTGCGGCAGCCGTCACCCGTGAAGTACCTGCCGGGGAACGCGGAGAAATACACGTCCTTGACCCTCTTGTGATCCGGATCGCCCCACGTGCCCCGGATCATGGCCGGCCACGGATAGGTGATGCAGAGCCGGCCGCCCTCGCCCTGGGGGGTCTCCTTGCCGTCTTCGTTGAGGATGAGCGGCTGGACTCCGAAGAAGGGCTTCGTCGCCGACCCCGGCTTCATGGGTGTGGCCCCGGCGAGGTTGGCGATCATCTGGGCACCGGTCTCCGTCTGCCACCAGGTGTCCACGATGGAGCAGCGCTCGCGACCGACATGCTTGTAGTACCAGACCCATGCCTCGGGATTGATCGGCTCGCCGACCGTTCCGAGCACGCGAAGCGTCGAGAGGTCGTACTTCGCCGGCCATTCGTCGCCCGCCTTGATCAGGGCGCGGATAGCCGTGGGAGCGGTGTAGAAGATGTTGACACCGTGCTTGTCGACGATCTCCCAGAAGCGACCCGGGTTCGGGTAGTTGGGGACGCCCTCGAACATCATCGAGGTACCGCCGGCCGCAAGGGGGCCATAGACGACGTAACTGTGGCCGGTGATCCATCCCACGTCGGCCGTACAGAAGAACACGTCGTCCTCGCGATAGTCGAAGACGTACTTGAACGTCATGATGGACTGAAGCAGGTAACCGCCGGTCGTGTGCACGACGCCCTTGGGCTTGCCGGTCGAGCCGGAGGTGTAGAGGATGAACAGCGGGTCCTCGGCGTCCATCCACTCCAGGTCGCAGTGGCGGTTGATGTCCGAAGCCCGGACCTCCTCGTGATACCAGTAGTCGCGGCCCGGCTCCATGTCCACGCGCGTCTGCGCACGGGAAACCACGATGACGGTCTCGACGCTCGGGCACTCGAGCAGGGCCTCGTCGGCGCTGGCCTTGAGCGGAACCAGACGGCCGCCGCGGATGCCCTCGTCGGCGGTGATGAGCATCTTGCACTGCGAGTCCTGGATGCGGTCGCGCAGTGACGTCGCGGAGAACCCACCGAAAACGACGGAGTGGATCGCGCCGATGCGCGAGCAGGCGAGCATCGCAATAGCAGCCTCGGGGATCATCGGGAGGTATATCGCGACGCGATCGCCCTTCTTGATGCCGTGCTTCTTAAGAACGTTCGCGAAGCGGCACACCTTGTAATAGAGCGACTGGTACGTGTAGACCTTGCTGCGGCCCTCGTCGGACTCCCAGATGAGCGCAGCCTTGTTGCGACGACCGTCGGTCAGGTGACGGTCGAGGCAGTTGTAGGAGACGTTCGTCTTGCCGCCGATGAACCACTTCGTCTCGGGAACGCTCCAGTCATACTCGAGCACCTTGTCCCACTTCTTGTCCCAGTACATGTACTCCTCGGCCATCTCGGCCCAGAACGCCTCTGGGTCGGCGATGGAGCGGTCGTACATCGCCTGGTACTCGTCGAGACTTTGGATGTGAGCGCCTTCACGCACTCGATCCGGCACATCGATCACGCGGTTCTCCTGCATGAACGACTCGAGCGATTGATCGCTCATACGGGCCTCCCTTGTCCCTCGCGGTCAGTTGATCGTGGGGGGCGTCGAGGTACTACCCCGTCGTCCTGCCACTGCGTGACGCCGGTGTGCAGCGCCGACGCTACCATGCCATATGGCGCTCGATTTCTGGTCTCAGCCGCAGGTGGGCGGCAGCATCTCGTCGGTGGGCGGCATCTCTGGAGGCCGTGAGCGGCAGGCGGCTGGAAGATGTGCCCACGGAATCGCCCTCAAGAGGGGTGATTGACTCAGAATCAGGCCCAAACTCCCCCAACGAGTTTTGTAACAACTGTTGCAGAATGGACCTCGATGCGTTATCGTCCTTCCCAGACACAGTTTTCCTTCCCCTTGAAATCGCCGCTACGGGGAATCCGTGCGGCAAAGGCATTGGGCACCACGACCGGCATCGTGGCGACGCGGTTTCCAGGCAACCGGCGTCCATCAGCCCGCCAGAGACTCAGGGGTAATAGAGGGAAGGAATGTGAAACCCCCGGCCCGAAGGCCGGGGGTTTCAGCTTTCTCCACACCGATGAAGGACCTCCCTAGCGGGAGGGATCCAGCGTCAAGGCCTCCATCAACCAGTCGTTGAAGCGCGGATCCGCCGCGAGGTCGACGTGGCTGGCGGAGCGGACACGCTCCATCACGCGTCCCTCCAGGTCGGGCTCGACTGCGACCGCGACCGCTCCCTGCAATGCGGCGTCGCCGATGGCACGAGCGCGAGCTCCGAGCCCCTCCGGAAGAACCCCGAGCCGCACCAGGACGGCGGGGTCCATGGCAGAACCGAAGGCCCCGGCGAGGAACACACGCTCGACCCGTCTTCCTGGAACCCCCGCGGCTGCAAGAACATCGTCGACGGCCACTCGGACCGCGGCCTTCGCCAACTGGAACGCCCGCACGTCGCGCTGGTCGATCCGCAGACATGACGGCCCGGGGTCCTCGAGCAAGACCAACCCGAGCACGCCCTCCGAATCGGTCGTCATCCAACGCGCGAGCGGCCCGTCGGTGGTAAGCAGGCCTTCCGCGCTCAGGTGACCGGCCTCACGCAGAACGTTGATTGCGGACACAAGACCGCTTCCTGTCACCCACAGCGGCTCAGTGTCACCAATGGTCTCCAGCGTGAGTTCATGGTCGGCACGTCGAACGCCGGTGACGCCGCCCTCGATCGCCGGGCCGCCGCACGCGATCCCGGCGCCCTCGAAGGCTGGTCCGGCAGCCGCAGAGGCCACCCACGTGCCGCTCTCGCAAGCTAGAGCAACCTCGGCATTCGTCCCCAGGTCGATGATGAGCGCAGGCTCGCGTGCATCGAGCATCCCCGCCGCAACGATCGCGGCGAGCGTGTCGCCCCCGACAAAGCCCGCGATCGGAGCCAGGACGACCGTCTCTGCCTCCTCAGCGAGCATCCTTCTGATCGGGCTACTCGCCGGAATCTCCCGGCAATCGCGGAAGGGTGGCTCAAAGGGGTACGCAGACAGGCCGCGCACGTCGAGGCCGAGCAGCAGGGAGGACATGACCGTGTTCCCCGCGAGCACGAGTCGCTCGATGGATCTCACGCCGACACCCGCCACGGAACACGCAGCTTCCAGAGCGTCGAGGACCGAGTACTCCGCGGCCACCTGCAGCTCGGTCTCTTGGCCGGCGAGCGCCGCCGACACCCTGGTCAGGACATCGCTCCCCCACGTCATCTGTCGGTTGGCCCTGGCGGCTCGCGCCAGCTCTTCGCCGCTTGCCGAATCGACGATGGCGGCAGACACGGTCGTCGTGCCGAGATCGACGGCGGCAAGAACCGCGCCCCCTGACGAAACCGACGCGCGCGCCGTTGCTCGGGCTCCCGGGTATGCGCCGAGTAGCCGGACCGTGACGGGACCGGAGACGCGTGCCCGACACGCAAGCCTCACACCCTCAGGCGCCCTCCTGAGGCCCTGAAGCTCCGCTTCGTCCGGCGCATCGAGCACGCCCTCGACGACCGCGACACCACACGCCCCGCACGTGCCGCGCCCCCCACACGGAGCCGGCGCGACGAGGCCCGCTGCGGCGGACGCCTGCAGAAGCGTGGTGCCTGCAGGTACGCGCGCCACTGCCTCGGAGGGGAGGAACGTGACCTGGACATCCTCAGGCATGATCAGCCGCCCGAGAAGTTCACCATGCCGTGGGACATCGCCTTACCGCCGATCACGTGAACATGCAGATGAGGGACGGTCTGGTTCGCGTCAGGACCCGCGTTGACGATCACGCGATAGCCGGACTCGAGAACCCCCTTCCTGCGCGCCACCTCTGGCACTGCCGTGAACAGCGCCATGGTGACCTGCTCCGGAACCCCATCGCTCAAGTGCTCGAAGTGCTCTCGGGGGATGATGAGCGTGTGCACCGGCGCCTGCGGCGATATGTCGTCGAACGCGACGACGAACTCGTCCTCGTACACGAAGGTCGCCGGGATCTCTCCGGACGCGACCTTGCAGAAGATGCAGCCCTCCACGTGGACTCCCCTCTCGTGGACTATTCCGATTCCGCTTCGGTAGGTTCCACCTCTAGCTCCCCGATGAGCATGGTCACCTTCTGTTGGGCTTCGGAGAGCCGACTCTGCAGGGCGCCTAGCAGGGCGACCCCTCGCTCGTACTTCGCCATGCTCTCCTCCAACTCGAGCTGCCCACCCTCCAATGCACTCACGATCGTCTCCAGCTCTGAAAGCGCCTTGTCGAACGGTAGCGCTCCTAGGTCAGTCTCTTCCGCACTCATGGTTCCTCCCTGGTCGTGCTCTTGGCAACTCCCTCGATTCGGCCACGTGCTACTCGAACGGTGAACTCGTCACCTTCACGGATCGACTCGGGATCTCTGATGATCTGGCCGCTCGTTGTGGTAGCGACGGCATACCCGCGCTCGAGAATGGCAAGAGGCGACAGACCCCGCAACGAGCAGCCGGCGAGATCGACTCGTCTGGAATGCCGCTCCACGAGCGTTCGCCCGATCCGAACCATCCTGCCCCGGATCACCTCGACCGCTGTGGCGTCCACGCCGAGTCGCCGTGGCAGAGACTGCCGGAGCCTGATTCCCAAGCTGTCGAGCAGCTGCTCGCGCTGGCCCAGCAGGGCGTGAGCCTCCTTGAACAAGGGTCTCTGCTGGATCCGTTCGATGCGGTGGTGCACGCCATCCAGCCTGTTGATGAGCGCGCGACCCAGAAGGCGCCGTTCTCGACGCAGGGTTTCCCTCAGCTCCGCGACGGACGGTGCGCTCGCCTCGGCGGCGGCGGTAGGCGTCGAGGCGCGGACATCAGCCACCATGTCAGCGAGCGTCGTGTCCGGCTCGTGCCCGATCCCCGACACGACCGGTACGGGGCAAGCGACGACCGCGCGGGCCACTACCTCGGAGTTGAAGGGCATGAGGTCCTCGTAGGAGCCTCCCCCGCGGACGAGCAGGATCACGTCGGGCCCCTGTGCGGCGCATAGCTCGATGGCTCGCTTGATCTCGTCGGGTGCTCCGACGCCCTCCACAGCGACGCCGGCGACCACTACCTCTGCGAGCGGGAATCGTCGGCGCAGAGTGCGCAAGACATCATGTACGGCCTTACCTCGCGGTGACGTGACGACGCCGATCCTCGACGGGATTCGAGGAGGCGTCCGCTTGCGCTCCGGAGCCATGAGGCCCTCCGCCTCCAAGCGGCGTGCAAGCTGCGCCACCTGCAGCCTCAGCGTGCCCTCCCCGGCCAACCTCAAGGAGCGAACGATGAACTGCATGCGCCCCTTCGGCAGGTAGGCCGAGAAGTGGCCCGAGAGCTCGATGAGCATTCCGCAGCGCAGTGACACTCCCGACGACTCGTAGATGTCGCGCCACATGAGGCACGACATCGACGTACCTGAGTCGCACACCGTGAAGTAGGCAGCCTTGTACCCCGGCTTGTCGGCGAATTCGGAAACCTCACCGACTACGCTGACGCGGATGCCCTCCAAGGCGCCCTTGGCACGCGTCATCGCCTCGGTCACGGTCAATGTTCGGTCTTCGGCCACGCCACCCCTCTCCTCGCGAGCCGATGATATCAGCCGTCACTGACACGCTGGGCCCGTTGCTGTTGCGGCCCCCGACCTGGCCAGCCGATCAGTCGCTAGAGCGAGCCAGCCCGATGAAGTAGAGCAGCTGCAGCGCCGCGATGAGGGCGGCGGCAACGTAGGTGAGCGCCGCCGCCGTCAGGACCTGGCGAGCACCGGAGAGTCCCTCGGGGCTCACCTGTCCTGTCGCCTGAAGCGCCCGCATGGCGCGGCGCGAAGCGTCAAGCTCGACCGGCAGAGTCACGACCTGAAAGAGCACGGCGCCGGCGTAGAGCGCGATCCCGAACCAGACCAAGCCGGCAAACTGGATCGCGATGCCGATGAATATCAACCAGAACGAGGCCATGGAGCCCAGGTTCGCCGCGGGAACCAGCGCCGATCGAACCGAGCCCCACACGTAGCCCCGCGCGTCCTGGATGGCGTGGCCGGCCTCGTGGGCCGCCACGCCTGCAGCGGCCACGCTGGCGCCGTGGTGAACGTCGGCGGACAGGCTCAGCGTCTTGTTCCGCGGATCGTAGTTGTCGGTGAGGTTGCCGCCGATCGCGGCAACCGGGACATCCCCGAGGCCCTCACTATCGAGGATCCTCCGAGCAACCTGCGCGCCCGTCTCGCCGGTGCCGAGAGGTACCTGGCTCCAGCGCCGGTATGTCGACTTGACGTACCCCTGCGTCAACAGGCCGAGAACGGTGGAGAACAGGAGAAGCGCGAGCCACGTGTAGTTGAATCCGAAGCCGACCGGCAAGATCATCGGGCCTCCTCGCGGGGAGTTTCGTCGTCATCGCTGGAGGCCGGAACGAGCGAATCGCGTTCCACCTCGGGCCTCGGCTCGATGACAAGTGCTCCCCCCTCGATGCGCACGCTGAGCCTGCCGTCGAGAAGCGCCGTCAGGTCATCGCCGATGATGGCGCGCCGCCACCCCTGCAGCAGCTCGCTTTCCTCTCGCTCCCCCGCCGCGAGGCGCTCGAGCTCGTCTCGCGAGGCGAGCAACGGCACGGCGATGTCGCTCTCCTTCGCACGGACGCGCACCAGCGCGGCCATCAGGTCGACGGCCCCCTCGATATCGCTTGCCAGGCGCTTACGGCGAGAAAGGCTCGGCAGCTCGTCCTCGGGGACTTCGACGCCCCGCCGGACCGCGGCGAGCACGGACTCGTACGAGCCCTTCGGCAGCTTGTCGGTGACTCCGCGAACATCGGCGAGTGCTTGAACGTTCTTGGGGCTACGTCGTGCGATCTCCACGACCGTCTCGTCGCCGAGCACCCATCGCTTTGGGATGTCCCTGCGCTGCGCCTCTCGCTCGCGCCACGCCGCGAGCTCCCTTGCCACCCCGAGTTGGCGCCGATTGAGCGACGAGACCCTCTTGAGCCGCCGCCACTGCTCCTCAGGCTGCACGTCGTAGGTGGCCGAGTCGGCAAGTCGAGCGAAATCCGCGGCCAGCCAACCCATGCGGCCAGCCTCGTCGAGACGGGTCTTCAGGCGACGATAGACCTCGGGCAGGAACCGAACGTCGTTGAGCGCGTACTCCCGTTGCGTGCCGGTCAAAGGACGGCGACTCCAGTCGGTGTACGTGTCGCCCTTGTCCACCGTGACCCCGAGCACATCGCGAACGAGCGCGGCGTACCCGACCTGCTGCGGGAAGCCGGCGAGCGTCGCGGCTATCTGCGTGTCGAAGACCGGCGCGGGCGCGTTGCCGCTGAGTCTGCTGATGATCTCGAGGTCCTGGCTCCCGGCGTGCAGGATCTTGACGGAGCACTCGTCAGCCAGACGCCTCCACAGGGGCGACAGGTCGAATCCCTCCAGCGGATCGACGATCGCCGCGAGGTCGTCGGTCGCGACCTGCACCAGACAGAGCTTCGCGTAATACGTGCGCTCGCGCATGAACTCAGTGTCGACCGCGATCAGTGGCGCATCGCCGAGCGATTCGATGAGCTCGGCGAGCCCTTGGGCATCACGTACGTACACGCCGCTCCTTTCGTGGCGGAAACCTGCATAATCGTACCGGAGAAGGCTGACATCGGAGGAACCTGTATGCGCGTCCTTGCCATCGTGAACTCGAAGGCCGGCGGTGGTTCGGACGTAGGACTGTACGATTTCGTGCGCGCCATCGGGGAGCGGGGCGCCGAGATCACGATGCGTTTCATGGACGTCGAGAGTCCGATCGCGTCTCTGGTGGCCGATGCCGGCACATTCGACCGGGTGGTCGCAGTCGGGGGTGACGGCACCATCTCAAGCGTGTGCTATGCGCTTCGCGACAGCGGGGTCCCGGTCTTGGCATACCCCGCCGGAACGGCGAACCTCCTCGCCGAGAATCTCGGCCTGCCGCTCGACCCCTTCTCCCTTGCCAGCATCCTCCTGTCTGAGAACGTCGCCGCGCTCGACCTCGGCGAGATGTCATACGCCGCCGAGGACGGTGAGCATGTCGTCGGCTTCGTCAACGTTGCAGGCGCCGGCTTCGACGCCGCGGTCATGAGCGCAGCCGAAGTCCTCAAGCCGACCCTGGGCCCTGCCGCCTACGTCGTTGGGGCCGTTCAGAACCTGATCCCTCAGACGTCGACGTTCAAGTTCACCATTGACGGCGAGCCTCACGAGGTCGACGGGATCGCCGTCCTGGTCATCAACATCCCGCGCCTCCAATTCGACATCACGCTTGCCGAAGCTGCGCACCCGTCCGACGGCTGGCTCGACGTGGCTGTACTGAGAACGCGCAACGTCGTGACGCTCGTTCCAGCGCTCGTGAGCGCGATGTTCGACAGCATCGAAAGGTACGCGGAGCGCTCGGACGACCTGCGCTTCTTCCGCGCCAAAGAGGTGAGCGTGAGCTCGGATCCGCCTCAGCCCCTGCAGTTCGACGGCGAAGCGATCACCGCCAAGACGCCGTTCACAGCGCGCGTACTCCCGCACGCCGCGCATCTGCTCGTCCCCGCGAGCTCGCCGCTCCTCGCCGTGAACGCACCCACAGAGGCGGATGCCGGGTAGTTCGGCCGGCCCTCGGAGCCGAACCGGCGACACCTACGCGACTTCTTCGGCGGTGTGCTTCTCCAAGTTGGCCTCGTAGCGGATCTGGATCAGCTCCACCGCGAGCGAGAAGAACATCGCGAAGTAGACGAAGCCCTTCGGCACCGTGAACTCGAGCGCTTCGGCGGTCAGAAGCGTGCCGATCATGAGTAGGAACGCGAGCGCCAGGATCTTCAGCGAGGCGTACTTGTTGATGAACTCGGACACTGCGTCTGCGAACACGACCATCACGACCATCGCGATGATCACGCCCGCGATCATGAGCGCGATCTGGTCGACCATCCCCACCGCGGTGATGACGGAATCGAGCGAGAAGATGATGTCCATCAGCATGATCGTGGCGATGGTGGAGCCCATCGGCTTGGCCTTGACGGGGGTCCGCACGCCTTCGTCATGCAGCTCGACCTTGTGATAGATCTCCGTGACCGCCTTGTAGATGAGAAACAAGCCGCCAAGGAACAGGATCAGCGCCCGGCCGTTCAGCACGACGTGGTGGCCCATGAGCTCGAACGGGGGCACGAGCGGCGTGGTCAGTTGCGCGATCCACGACAGCGAGAAGAGCAGTCCGATCCTCATGATCAGAGCACCGATCAACCCGACTCGCCGAGCGGTCGGCTGCTGTTCGCGCGGAAGGCGCGAGGTCAGGATCGCGATGAAGACGAGGTTGTCGATGCCGAGAACGATCTCGAGCAACGACAGCGTCAGTATGGCCACCCAGCTCGAGGGTTCGAGAAACACCGAAAGGTCCATCGACTTCTACTCCTCAGGGCCCGGTCGAATGCGATCGTCGAAGCGCAATCCTACTCGCTGGCACACTCTATCGGAAGTCGATGGCGCTCACCGCGCCTTCATCCGTCGGGACGGACCCGCTCGACCCCGACGCGGCTGTGGCACTCGCCGAGCAGAAACGAGAAAGGCCCCGGACAGAGTCCGAGGCCTCTATTCATGGTGGGCGCTAGAGGATTTGAACCTCTGACCCCTTCCGCGTCAAGGAAGTGCTCTCCCCCTGAGCTAAGCGCCCGAAAGCCGCAGAGCAGCGAACGAAAGTGTACCGACCTTCGTGGTAGATGTGAAGCCCCTAGTTCCCACGACGCCGCCCGGGCGCGGATCGCCCAATGCCGTCCCTGGGCTGCATGAAACGCCCCTTGCGCACCCCAAACGAACTCGCTAGACTACCAACTTGCGCGCGGACGTGGCTCAGCTGGTAGAGCACAACCTTGCCAAGGTTGGGGTCGCGGGTTCGAATCCCGTCGTCCGCTCCATCGATTCGCCCCGAAGGTCGGTCGGAAGGGTTCCCGATAAGGCCCGAACGGCCGGCCTTCGCACTTGATAAGGCGGGTACTTCCCACATACGGCGACGTGGCCAAGTGGCAAGGCAGGGGCCTGCAAAGCCCTTATCCCCGGTTCGAATCCGGGCGTCGCCTCCAGACACGACACAGGCCACCCGTCGGGTGGCCTGTCTTCGTTCTCGCAATCCCCACGCCCGGCCATGCGGCCAAGCGCCGCGACGGTCCTACGACGCGTACTTCAGGTAGACGCGCTTGGTCTCCTCGAGCCGACGGAGGCCGCGTTCGATATCCCGGGGATCAGGGATGTTCTCGACAGCCCACTTCACGATCTCGGCGGGCACGTGAGGGAAGCGCTTGCGCGCTTGGGACAGGGTCATGACTACCCCTCCTAGTACTGCGACGAATGCTGCGACTGCTGGTGTGTTGTGAACCCTCGTGACAAGTGTCCTACCCGCCAGGAGCGCCGGTCAAGGGTGACGTAACCGTCACGTCATCCTAGGCTGCAGACGCGCCAGCACCGCCCGCGAACAAATGCCGGTTCTCAAGCACTTGTTCGCGCACGTAGATGTCGAGGATCACGAAGAGGACGCCGACCGCTCCGCCGAAAACGAGATTCACGAGCCCGATTGCGATCAGGCCACCGATCGGCTCGAATGCCCCCGGGACCCCCGGGTCTCGCGCCACGATCGCCCGCGACAGCCGAAAGCGACTGAGCGCCGCGAAGATGTTCCAGACCCCCGCGATCGCGCCCACCACGGTGACGCACTGGACGACGCCGAGTACGAGCCACAGAATCGCCGAGGTCCGCTCGTAGCCGGCGATCGTCCGCACGGTCCCCTCAGCGCCCATGGTCCTCCTAGATGGTTCG
>JACRBU010000037.1 GCA_016213085.1 Coriobacteriales bacterium
CCCGCATCAACGCCGGCGCCCGCCTGAACGGCCTGAGCTACTCGGTGTTCATGAACGGCCTGAAGAAGGCTGGCGTGACCTTGGACCGTAAGGTGCTCTCCGACATGGCGATCAACGATCCGGCCGCTTTCGCCAAGCTCGTCGAAGTCGCGAAGTCCGCTTAGCGGCTCGGCCCGAGCGAATCGATCAAGAAGGCCCCGCAGACGCGGGGCCTTCTTTGTATGCGCACCGCGCGATTCGGTGCGCCTGCCACGCAGCTCACTCCTGCGCGCCGCCGGACTCCAGCACGTCGGGCTGTACCAACTTGGCGGGGTTGTCGAGGTACGCCTGGGTCGCGTCCTGTGATGGCCCATTGCCGACGACGGGCCAGTCGCTCCCGTCCTTGGGTCCTGGAGGGCCGGCAGGTGGCGGGTAGGAGGGCGCGGCGTTCGCGCATCCTGCGAGCAGCGCGGCTGCCAGCGCCGCAGTCAGGGGCAGGACAACAGAGCGTTTCGACATGAGTCCCCCTCGACCGTCGTCGATTCCACACAGTGTGTTCCCGAGATGCGCACGTCGGCGGTCAGCATCGGGTCAGGTCTCGGCAAGCCATGCGGTTCATCGTGGTTCTCGGCCTGGGCGCCCATCGGCCACGAAAAGTCCGTCCTCCGCCGCCTCCCCTCGACGGCTCTTGAAGGGAAGGTGTGCCATGTTCAAACGCATAGTGCTCGCTGCATGTGGAGCCGCCCTCGCACTTTCGGTCGGCGCTGCAGGAGCGTATTTCACAACGCAGGTCCAGGTCGCAGAGAACGTCGTGCGGGCCGGCTCGATATCGCTTTCGTCGGAACCGACGAGCGCGGCGGTGTCCATCGACTCGCTCGCGCCGGGCTCGGAGGCCGAGAGGCCCGTCTCGCTCGTGAACGACGGCTCGCTGCCGGTCGATGTGGTCATGACGGCAGTCAAGAAGGCCGGCGTGACCGACTTCTGGGACGCTCTGACGTGCAAGGTCACGTGCGGCTCCACTGAGCTGTACCGGGGCCAGGTGTCGCAGCTTCGCACGTCGCCGCTGCGGCTTCCGGCCGGTTCGCGTGCGGACGTACGTGTGACCGTCGGCTTGCCCGCCGCCGCCGGCAACGATCTGGCCGGAGACTACGCCAAGTTCTCGCTCTACATCGACGGCGAGCAGGCCCACTGATGTCCGCCGTCCGCTGTATGGTCGGCTCGCTCGTGCCGGAGGTCTTCGGGCTCGCGATCATCGGGCTCGTCATCGCGAGTGCGGCTCACTCGTTCTCGCTCGTGCGGGTCGACGGTGGATCGATGCGACCAGCCCTGGAGGTCGGTGACGTCGTTGTCGTCGAGAAACGCGCGCTGCCAAGCTGCGGCGACATCGTGATGTTCAAGCTCGACGGCGATTCGTCCCCGACGTTGCACCGGGCCGTAGAAACGAGCACGGGGTCGATCCTCACCCGCGGGGACGCAAACCCCATCCGCGACCGGCGGTCCGTCCCGTTCGGTCGTGTTCTCGGGCGGGTGCGTTGGGTCCTACCCTTCGGTGTGCTTGCCAGACGAGTTGCTGGGTAATCCTGTGATACACTGCCCACTCAATACGAGAGGCTGTGACGGAAAGGCGCCCGAGCGTCCAGTCGCCACCCAGGGAGAGGCCCCACTGACTGGAAGGGTCTCGGCGGCAGCAAGGGCGGTTCATTCCCGAGCCGCGAACTGAAAGGCCGTGTTCGGCCGAGTAGGTGAGCCGGATCCCCCGATATCGGGACGAAGCGGTGAGAAGCCGCGACGCGGACGCAGCATGGTCCGCATCGAGCGGGCCCGCATGCGCGGGTCAAGCGAGGTGGTACCGCGGGAGCCGACTCCCGTCCTCGATGTAGGACGGAAGCCGGCTCCCTTTTTTCTGTCTCGGTATCGAAGGAGCGAAGGGCACATGACAGTCATCGACGAACTGCACGCGATGCGCGATGAAGCGCTTGCTGCGATCGAGCAGGCCGGCGACTTGGCCGCTCTCGACGACGTGCGCGTGAAGTTCCTGGGCAAGAAGGGGTCGCTGACACAGATCCTGCGCGGTCTGGGGGCGCTGCCGGCAGACGAGCGCCCAGCGGTCGGCAAGGTGTCGAACGAGGTTCGCGCTGCCCTCGAGGCGGCAATCGACGCGCGCAACTCCGAGCTCTCCGCCGTTGCACTCGACGCCCGCATCGCAGCTGAGGCGGTCGACGTGACGCTCCCTGGCCGGGCGCATCCCGTCGGCACCCGCCACCTCATCGAGCGCATCACCGCCGAGATCTCCGAGATCTTCATCGGCCTGGGCTACCGGATCGCCGAGGGCCCTGAGGTCGAACTCGACTACTACAACTTCACCGCCCTCAACACGCCTCCCGATCATCCGGCCCGCAGCCTCGCGGACACCTTCTACGTGAAGGACCTGAGCGGGGATGTCGCGGCGGTGACAGGGGAATCGGACGTACTGCTCCGCACGCACACCTCGCCCGTGCAGGTGCGCACGATGGAGCGCGAGCAGCCGCCGATCTACGTGCTTGCGCCCGGCAAGGTCTACCGCCGCGACATACCCGACCCAAGTCACCTGCCGCAGTTCACGCAGGTCGAAGGGCTCGTCGTCGACGAGGGCATCACATTCGGCGACCTGAAGGGGACGCTCGAGCACTTCGTGTGTGAGATGTTCGGCGCCGATCGCCGAACGCGATTCCGTCCGCACTTCTTCCCGTTCACGGAGCCTTCGGCCGAAGTCGACGTCTCGTGCGGGATCTGCGGTGGAGTCGGCTGCCGCTTCTGCAAGGGCACCGGCTGGCTGGAGATCCTCGGCTGCGGGATGGTCGACCCGAACGTGTTCGGCTTCGTCGGCATCGACACCGAGCGCTACACCGGGTTCGCGTTCGGCATGGGTGTCGAGCGCATCGCGGCGCTGAAGTACAACATCCCGGACCTTCGCATGCTGCTCGAAGGCGACATGCGTTTCCTTCGGCAGTTCTAGACCGCGCGCACAGACGGCTACGCGAGAGGACGCGAGATGCTCGTTTCGCTGAAATGGCTCAACGAATTCATAGATGTCGATCTGCCCACCGAGGAGCTTGTCGACAGGCTCGACCTGACGGGCACGGCGGTCGAGAGCGTCAAGAAGCTCGGCGAGGCCATGGAGGGCATCGTCGTCGGACAGATCGTCGAGAAGAACCGCCATCCTGACGCCGACAAGCTCTGGGTCACCGTCGTCGACGTCGGGTTCGACGAGTTCCGCTCGATCGTGTGTGGAGCGCAGAACTTCGAGGCGGGCGACAAGGTGCCCGTGGCGCTCCCCGGCGCAACCCTGCCGGGCGGCATCACCATCAAGAAGACGAAGCTGCGCGGCGTCACGAGCGAAGGCATGAACTGCTCGGCTGCCGAGCTCGGACTCGCCGGCGACTCCTCAGGGCTGCTCATCCTTCCCGAGGACGCTCCGGTAGGCATGCCCTTCGCCGAGTATCACGGCTCCGCCGACACGGTGCTCGAGCTCGAGATCACGCCGAACCGGCCCGACTGCCTCTCCATGCTTGGCGTCGCTCGCGAGATCGGTGCGATTCTCGATCGACCCTACCGCACGCCGGGAGCCGTGCCCTCCGAGACGGGCGCCCCTGCCGCTGACGAGGTCAGAGTAGCCATCGACGACCCCGACCTGTGTCCCCGCTACACCGCTCGCCTCATCAGGGGCGTGAAGGTGGGACCCTCGCCGGAGTGGCTTGTCGAGCGGATCACGGCGTCAGGTGCGCGCCCGGTCAACAACGTCGTCGACATCACGAATTACGTGCTCTTCGAGCTCGGGCAGCCGCTCCACGCATTCGATGCCGCGACGCTGGGTCGCGACGGCGACGGCAAGATCGCGATCTCCGTCCGGCGTGCTTCGGCGGGCGAGAAGCTGACGACGCTGGACGGCGTCGAGCGTGCGCTGACCGAAAGCGACCTCGTGATCGCCGACCCGAAGGGGGCGGTCGCTCTCGCCGGCGTGATGGGCGGAGCGGACACCGAGGTCTCCGACGAGACCGTCGACGTGCTGCTCGAGTCCGCGGCTTTCGCGTCCGCAAGCACCAGTCGGACGAGCCGCTCGCTCGGCCTCATCTCCGAAGCTTCGATGCGCTTCGAGCGCGGCGTCGATCGCACCGGCAATGTGACCGCCTCAGACGAGGCGGCCGCGCTCATCGCGCAGATCGCAGGCGGTGAGGTCGCTCCGGGCGTCGTCGACGCCTACCCGGTGCCCTACGAGTCGGTGACGCGCGAGCTTCGCATGGCGCGGCTCAACGCGGTGCTGGGCACGACGATCTCGCCCGAGGAGGCAACCGCGATCCTGAAGCGGCTCGGGGCCGAGGTCGAAGGCGGTCCGCACCTGCTGTCGGTCACCCCGCCGAGCTTCCGTCCCGACCTCGAGCGCGAGATCGACCTCGTCGAGGAGGTCGTGCGCGTGTGGGGGATGGAGCGTGTGCCCTCGACCCTGCCCGCGGGTCGCGGCCGCATCGGCGGACTGACTCCCGAACAGCGTTGGCGCGAGCGCGCCGGCGAGTCGCTTCGCGCGTGCGGGCTGAACGAGACGATGACGTACGCGTTCGTCGACCCCGCTGACCACGAGCGCATCGGACACGCACTCGAAGAAGGCGAGGTCCTGGTCGAACTGCTCAATCCGATGTCAGCTGAGCAGGCCGTCATGCGTCGCTCGCTCCTTCCTGGCCTGCTGCGCTCGGTCTCCTTCAACCAGCGCAGAGGCGTCGAGAACGTGCATCTCTACGAGATCGGGTCGGTCTTCCAGACAACCGACGGCCGCAAGCAGCCCAAGGAGCACACGCGCATCACAGGCGTACTCGCGGGTGCGTGGCATCCCGCAGCGTGGAACGCGCCTGCGGTCCCGCTCGACATCTTCGATGGCAAGGGCGTCTTGGAGAACCTCGCGCGCGAACTCGGCGTCGAGCGGCTTGGCGTACGCGAGGCCGCACGGCCGTGGCTGCAACCGGGACGATCCGCCGAGGTGGTCATCGGCAAGAACGTCATCGGCTGGCTCGGCGAGGTCTACGCTCCGGTCCTGGAGACATTCGACGCGCAAGGACCCGTGACCGCCTTTGAGCTCGACATGGCCGCGTTGGCCCGAGAAGCGCGTGGCGTTCGCGAATTGACGGACGTACCACGGCATCCGGCAGTCGAGCTCGACGTCGCGATCGTCGTCGACGAGGACGTGACGGCGCTGCGGATCGAGCAGTCCATGCGCTCGGCAGGAGGCAAGCTCCTCGACAACGTACGGCTCTTCGATGTCTATCGGGGCAAAGGCGTGCCGGAGGGCAGGAAGTCGATGGCCTACGCGCTGTCGTACCGCGCACCCGACCGTACGCTTACGGCAGAAGAGGTCGAAGGCGTTCACGCCAAGCTCGTCCGCAAGGTGACGTCGGCGGTCGGGGGCGAACTCCGCGGCTGACCTGCATTCTGCAAGAGAATAGCCGATATACATAACTGAAACGCATCAAGTGGTTGACCGGATACGTGTGAGCGTATAGACTCCGTTCCCAACAGCGATGGATCGGAGGTTACGGTGATCGACGTAGCAGTCGTCGGCGCGGCCGGCTATGCAGGGATCGAGCTCGTGCGTCTCGTGCTCGGGCATCCTCGCATGCGCCTGACGCTCGTGACCTCCTCGGCGGACGCGGGACGGCGGGTGTCCGACGTCTACCCCGCGCTCACGGGGCTGACGGACGCCGTCTTCGTGGAGCCCGACGCCGCAGCGATCGCGTCCCGGGCCCAGATGGCGTTCCTCGCCGTTCCGCACACCGCCGCCATGGAGGTCGTGCCCACGCTCCTTGAGTCGAGCGTTCGCGTAGTCGACCTCTCCGCGGACTTCCGCCTGACGGACGACGCGGTCTACGAATCCTGGTACGAGACGACGCATACGGCGCCCGAGCTCCTGGCGACCGCCGTGTACGGGCTGCCCGAACTCGACCGCAGTGGCCTCGAGGACGCGAAGCTCGTCGCGGCCCCCGGCTGCTATCCGACTGCGAGCATCCTCGCCGCTGCCCCCGCGTTCGAGCGCGCCCTCGCGGCACGCCCGAGCGTCATCGTCGACGCGAAGTCGGGCGTCTCCGGCGCAGGACGGAGCGCGACCCCGACCACGCACTTCTGCGCCGTCGACGAGTCCCTCGCGCCCTACAAGGTCGCCGTCCACCGGCACACTCCCGAGATCGGCCAGGGCCTCGCGAAGGCAGCTGGCGGTGACGTCGCGGTCACATTCGTCCCTCACCTGATTCCGATGGACCGGGGGCTGCTTGCGACGGCCTACATCGACGTCGCCGAAGGCGTCACCGCCGAGGCCGCGCACGCCGCGTACGCCGAGCGCTACGCCGACGAGCCGTTCGTCCGCGTCCACGAGCTCGGCCGGATGCCCGCGACCTCCGAGGTCAGGGGCACGAACCGAGCGCACCTCGGCGTGGCCGTCGACGAGTCGAGCGGCACGCTCATCGTCGCTTGCGCGATCGACAACCTCGTCAAGGGCGCTGCGGGTCAAGCGGTGCAGTGCGCCAACGCCGTCCTCGGCTACCCCGAGACAGAGGGTCTCCTGATCCCGGGACCGGTGGTGTGACGATGTGCGCGGAATCCGGATTCGGGCCCTACGGCATGGCCGAAGGGGGGGTCGTCGCTCCCGAGGGCTTCACAGCCGGTGCCGCGAGCGCCGGGATCAAGGCTGGCGGAAAGCGCGACATCGCGGTCGTCGCCTGCGACAAGCCGGTGCCGACGGCAGCCGTCTTCACCACGAACGCATTCGCCGCCCCGCCGGTCGCCGTCTCGCGCGAGCACGTCTCCGCGGGCTACGCGCGGGCCGTCGTGATCAACAGCGGCAACGCCAATGCCGCCACCGGCGAGCAGGGGATGCGTGCCGCCTACGCGATGGCCGAGGCCGCCGCCAAAGCACTCGACGCGTCCGCCGCCGAGATCGTGGTCGGATCCACCGGCGTCATCGGCGTGCAGCTCCCCGTGGAGCTCGTGACAGCGGGCATCGCCGACGCCGTCGCGTCGCTGGACAACCGCGAAGGGGACAGCGTCGCGGCCGCGATCATGACGACCGACACCTTCGCGAAGCAGATCGCCCTTCGGCTCGACGCGAACGGGAACGCCTACAGGGTCGGCGGCATGGCTAAGGGGTCCGGGATGATCATGCCGAACATGGCCACCATGCTTGCAGTCGTCACGACGGACGCGCCGCTCTCTCCCGCAGCCTGCGACGAAGCCCTTCGGCATGCGACGAGCCGCACCTTCAACCGCATCACCGTCGACTCGGACACGTCCACCAACGACATGGTCGTTCTGATGGCGTCGGGAGCGGCCGGCATCCCCGACGGCTCCGACGGTGATGCCGATGGTCGCATCGGAACGGACCACGAGCTCTACGCGCCGGTCGCCCAGGCCATCGAGACCGTCTGCGCCGAGCTTGCGAAGATGATCGTTCTCGACGGCGAGGGTGCGACGAAGCTCGTCACCGTCACCGTGCGCGGAGCGTCGAGCGAGGCCGACGCCGAGACGGCGGCCTTCGCCGTCGCGAACTCGCCGCTCGTCAAGACCGCGCTCTTCGGCGAGGACGCGAACTGGGGACGGGTCGCCATGGCGCTCGGCAAGTCCGGCGCGCAGGTCGACCCGAACTCCGTCGACATCTCCTTCGCCGGCATCGTGACCTGCCGAGGTGGGGAGGCGGTCGACTTCAGCGAGGAGGAGGCAGCCGTGGCGCTCGCGGCCGACGAGATCGAGATCGCGTGCGATCTGGGGCTCGGCGACGGCACCGCCACGGTGCTTACCTGCGATCTGAGCTATGAGTACGTGCGCATCAACGGCGAGTACCGCAGCTAGGCTGACGTGGGAGGCGGACGAATGACGCAATCGTTGCCACATAAGGACCTGCTGCTCAAGGCTGAGACCCTCATGGAGGCGTTGCCCTGGATCAAGCAGACCTGGGGCAAGACCGTCGTGATCAAGTACGGCGGCGCGGCCATGACCGATCCCGAGCTTCGGCGCAGCGTGGCGAGCGACATCGTGCTCATGAAGCTCGTGGGCATCAATCCGGTCATCGTGCATGGCGGTGGGCCCGAGATCACGTCGTACATGCAGCGGCTCGGCCTGCCGGTCGAGTTCTACGACGGCCTGCGCGTGACCACCGACGAGGCCATGGAAGTCGTCAAGATGGTGCTCGTCGGGAAGGTCAACAAGGACCTCGTCAACGCCATCAACGAGCACGGCGTGCGCGCCGTCGGCCTCTCCGGCGAGGACGGCCACCTCGTGCAGGCCATCCAGCGTGACGAGCATCTCGGTCGAGTGGGCGACGTCTCTCGCATCGACACGACGGTCGCCGACAATCTCGTCGAGGACGGCTTCATCCCCGTGATCGCCTCGGTCGCGATCGGGGCCGACGGTCACGCGTTCAACGTCAACGCCGACGCCGTGGCCGGAGCCATCGCAGCCGCTCTCGGGGCCGACAAGGTCATCTTCCTCACCGACGTCGACGGTCTCTACGCCGACTTCGAGGACAAGACCTCCCTCATCAGCAAGCTCGCTCCGTCCTCGGCCGAGGAGATGATCATCGCCGACGTGCTCGAGGGCGGCATGGTGCCGAAGGTGGCCGCCTGCGTCCACGCGCTGCGCGGTGGCGTGCGGCGGGCCCACATCCTCAACGGCACGGTCCCTCACGCACTTCTGCTCGAGGTCTTCACCGACGAGGGCGTCGGCACCATGATCGCGGCCGACCTCGACATCCAAGCGAAAGGTGACTGACGCGATGCCCGCTTCGCTCGAACAGCTCCAGAAGCTCGACGCCGAATACGTCATGCATACGTTCGCGCGCAAACCCGTAGCGTTCGTGCGCGGGGAGGGCATGCGCCTGCAGGACGACACCGGTCGCGAGTATCTCGACTTCGTGTCAGGCATCGGCTGCGTGAACCTCGGACATGCGCATCCTGCGGTGACCGCCGCGGTCTGCGAGCAGATGGGCAAGCTCGTCCACGTGAGCAACCTTTTCTACGTCGAGCATCGCGACGAGGCGGCCGAGCAGCTCGTTCGACTCCTCGGCGGCGGGATGAAGGTATTCTTCGCGAACTCCGGCGCCGAGGCCAATGAGGGCGCCATCAAGCTCGCTCGCAAGTGGGCGCTCGCCAACAAGCCGGGCGCGTTCGGCGTGGTCACGGCCGAGCGCTCCTTCCACGGCCGGACGATGGCGACCCTGGCGGCGACCGGCCAGCCGTCCAAGCAGGAGTCGTTCAAGCCGCTTCCCGAGGGCTTCAGCCACGTGCCCCTCAACGACCTCGACGCGCTCGCCGAGGCGATCGACCCCACGACGGCCGCGGTGATGATCGAGGTCGTGCAAGGCGAGGGGGGAGTCTGGCCCGCGACGAAGCAGTACGTTCACGGCGTTCGCAAGCTCTGCGACGAGACCAACACGCTGCTCATCATCGACGAGGTCCAGACCGGCTTCTTCCGGACCGGGCCGGCCTTCGCGTTTCTGGCCTTCGGCATCGAACCCGACATCGTGACGGTCGCCAAGGCGATGGCGAACGGCCTGCCGATCGGTGCTCTCGCCGCCACCGACAGCGTCGCTTCGGCCTTCGAGCCCGGCGATCACGGCTCGACCTTCGCCGGCGGACCGGTCGTCTGCGCGGCGGCCCGGGCGACGATGGACGCGCTCATCGCCGATGACCTCGGCGCGAATGCGCGCTTCATCGGCGAGTACCTGCGCGGGCGCCTCTCCGAGCTCGCCGCGAGCGGCCACGTCGCCGAGATCCGCGGCGCCGGCCTGATGTGCGGCATCACGCTCACGAAGCCCGTTGCCGCCGAAGCCGCCACGGCGCTTCTCGAGCGCGGAATCGTCGTCAACTCGATCGGTACCGACATCCTCCGCTTCCTTCCGCCGCTCGTGTGCGGGAGGGCCGAAGTTGATACACTGCTTTCCGCTCTGGCCGACGTCCTTGCCGAGGTGAGCAGCTGATGAAGACGACCTTGGTCGGACGCGACCTCCTCTCGATCGGCGATCTGACTCCCGAAGAGCTCACGTACGTGCTCGACGTGGCCCAGACCCAGAAGGAGGCCTGGGCGCTCGGCGACCGCGACGTACCGCTTGCCGGTCGCTCCGTGGCGCTCATATTCCAGAAGCCTTCGCTGCGCACGCTGGTCTCCTTCGAGGTCGCGTGCGCTCGACTCGGCCTGCACCCCGTCACCATGCAGGGGCGCGACACGGCGTTCTCCCGTGGCGAGTCCCCGTTCGACACGACGATGGTGCTGGAGCGCTACGTCGACGCCATCGCCATCCGGACGTTCGAGCAGTCGCTCCTGACCGAGGTCGCCGCATACGCCGAGATCCCCGTGCTGAACATGCTCAGCGACGACCACCATCCGTTCCAGGGTCTGGCGGACCTGCTGACCATGCGCGAGCACCACGGGTCGCTTTCGGGGCTCTCGTTCGCGTACGTCGGCGATGGCAACAACATGGCGAACACCTATCTGCTCGGCGGCGCGCTCGCCGGCATGGATGTCCGCATCGCCACGCCTTCCGGCTACGAGCCTCCCGCCGAGATCGTGCAGCACGCCGAAGAACTCGCTGCCGAGGCAGGCGCCAAGATCTGCATCTGCGGCGGTCCGGAGGAGGCCGTCAAGGGCGCTAAGGTCGTGGCGACCGATACCTGGGCTTCGATGGGTCAGGAGGAGGAGTACGAGATGCGCCTCGAGGTCTTCGGTGCGTTCACGGTCGACGACGACCTCATGGCGCAGGCCGCTGGGGATGCCATCTTCATGCACTGTCTGCCGGCGCATCGCGGCGAAGAGGTCTCCGACGAAGTCATCGATTCGACGTGTTCGGTCGTCTTCGACGAGGCCGAGAACCGTCTGCACGTGCAGAAGGCGTGGCTGAGCCTCGTGCTCGGCGCCTGATTCGAGGACCAGGGGAACGACGGTGGCCAGAAAACGTATCGAGCGTCAGGAAGCGATCCGCCGGATCGTGCGCAGCGAGCGCGTGAAGACGCAGCGCGCGCTGGTCGACAGCTTGCGAGCGCAGGGCTTCGTATGCACGCAGGCGACGGTGAGCCGAGACATCACCGAGATGGGGCTGCGCAAGCTCCCCGAGGGCGTGTACGTGCTCGCCGAGGACCAGCACCTCCAGAGGATGGTCGCGGACCTCGTCGTCGACGCCGTGCGCTCCGACAACCTCGTGCTCATCAAGACCTCGACCGGCACCGCCCCGGGCGTGGCTGCCGCTCTCGACGCGGCGGAACTCGACGGCATCCTCGGGTCCGTCTCCGGCGACGACACCATCCTCGTCATCACGAGGACTCCCGAGGACGGAGAGAACCTCGTCGACACCATCCTGAAGTTCAAGGGCAAAGCCTGACGCCCGAAACCTGACCGCCCACGACCCCAACGGCTACGGGCGCCGCCGCGCCCCGCGCAACCGACATCGAAAGGAACGCTTGCATGGCTCGTGAGAAGTGCGTACTGGCCTATTCCGGAGGTCTCGACACCTCCGTCGCCATCCAGTGGCTGAAAGACGAGAAGGACGTCGACGTCGTCGCGCTCGTGGTCGACGTCGGCCAGGAGCGCCAAGACCTCGAGTTCGTGCGCGACAAGGCGCTCGGCATCGGCGCGGTGGAGTCCATCTGCAAGGACGTTCGCGAGGAGTACGTCGAGGAGTTCCTCGCCAAGGCGCTCAAGGCGAACGCCCTTTACGAGAACAAGTATCCGCTGCTCTCGGCCCTCTCGCGCCCGATCATCGTCAAGCACCTCGTCGAAGAGGCCCATCGAGTCCGCGCCAAGTACATCGCGCACGGCTGCACCGGCAAGGGCAACGACCAGGTCCGCTTTGAGGTAGGAATCGCGGCGCTCGACCCCGACCTCGACGTGCTCGCTCCCGTGCGCGACTGGGGTATGACGCGCGACGAGGAGATGGACTACGCCGAGCGCCACGACATCCCCGTGCCGACTTCGAAGGACAACCCCTACTCGATCGACGACAACCTCTGGGGCCGCGCGATCGAGTGCGGCATCCTCGAGGACCCGTGGGCCGAGCCTCCGGCCGACATCTACACGCTTACCAACGATGCCCGCGGCGATGCCTGCGGCGACGCTGAGTACGCGGTCATCAGTTTCGAGCAGGGTTTGCCGGTCGCTCTCGACGGGGAGCTCATGAGCTTCCACGACATCATCTGCACGATGAACGACATGGCCGGGCGCCATGGGTTCGGCCGGATAGACATGATCGAGAACCGCCTCATCGGCGTGAAGTCTCGCGAGATCTACGAGGTGCCCGGCGCGCTCGCGCTCGTCCAGGCCCACAAGGCCCTCGAGGACCTCTGCCTCGAGCGGGAGCTGCTCCACTACAAGCTCGGCGTCGAGCAGAAGTGGGCGGAGCTCGTCTACAACGGCATGTGGTTCTCGCCGCTGAAGGAGGCGCTCGACGGATTCGTGGAGACCACCCAGAAGCTCGTCACGGGCGACATCAGGTTGCGCTTCTTCAAGGGCAGCTGCGTCACCGTCGGCCGCAAGAGCCCGTACTCGCTGTACGACTACAACCTGGCGACCTACGATGAGGCCGACACCTTCGATCACAAGGCCGCGAAGGGCTTCATCGACCTGTGGGGGCTTCCGACCAAGGTCTGGGCGCGCCAGCGCCGCAAGGTCGGCAAGGAAGGCGAGGTCTAGGAACTCGTGCTGTCAGGACTCGGCGTTCCCGAGCTGCTCATCATCGTCGTCATCGGGCTGCTGCTCTTCGCGCCCAGTCTCCTCGCGTTCGGGCTGGGCTGGATCCTCGGGTCCCGCAGCAGCCAGAGGTCGGCGGTCGTCGAGCCCGCGTCCGAAGACGTCGGCTTGTCGTCGACGGCAGACGTCGAGGCCGACACGGGCCCGGAAGCGGATTCGGGCGCAGAAACCGCCGATTCCATCGCCGCAGGAGAGGACTCCCCATCTCATGACTGACGACGCCAAGACAGCCTGGTCGGGACGGTTCGAGCGCACGCCCGGCAAGTTCCTGCAGGACTTCGGTGCGTCGCTGCCGGTCGACAAACGCATGTGGGCCGAGGACATCCGCGGCTCCATCGCCCACGCCCGGATGCTCGCCAAGCAGGGCGTCATCTCCACTGAGGACGCCGACGCGATCGAGACCGGTCTCAGTGAGATCTACCGCGAGATTCGCGACGGCGAGTTCGAGTTCAACGTCGCCGACGAAGACGTGCACATGGCGATCGAGCGCGTCCTCACCGAGCGCGTCGGTGCAGCTGGCGCACGGCTTCACACCGGACGAAGCCGCAACGACCAGGTCGCACTCGATACCCGTCTGTACTCGAAGCACCGTGCGGCCGAACTTGCGAACGCCATCGTCGCGCTCCGCCGCGTACTCCTTCGGGTCGCCGAAGCCAACGCTGACGTCGTCATGCCCGGCTACACGCACCTTCAGAAGGCGCAGCCGGTGCTCTTCAGCCACCACGTCCTCGCGTACGCCTGGATGCTCACCCGCGACTTCACCCGCATGCGCCACGCCTGGGAAGCAGCCGACGTCATGCCGCTCGGCAGTGCCGCTCTCGCCGGGACCACGTTCCCGCTCGACCGCGCCTACGTCGCCGAGCGTCTCGGCTTCTCCGAGGTCTCGCCGAACTCCATGGACAGCGTAAGCGACCGCGACTTCCTGCTCGATGTCGTCTACGCGTGCGCGGTGTGCCAGGTGCACCTCTCGCGCCTCGCCGAAGAACTCATCCTGTGGTCCACCGAGGAGTTCGGCTTCGTCACCATGGACGACGAGTACTCGACCGGTTCCTCGATCATGCCGCAGAAGAAGAACCCCGACTTCGCCGAACTCGTCCGCGGCAAGACCGGGAGGGTCGTCGGCGACCTGACGTCGTTGCTGGTGACCCTCAAGGGCCTGCCCCTCGCATACAACAAGGACATGCAGGAGGACAAAGAGCAGGCCTTCGACGCGATCGACACGGTGGCCGATTCCCTGCGCGCGATGGCAGGCATGATCGACACGATGCGCGTGAACGCCGAAGCGATGCGCGCCGGCTCGCTGGGCGGCTTCATGGCGGCGACCGATCTCGCCGACTACCTTGTCGGCCGCGGCATGCCCTTCCGCCAAGCGCACGAGGTCGTCGGCAAGCTCGTGCTCGAGCTGGAGCGCTCGGACCGGACGCTGCAGGACCTCACCGCGGCGGAGTTCGCCGCCCACTCGTCCGACTTCGGCCCCGATGCCCTCGACGCGGTCGACATCGAGGAAGTCGTCGCGCGGCGCACCACCGAGGGCGGAACCGCCCACGAGTCCGTTGCCGCGCAACTTCGGCTGGCGAAAGACGCGCTGACGGCCGATGAAGCCTGGCTCGAGACGGTGACCGCGAGCTAGCCGATGCCGGCGTACGACAACACCGCCGTCGCCGCCAAGCTCGACCTCACTGCCGCGCTGCTCGAGATCTCGGGCGCGGACAAGTTCCGCTTCCTCAGCTACCGAAGGGCCGCCAGCGCGCTGCGGGCCTGGCCCGAACAGGTCGCGGTCCTCGCCGCCGAAGGACGCTTGACCGAGATCCCCGGGGTCGGCCCGAAGATGGCGGTCAACATCGACCAGGTCCTCGAGCGAGGCTCCTTCGACGCGCTCGACGAGGTCTCCGCACAGGTGCCGCCGACCCTCGCCGAGGTGATGCTCATCCCGGGAGTGGGGCCGAAGCGGGCGGCCATCCTCTACGAGAAGCTCGGTGTCCGAACCGCCGCCGACCTCGAAGCGGCACTTGCCGAGGGCAAGGTCGCCCAGCTGCGGGGCTTCGGACCGAAGACGGCGGAGTCCATCGTCGCCAACCTCGAGGCCTTCCACCGCCACGCGGAACGGGCGCCGCTCGCGCTCGCGCTGCCCGTCGCCGAGCGGTTGGCCGCCGACATCGCGGAGGCGACCGGAGTCACGCTCATCGAGCCCGCCGGGTCGGTACGACGCCGCGAGGAGACGATCGGGGACATCGACATCGTGGCGGCAAGCGACGACCCCGCCCGCGTGATGCGAGCGGTCCGCGAGCTGCCTGCCGTGGAGCGAGTGCTCGGGAGCGGGGAGACCAAGACGAGCATCGAACTGCATGACGGCTTGCACGTCGATGTGCGCGTGGTCGCTCCGGCCGAATGGGGCGCGGCGCTGCAGTACTTCACCGGCAACAAGGACCACAACGTCGAGTTGCGGGAAGTGGCCAAGAAGCTCGGCATGAAGGTCAACGAGTACGGGGTCTTCGACGCCTCCACCGGCGAGCGTCTCGCTGGAGC
>JACRBU010000026.1 GCA_016213085.1 Coriobacteriales bacterium
CCGGGGGAGCGGCGTCATCGCCGGAGTTCTACACCGACTACACCGGCTTCGAGAACGCGGCGCACGGACGCTTCAAGTGCACCGACTGTCACGACCCGCACGGTGCGCCCGGAGGCGGCACTCAGATGACCGTGCAAAGCGACGTGTGTGCAAGCTGCCACGGAGTTCACGCTGGTCACTCCGTGGGCGCGAGCTTCGGCAAGAACGGCAAGGACTACACGCTCGAGTGCACGTCCTGTCACAACGTGCACGTGCTGACCGGCCTGACCAGGGCCGAGACTCCTTCGAAGAGCGCCATGACCCGCTTCACGGACAACACCGAGGTCTGGGGTGACGAAGCCGGGGAGAAGATGACCGACTTCGCGGCCGGCGGCACGTACCGTACGCCTCAGGGCGAGGACCTCGCGGGCAATGAGATTCCCGACTACGTGACCTTCTGTCTGGACTGCCACGCGACGCCACAGTCTGAGTTCGGCGCCCATGGCTCCATCACGTGGGGCGGGGACAACCACGGCTTGGTTTCGGCCAACGTGCCGAATGGCTACGGGACTTCGCCGAACTGGTACACGTACGGGCAGGCCCAAGGCTGGGACGGCGACGACGTGACCTCTGAGGAGGATGCGTGGCCCGTCACGCCGCGAGGCCGAGGCGAGCAGATCTGGACGCGCTCCGTCTACGACCAGGAAGAACGGATCAAGGGCGCGAACTTCGTCCTGTCCTGCAGCAACTGTCACGACACTCACGCGACCGATTCACGCAAGCTGAAGAGCCTCGTCAATGGCGCGACGTACACGGGCGAGTGGAAGACGCTCTGCAACGCGTGTCACTACTACTACTCCGACTGGCACGCCGGGATGTCGTGCGGCAATGCGAACAGCTGTCACGAGGATCCCGGTCGCAACCCGCGGGCCCAGGGCTACGCGGTCTCACCCGAGACGATCCACGGCATGCCGCACGCCACCGGTGACTCCTCCAAGCGCACGTGGGACGGCGATCTCGTGCTCGATCTCGGGTTCGACAACAACCTCAAGGACGCGAGCGACTTCCAGCTCGACTCGAAGTGGTTCAACCAGGCAGGGTCATTCGCAGCGGGCAAGAGCGGCCAGGCCATCTCGCTGAGCGGAGACCAGGGCGTCCAGGTGGGGACCGAGAACGCGAACTGGTCCACTGACGAGGGATACCACGGCACGTGGAAGTACACGGAGATGAAGTACAACACCACGATGGAAGCGTGGGTGAACCCGACGGACAGCGCCGCCACCGAGTACACCGTGTTCACGAAGCACGTCGGCCACAACGACGGCGGGTACACCCTCGCGCTCAAGAAGATCGACGGAACCTGGCGTGCGGTCCTCAACGTCAACGTCGACGGCACGGGGACCGGGGTTCGCGGCGCTTACAGCTCCGTCGACATCCCGGTCGGGCGGTGGACCCACATCGCCGCATCGTTCGACAAGGACGGCCCCGACCGCGATCCGGCCGATCCGTCGGTCGGCCGCATCAGGATCTACGTCGACGGCGAGGACGTGACAACCAGCGACGTGTCGGGCACGATGACGCAGCCTGGAGCAGGGGAGGACTTCATCTTCCCGTTCAGCGCGCACAGCTACCCCGGCGATCTGGACTCGAGGGACAACCCGTACGGCTACGACGGTCACTGGTGCGCTTCGGAATTCACGGTGGGCGGCTTCGACTGGCAGAACGGCTTCGTCGGCTCGATCGACGAGGCGAAGCTCTGGAACGTGACGAAGCCCCCAGGCTACTTCGAGACAGCCGATCAGGCGGCGGCCCCGCGTATCGCGAGTGCTACCGGCATGATCGGCAGCGACCGCCTTACCGTGCGCTTCTCCGAAGGCGTGTACTCGAGCGCAGGGGCAGCGGGCGCTCTGCAGCCCTCCGACTTCACACTCACCGATGTAGACGGCTCAAGGACGATCGTCGACGTCGCTCACAACCCTGGTGACGCGACCGCGACGCTCACGCTCAGCTCCGCCCTTGACGACGTCGACGACCTGAACGTGGACCTGCTCGCGCCTGCGGCGGCGTCGGTATTCGACGAACACAACAACATCGCCCCGACGAACCCGGTCATCCTCGCACCGAGTGGCCAGACGCCCACCGGTGAGATCCGCTTCGAGCTCGATGAGGCGCCGGGCACCACCTTCGTGACCGACACAAGCGGGTTCGTGGCTGGACGCGTGTACGGAAGCGGAGCGCTGACCGGAAGCGCGTTCGCGGGCGACGGGACCGGCAACTACGTCGAGTTCGCCAACAACTCGAGTGCGCTTCGCACCGAAACGACGATGACGATCGAGGCGCGGATCAAGCCCGAGGGATTCTCCGGCGCGACCGGAAACGTGGTGCAGCGCGTCCTCGGGCGCGCGGGTAGCACGGGCAACTACCAGACGTCCGTCTGGCGCATTATCGACGGCACGAACTGGCCGAACTACCACCCAGCCGCGGGCGAGGCCTCTGTCGCGCTCTGGGTACGCGTGCAAGACGCTCACGGCGGCAACGTGTGGAAACCGGTCCTGACCGAGGCCACCGACGCGGCTTCTCCCGAGTACCACCCGGTTGTGTCCGGCCACTGGTACCGCATGAAGGTGGTCTGGAACACCTACAAGAGCGGCGGTGTTGCGGGACAGCCCTTCGTGCCCGCCGAGATCTACCTCGATGACGAGGGCACCGACGGTCTGGGGGCCGGTGAGCGCTGGAGCGGCTACGTCGACGCCACCGACGCAAACCAGTCCCAGCTCACCGCCGATCGCAAGCTGTACACCGACGACAAGATCCTCTCCGAGTCCGGCGCGTTCAGGATCGGCACGAACACCCCGGCCCTCTCGAACTACTTCAACGGCCAGATCGACTGGATCTCGTGGAGTCCGGAGATCAGGTAGCCACGTCCGCCACGCCCGAGGAGAGCACCACTGCTCCCATCGGGTGTGGCGTGCGGGTGGTTGAGCAGCGCCGAAGGCGTCTGCTCGAACCAGCCCGTCAATGGCAGCGCAGTCTGCCATTGACTACAATGCGTTCACACCGCTTAGGTGCCTGAACACGCAAGGAGGCACTCCATGACCGACCCGAGCAACGACGCGCAGCAGCGCATCGGCGAACTTAGAACCGGCATCGACGAGCTCGACTGCCGGATCGTGAAGCTGCTGAACGAGCGAGCTGCCAAGGCCCTCGAGATCCGGGGTCTCAAGCCGCAGGTCCACTGGGGCCTGTACGATCCCAAGCGCGAAGAGGAGATCTTCGAGAACCTCAACAAGTGCAACGAAGGACCGCTGTACGGCGACAACCTCCGCGAGATCTACGAGGCCATCCTTCACGTCATGAAGGAGCTGCAAGGATGAGCGCCGACGCGCCTCAGGCGCGCGCTGCCGACGCCATCCAGCGCGATGGCGCCGTCTCCATCATCGCCGGTCCGTGCTCGGTCGAGAGCCGCGAGCAGATGCGCGAAGTGGCCGGGGTGTGCGCGGAACTCGGAGTCAAGGTCATGCGAGGCGGTGCCTACAAGCCGCGCACCTCGCCCTACTCGTTCCAGGGGCTCGAGGAGGAGGGCCTGGCGCTCCTTCGCGAGGCCGCGGACGAGTTCGGACTCTTCGTCGTCACCGAGATCGTCGATTCCGCCCACGTCGAGATCGTGAGCGAGTACTCCGACATGCTGCAGGTCGGAACGCGCAACATGGCGAACTTCAGCCTGCTCAAGAAGATCGGAGCAGCGACCGCTGAGAACCACAAGCCCGTTGTGTTCAAGCGCGGCATGGCGGCGACGATCGAGGAGTGGCTGCAGGCGAGCGAGTACATCACCATGGGCGGCAATCCGAACGTCGTCTTCTGCGAGCGCGGAATCCGCACGTTCGAGACGGCCACGCGATTCACGCTCGACATCTCGGCCGTCCCGGTCGTGAAGAAGCTCTCGCTCCACCCGATCATCGTCGACGTGTCGCACCCCACAGGCCAGGCCGACCTCGTTCCCGCGATCTCTCGAGCTGCGGTCGCGGTCGGCGCTGACGGCATCATGGTCGAGGTGCACCCCGACCCGCGCGCGGCTCTTTGCGATGGCCCGCAGTCGCTCGACATCCCGCAGTTCCGCGCGCTCGTCGCGGACCTCCGGAAGGTTGCTCAGGCCGTGGGGACGACGTTGGCGTAGGGGCGTCCCGAGCGGCCGCCGCCGTCCGCTCGACGCCCAAAACGACCGGCGAGATAACGTAATCACAAAGTACAGCAGGACTCGCACCCTCGAAGCGCGAACTCAGTGGGCGGCGGAAGCCGCCGGGCAAGGGCTCGCCTGGAGGGCTCAGCCCACCGATGGATGCGGTGCGGTCGCGCATCGCCTGGTCGGGCCCGCCGCCGGGATTGGAGTCGGCGTGGCCCGCGAGGACGGGGCGATCAGGCGAGTCTGTCCGCACTGCGGAAGCGATGACGCGGTGCGACTCGGCGTGTGCACGGTATGCGAACGGATCGTCTGCGATCGGTGCGGCAACATCCAGCACACGGCCCACGGTCGACGCGTCTGCCACGACGCATGCCTCCACAAGGACCAGGAAGGCGGAGGCTTCAAGATGATTCGGCTCATCAAGTAGTTGGAGCGACGACTTTGGCGTCGCTCCAACGTGCGGCATCGAGCTGACTCGCTTCGCGAGCAGCTCATGCCGCACCGCGAGGTGGCACACCCCCCCACACACCGAATCACCCATCAAGGAATCTTCAGCTGTGCCCGATACCTCTCGGTGAGGTCGCGCCTGGCGGCTTCGATGCCTGCATGCACCGAGGGGGACCCATGAGAAGCGTGCGAACGCTCATCATCGTCGCTGCCGCTGTCACGCTGATCGCAGCCGTGCCGGCCACGGCCTCGGCGTTCACCATCCAGAGCGCGAGCGGAGAGCAGACCGCCAACGCCTACGGGCTGTGGTACGCCGGCGCCGGGAAGTGCGCTGCTACCGGATGCCATCCCGCCATCTCGGGAACGCCTACCGTCCATAGCGAGATGGTCAAGAACATCCCTGCCGATCCGAGCAAGCTCACGCCTTCGGCCACCTCGGGCATGTGGCCGCCACCCAGTGGCGGCGGGCTGGCGATCCAGCCGTCCGACATCTGGCTGCAGGTCGGCGATCAGTTCGGTCTCCTCGAGTACATAGGCTCGCCGACGCAGAATCGCGTCGCGATCACTCCTTCCGACGACGTTCCCGTGTGGAGCCCGATGGGCTGGGAGCAGGAGCACGGAACCGGAGTGTGGGAGCCCGTGACGACGCCGATGACCGGCAAGTCGTACAACCAGAGCTGCTCGGGCTGCCACAACCTCGGGCTGACGCGCCCCTCGAAGCAGTCGTACGCGCTGCCGAACGGCGGGACGCAGACCACCTCGACGCCCACGGCCGTGAACAGCCTGAGCATCCAGTGCGAGGTCTGCCACGGAACCGGCGAGAGCCCGAGCGCGCACGCGCCGGGAGTGCCCCAGGTCGTCGGCGGGACGCAGCTGCTCAAGGCGCAGGTATGCGGGCAGTGTCACGTCACTGGCACGGCGCCGCAGCGCAACACGTCCAACGCCTTCTTCGGCAACCCCAACGGCTACACGCCCGATGAGGACCTCTCGGCGTATCTGACGCCGTCGACCGCCGTGCCGACCGAGGCCGAGTTCATGAACTTCATCGCCAACGGGGGCACCAAGCCGAAGTTCCTGCCCAACGGCGCGAACTACTCGATGCGCCACGTCTACTACAACGAGTGGCTCATCAACAAGGCAGCTAACGGCTACGGGCATGCCGCGCCCGTCAACGCGAAGGTCGGATCGGGGACGGACACGAAGTGCCTCGGGTGCCATTCGGGCCTCGGATTCTTGAATCGCATCGGCGCGAAGCTGCCCAGCGGCTCGTTCATCGTCACCGACGCACCGACGATCGACGAGGCCGTCGCCCACGATCCGGGCATCTCGTGTCAGGTCTGCCACACCGGCCATGTTGGCTTCACGGCGAGCGGATACGATCTCGCCCGGAAGTGGGGGAGCGGCAAGAAGGTCGGATGCGAGGACTGTCACAACTGGCAGTTCGAGGTGCTCGACCAGCCGCTTCAGACGGAGGTCGTCAAGGGGCTGGAGCGCACTCGTCCCGCCGCTGACACGCGCATTCGCCACCCTCAGCGCGAGATGGTCTTCGGCGGAAACGGTGGAGCGTCCGGGAAGGGCGGACTGTGGGGCGTCGCGCCGGCCGGCAGGTTCATGCCGGACGTCGAGTGCGCCGATTGCCACATGCCGCGCACCCATAAGGAGGGCATGCCCGCCGATGACGACGGCAGCCCGATGATGACCCGCATGTCGCACCGGTTCCACGTCGTGATGCCCGGCGACGCGCAGCGATGGAAGCTGCGCCCGAACGGCGACTCCTGCACGCCCGGGTGCCACGAGGGCGAGCCGAGCACGTGGACGCGCGCTCAGTTCCAGTCGTGGGTCGAGGAGATCCAGGGCTCCGTGGCGATCCGCTCGGCCGAAGTCACGAGCGCGCTCGGCGTTCACGCCCAGGACCTCGGCCTCACCGGCTGGACGTCGCTCATCGCGATCCAACCCGCCTCGAGCCCCGCGTCCGACCTGACACCGGCCGAGTGGCAGATGCTGCAGAAGGCCGCGCAGAACGCCGACTTCGTGATCAATGACGCGTCCAAGGGTGTCCACCAGCCGTCCTACGCGATGGCCGGTCTGAGAAAGGCGCTTGGCTGGGCGCGCTCCTTCCGCCCGACGATCGATGCCGAGCTGTCTTCGGCGCCGATCGGCGCGGGTCAGAGCAGCGCGATCACCGGTACGCTGCTCTCCCGCGACGGCGACCCGATCCCTGGCGCCTCGGTAACCCTGCAGCAGAGCGCCGATGGCGGCGCGAACTGGGAGTCGGTCAGGAGCGCGGCCGCGGGCTCAGGTGAGTTCGCTCTGCCGACCGGCACCATCGAGGGCGACCGGACCTTCCGCGTCGTCTACGAACCGGACGCCGGAGTCGTCTACGCCAGCGATCCGGTCGCCGTCCGGGTGCCCGCGACGCAGCTTCAGAGTTCGCCCTCCGCAGCGACCTCCGGCTGGGTGAGCTCGAACGTCATCGTCACGCTGACCTCGACCGACCCCGCCGCCGTCACGATGTACTCGCTCTCGGGAGCGACGGTCCAGACGCCCCAGATCTATCAGGGGCCATTCCTGATCACCGCCGAAGGACCGACATCGATCACCTTCTGGTCGACGAGCGAAGCGGGGACGGAAGCGCACCATGTCGCGACCGTCGCGATCGACCGCTGCGGCCCCGTGACCTCGAGCAACGCGGTCACGTCGTACGCCGATATCGCGCGCGTGACGGCGTCGGCAACCGATGCCGGTGCCGGCGTCGCGTCGATCGCATACTCGCTCGACGGTTCGGGGTGGACGACCACGCCCGGCAATGCGGCGAACGTCCCGGCGACGTCGGCGCTCGGGTCGCATTCACTTCGGATGAAGGCCACAGACACCCTTGGGACGGTGGGCGCGACGACGACCGCCACGTTCTCGGTGAAGACCAAGCCGGTCCTCGCCGGCTCGCCCACGGGGACTCGCACGGTGGCTCGCGGCGCGACGGTGACCCTGACCGCGTCGGCCAAGCGCAAGAACGGAAGCGCCGTCGGCGGGAAGCGCATCGTGCTCCAGCGCTCGACGAACGGGAGCAGCTGGTCGACGTACGCGACGCTGACGACCTCGTCGACGGGCAGGGCGTCGAGATCCGTGCGCTTCTCGAGTCGAGGGACGACCTATTGGCGCTGGTATTCGGCGGTCGACGGCAAGTACCTGAGCGCCGCGAGCGCGGTGACGAAGGTCGTCGCGAAGTAGGGATCTCGGAGGGGCTGACGCCCTTCATCGGCAGGGTCCGCGTTTCGCCTGTCGGGGCGGCGGCAGGGGTCAGAGGGGCGTGCTAGAATCACGAACCTATGCGACTCGACCTCACATCGCTCAACGACGCCCAGAGCCGTGCCGTCACGACCACCGAGGGCCCGCTGCTCGTGCTCGCCGGTGCAGGCTCGGGCAAGACGCGGGTGCTCACGTTCCGCATCGCGTACCTGATCTCTGAGCTCGGCGTTTCTCCCGCCGAGATCCTCGCGATCACGTTCACCAACAAGGCCGCGGCCGAGATGCGCGAGCGGCTCGGGAAGCTCATCGGTCCGGGCGTCCGCTCCATGTGGGTCTCCACCTTCCACTCCATGTGCGTCCGGATGCTGCGAGCCGATGCCGAACGCCTCGGCTTCACGCGCCACTTCACCATCTACGACGATGACGACTCCAAACGCATGGCCAAGAGCGTCATGGCCGAACTCGGCCTCGACGACAAGCGCTACCCGCTCAACGGCGTGCGCGGTCGCATCTCGGCAGCGAAGAACGAACTCATGTCGCCTGCGGACTTCGACGCGAAGGCGTTCGTCCCGCTCGACAAGGCCGCCGCGAAGGTCTTTCCGCGCTACCAGCAGCGTCTGCGCGAGGCGAACGCGATGGACTTCGACGACCTGCTCGTGAATTGCCACACCCTGCTCGCCGAGAACGCCGACGTGCTCGGCGCCTACCAGGACCGCTTCCGCTACATCAGCGTGGACGAGTACCAGGACACCAACCACGCGCAGTACGCGATCACGAACCTGCTCGCGGGCAAGCACCACAACCTCATGGTGGTCGGCGACGACGACCAGTCGATCTATTCGTGGCGGGGCGCGGACATCCGCAACATCCTCGAGTTCGAGCACGATTATCCGAACGCGGCGGTCATCAAGCTCGAGCAAAACTACCGGTCGAGCGCCCGCATCCTCACGGCGGCTAACGCGGTCGTGGCGAACAACGCGAATCGCAAGCCCAAGCAGCTGTTCACCGCGAACGCCGAGGGCGAGAAGATCGGCTACTACCTTGCCACCGACGAGCGCGACGAGGCGCGCTTCATCGCGTCGGAGGTCGAGCGGCTCGCGCGCAGCGAACGGCGTGTGTACTCGGACTTCGCGATCTTCTACCGCACCAACGCGCAGTCACGCGTGCTCGAAGACCGGCTGCTCGGAGCGGGCGGACCCTACCGCATCGTCGGCGGCACGCGCTTCTTCGACCGTGCCGAGATCCGCGACGTGATGGCCTACCTTAAGGTCGTCGTCAATCCTGCCGATGAGATCTCGCTCAAGCGCGTCATCAACACGCCGCGCCGAGGCATCGGCGACGCCACGATAGAAAAGGTCGAGTTCGAGGCGCGTCAGCACAACGTGACCTTCGAAGCTGCGCTCGAGTCCGCCGTCGCCGAAGACTGGCTGCAAGCCCGAGCTCGCACGAACATACACGCGTTCCTCGAGATGCTGCGCGACCTGCGCGAACTGCGCTACGAGCGACTTCGCGACCAGGTCGAGTCGATCATCGAGCGCACGGGGCTCATCGAGGCGCTCGAAGCGGAGCACACCGACGAGGCGCTCACGCGCGCGGACAACATCCGAGAGTTCTTCGGCGTGGTGGCGGAATTCGCCGAAGCGCACGAGGACGCCGACCTGCCGGCTTTCATGGAGTGGCTCGCGCTGCGCACGGATCTCGACACGCTGGCGGAGAACGGCGAGGACTACGTCACGCTCATGACGGTGCACACGGCCAAGGGCCTGGAGTACCCGGTCGTCTTCGTTGCGGGGCTCGAGGAGTCGATCTTCCCGCACCAGAACTCGATGTTCGACCCTGCGGGACTCGAGGAAGAGCGCCGCCTTGCGTACGTCGCCATCACACGCGCGCGCGAACGCCTGTACCTGACGCATGCGCAGACCCGGTCGCTCTACGGCGCGACGCAGTACAACCCGCCGAGCCGCTTCATCGGCGAGATCCCTGAGGAGCACGTCGAGGCGAGCGGCCTCGGCAGCGCGGGCATCTCCGGGACCGGCTACGCGAAGCGGGGAGACCGCCGGCCGACGCTCGGGCACGGGCCTTCGGCAGGCGGGGGGCGCGTGTTCGGCGCAGGGGGCGCGCGCAAGGCGGCGAAGCGCACGCCCGAGACGGTCGAGCGCTTCGAGGTGGGCGATTCCGTCGACCACAAGGTCTTCGGTATCGGCACCGTCACCGCCATCGACGGCGACAAGGTCACCGTGGCGTTTCGCTCGGGGGGTACGAAGAACCTGCTGATCGGCTTCGCGCCCTTGCGCAAGCTGTCGATGCCAGACTGAGGCTGGCATCGACCACGCGGTTTCAGCAGACGGCTGCGCCGCAGCTGACCCGCGTGCACACCGCGATGCCAATGCGTGGCGAGAGGAGCCCGATGGGACCGATCCTCGTCTTCGGACACCGAAATCCCGACAACGACTCCATCTGCTCGGCGGTCGCGTACGCGCACCTGAAGAACCTGACCGACGCCGAAGCGGTCTACGTGCCGGCGCGCCTCGGGCCGGCCCCGGTCGAGACGCGCTTCGTGTTCGAGCGCTTCGGCGTGGAGCTGC